>DASYBJ010000289.1:0-15373 GCA_036500845.1 Acidobacteriaceae bacterium
CGACGTTCCTCATCCGGAGAAATCAGTCGCGTTCTAGCAGCCTAACTGACATCCCGTCGCTACCTTTTGGCTGGAATGTTCAAAGAGTGGACAGAGTATTGAACGCGGTCCGCGACAAATGGCTTGCTGCTGTCGGTTGGTGAGAACAGATGGGATAAGAAGAGCCCGTCTCCGGCGGGACGCGCGTTTAAGCTCCCAGGTTATCGACGCGCTCGAGCGATCGGCGACGGAGGCATGATGCCGGACTTGTTCACAACGAGGGCACCGTGGGAATGGAGAACTTCAAATGCATTTATTCGCACGTCGAATTCCGTTCAGGCATCTTCTGCTTGTCTGCACCTGTGCGGTAACTTTGGCAATCCCTCTTGCGGGATGTAACCCAGCGTCCGCCAAGAAGCCGTTTACGCCGGCAGCAGTAGAAGTTGCTGCGGTCGTGCCCAAGCCGATTCGTCTGTCTGACGAATTCAACGGCCGTGTCGCATCCATCAACTCCGTAGACGTGCGGGCCAGGGTGACAGGCTACGTGGATATGGTTGCGTATCGAGAGGGAGACAGCGTAAAGCGCGGTGACCTGCTGTTCGTCATTGATCCGCGACCTTTCCGCGATGCTCTCGACAGTGCAAAGGCAACCCTGGAGCGAGAGCAGGCAGCGGCGGCATTCGCGGATATTCAGGCGAAAAGGGCGCAGGCGCTAAATGCTTCCAAGGCGATTTCGCAGGAAGAATATCAGAATCGTGACTCTGATCTCTCTCAGAGCACTGCTCGCGTGCATGAGGCAGAATCAGCGGTTGCAACGGCAGAACTCAATCTATCCTTTGCGGAAGTACGATCCCCTATTGATGGACGGACCAGTCGGGCACTGCTCACGCGTGGAAATCTTGCACAAGCCGATCAAACGGTGCTAACTACCGTCGTGTCACAAGACCCTGTCTATGTGTACTTCGATTGCGATGAGCAGAGTTATTTACGTTTTCAGGAAAGAGAACATCGCGGAAGTGGAGTGAGTTCTGCCAACCCCGTGCGCGTCGCGTTGGCGAATGAGACCGGCTTTCCTCATGCCGGTAGGGTTGATTTTCTCGATAACGAGGTCAATGCAGCGACAGGTACGATCCGCGCGCGCGTCGTATTGAACAATCCTGACCATCTTCTCACTCCAGGCCTCTATGCGCGGGTTCAGCTTGAAAGCACCGGCACCGTGCAGGCGCTCCTGGTTGATGACAAAGCCATTCTTACCGATCAGGACCGCAAATATGTCTATGTCCTTGGTGCAGGCAACACGGCCCAGCGTAAAGATGTCCAGCTTGGTCCCCTCGTCGACGGTTTGCGCATTGTGCAGTCCGGACTTGGCACCGGCGATAAGGTGATCGTCAGTGGACTTCAGAACATCTTTTATCCCGGCGTACCGGTGACCGCGAAGGAGTCTGCCATGGAGCCATCGCAGGCAACAACGGCCTCTTCCCTGACCTCGGCGATGGCGCAATAAGAGGAGCCCCTTCATGAAGAATTTGTCCCGCTTTTTTATCGACCGTCCGATCTTTGCGATCGTGCTATCGATCATCATCTTTTCTCTCGGTCTGATAGCAATTCCGATTCTTCCCTCCGGTGAATATCCCGAGGTGATACCGCCGAGCGTGGTTGTGCGTGCAACCTATCCGGGCGCCAATCCGAAGGAGATCGCCGAGTCGGTGGCGGAGCCTCTCGAAGAGGCGATCAACGGTGTCGAAGGCATTATGTACATGAAGTCTGTAGCCGGCTCCGATGGCAGCCTTCAGGTAGTGGTCACCTTTCGGCCCGGGGTCGATCCCGATACTGCAGCCGTACGCGTGCAAAACAGGGTCAGTGAGGCACTGTCGCGGTTGCCTGATGAGGTGCGCCAGTTCGGCGTTACCACACAGAAACAATCTCCTACGCCGCTCATGTACGTGAGCTTGTATTCTCCCGGCAATCGTTACGACTCACTGTACCTGCGCAACTACGCCGTCCTGCATATTAAGGACGAGTTGTCGCGCCTACCCGGTATTGGTGATGTCCAGATGTTCGGTTCTGGCGATTATGCAATGCGTCTCTGGCTCGACCCGAACCAACTCGCCTCGCGCGGTCTTACTTCCGCCGACGTGGTCAACGCTGTGCGCGAGCAGAACGTGCAAGTGTCAGCAGGCCAGCTCGGCGCCGAGCCCTCGCCGAACACAACCGACCTTCTGATCTCTCTCAACGTGCGAGGCCGCCTCCGCAGTGAGCAAGAGTTTGGCGACATCGTGCTCAAAAATGGCGCGGACGGCCGGATCGTGCATCTCTCCGATGTGGCACGGGTGGAACTCGGCGCCAGCGACTACACTATGGATACCTACGCCGACACCCAAAAAGATGTGGTGCTGGGGATATTCCTTACCCCCGGCGCCAATGCTTTAGGGGTCGCCGATATGGTCTATGCACGGTTGCGCCAGTTGTCTGCGGACTTCCCTGCCGGCATTGCCTACAAGCCAATCTGGGATCCAACCGTGTTCGTGCGCGAATCGATCCGTGCGGTTGAGCATACGTTGATCGAGGCCGTGGTGCTGGTGGTGCTGGTAGTAATCCTGTTCTTGCAGACCTGGCGCGCCTCCATCATTCCGCTCATTGCCGTGCCCGTCTCTGTGGTTGGCACATTTGCGTGGCTGTATCTATTGGGCTACTCGATTAACACACTGACACTGTTCGGCCTGGTACTTGCGATCGGCATCGTCGTCGACGACGCCATTGTTGTGGTCGAGAATGTCGAGCGCAATATCCAGGAGGGCTTAAGTCCGCGTGCCGCTGCCCACCAGGCGATGAGAGAAGTATCCGGTCCCATCATTGCGATCGCGCTCGTGCTCTGCGCGGTTTTCGTGCCTATGGCGTTTCTTTCCGGCGTCACCGGCCAGTTCTACAAACAGTTCGCGGTAACCATCGCGATCTCGACCGTGATATCTGCGGTCAACTCACTGACTTTGTCGCCGGCGCTCGCAGCAAAGTTACTCAGAGGGCACGATGCGCCCAAAGATGTGGCGGCGCGCGGCATCGAACGCGCGCTCGGCTGGCTGTTTCATCCGTTTAATCGCTTCTTTGAGCGTGGTTCGGAGAACTATCACGGTACGGTGGGGCGCACACTCCGCCACCGGGGAGTCGTGTTCGCCGTATATGCCGTTCTGCTGGCCGCGACCGCACTGTTGTTCAACAAAGTGCCGGGAGGATTCATTCCAACCCAGGACAAACTCTATCTTTTCTCCGGGGCCAAGCTGCCAGAAGGTGCTTCGCACGCCCGTACCAACGCTGTGACACGCAGGATGAGCGAGGCGGCGCACAGTGTGGAGGGTGTCGATATGGTGGCCGCCCTCTCAGGCTTTAGCGCCCTGCAGCAAGTCAATACGCCCAATCTTACAGTGGCCTACGTTATCCTCAAGCCGTTTGATGAGCGCCGTCACAGCGCAGCCGAGATCAACGCAGAACTTAACGCCAGGTTTGCGAACATCAAGGATAGCTTCACCTATGCGTTGATGCCGCCACCCATTCAGGGTCTCGGCAACGGCTCGGGTTATTCGCTTTATCTGGAAGATCGAGCTGGGCTCGGGTATGGTGCTCTACAGAATGCGTTGAGCGCATTCCAGGGAGCCGTCGCGCAAACACCGGGGATGACCTTTCCCGTCAGTTCCTACCAAGCCAACATCCCACAACTCGAAATCAAGGTGGATCGGGTGAAGGCTAAGGCGCAGGGGGTCGCGTTAGCCGATCTATTCGACACCCTGCAGACCTACCTTGGTTCGGTCTATATCAACGACTTCAATATATTCGGACGCGTCTACCGGGTCATGGCGCAGGCCGATGCCACCCATCGCCAACGAGTAGAGGACATCGGCAATCTGCGCGTGCGCAATGCGCGCGGTGAGATGGTGCCTATAGGCTCGATCGTGACCGTAGTACCGAGTTATGGACCGGATCCGGTCATGCGTTATAACGGCTACCCGGCTGCCGATCTTATCGGCGATTCCAATCCCAAAATGCTCTCAGCGGGACAGGTGGTTACCAAACTGACGGAGATCGCCGACAAGGTGCTGCCCCGTGGCATCGTACTCGAGTGGACAGACTTGAGCTATCAGCAGGTGACACAAAGCCACGCAGCCGAGGTGGTATTTCCACTCGCTGTGATGCTGGCCTTCCTCGTGCTCGCCGCTCTTTATGAGAGCTGGACCCTCCCGCTCGCAGTAATTTTGATTGTGCCCGTGTGCATGTGCGCGGCACTGCTTGGCGTGTGGCTCACGGGTGGCGACAACAATGTGTTCGTCCAGGTGGGCTTAGTAGTTTTGATGGGGTTGGCCTGCAAGAACGCAATCCTCATCGTCGAGTTCGCGCGAGAGTTAGAGATTCAGGGCAAAAGCATCGTCGAAGCTGCGCTCGAAGCCTGTCGCATGCGTCTGCGTCCGATTGTGATGACCTCGATCGCCTTTATCGGAGGTTCGGTCCCATTGCTCCTGGGGCACGGCGCCGGCAGCGAAGTTCGCGCGGCGACTGGCATTACTGTCTTCTCTGGAATGCTCGGTGTGACGTTGTTTGGTCTCTTTCTGACTCCCGTGTTCTATGTAGCCCTGCGTACATGGACGAAGAAAGAGGTTCGGGAAAAATCGAACGAGTCTCGCGAAGCATTGGAGGAGAGCAATGCCTAATCGCAAATCAATTCTGGCAACAGTGCTCTCTCTTGGGCTTACCGCATGTTCCGTTGGTCCCCGTTACAAACAGCCAACGCTCACAGTTCCGCAGCAGTTCACCGCCCCCGATAAAGCGACTGTTAACGCCGGTCCCCATGCGGACGCGAGCGATCCAGAGTTCTGGCATAGTTTCCACGACCCGGAACTCAGCTCGCTAGTGCAGCGTGCGCTTACCGCGAATAACGATCTGCGCGCCGCGCTGGCCCATTACGACAGCGCCAATGCCTTATTGCGTGAAGTAAAATTCGACCGCTATCCCACGGTAACGATGAGCACAAGCGTGGGAAGACAGAAATTCGCCGATTCCCAGGCGTTTGGCTATCCGCGAAATAATCGCTTTTTCAACCCGGGGATCAATGCAAGTTGGGAACTCGATTTCTTTGGCCGCGTTCGTCATGGGATAGAGGCACAACGCCAGCAGACTCTTGCGGATGCAAGCAGCGTTGCTGCGATGCAGGTTACCGTGGTTGGAGAGGTTGCGAGCACCTATATAGACCTCCGTGGACGGCAGGAACTTCTTCGGGTAGCGCGGGGGAATCTTGGGAACGAGCAGGAAACAGCACGGCTGGTCGAGGCGGCTTATTCGGCTGGTAGAGGAACACCGTTCGACACGGCGAGAGCACGCGCCCTTCTCGAGACAACGACCTCGCGCATTCCCGAGCTGCTCTCTGCGGTCGCGCTCGATGAACATCGCCTTGCCGTGCTTTGCGCGCTTTCGCCAGAGGCTCTCGTCTCTGAGCTTGAAGTGGCAAGGCCACTACCCGGCCTGCCTCAACGTATCGATCCCGGAACACCAGCTGATCTTGTACGCCGCCGCCCCGACGTAAGCGCGTCGGAGCAACGCCTGCATGCCGCGACAGAACAAATCGGTATTGCCACTGCTGACCTTTTCCCGCGTGTCAACTTCGCGGGCCTTCTTGGATTGAACGAGTTTCATTCGGATTCGCAGTTTGATGGAGTCAGCGCTGTGAACCTGGCGGCATTGAACATCGATTGGTCCTTTCTTGACCGAGGAAGAGTTCGCGCTCGAATCGCAGCCAGCCGGGCCGATGGCGACGCACAACTTGCCCAGTATCAGCAGTCGGTTCTCTTGGCTCTCGAGGACGTTGAGAACGCTCTGGTGAGCTATGCGAGGTCACAGGACCGTGACGTTCAACTCCAGCTCGCCGCCAAGGATAGTAAACTTGCAGCCGATCTCGCCAGTGTTCGTTTTAAGGATGGAGCTACCGGCTTACTGGACCTGCTGGACGCGCAGAGAGTACAACTGCAGGCCGAAGACGCTTATGCGGAAGGCCATTCCAACAGCGCCCTCTCTGCCGTTCTACTGTACAAATCGCTTGCCGGCGGATGGCCGCAACATCTTCCTCCGGCTCCGAGAGGCGGAAGACCCTGAGGCGTATGCAATCTTTGGCCGAGATAGGCGAGGAAGATCTCGGCATCGGTGGCCTCTTCGATGGTCATGATCCGTCAGCAAATTCTCGCGTTCAGCATCAATTTCAGTTGTTGCGGTAGTATCACCGTCAATACAGAAGTAACCCAGATTTTGGGGCAATTTCGGGGTTAAGGAAGGCTAGCGACAACCCGCCCAGAACTGAGATTGTCGGAACTTCGCCCGGACAGTGGCGAAGAGCAAACGCGTCGCCGATGCCGAAGGCGTTCAATCTGCCTGCCGAGGACTGAGACTGAGAAGCCGTTCAGCATAAGGCAACTCGGACTTTTCGCAAGGATCACAAGACATTCCGGAATCGAAGTCAAAATCTCACTGGCAGATCTTGTCAGTCTGAGTTCGACGAAAAACCCAAATTGCGACAGTTTCATTCAAGACAAGACTCGAAATCTCCCAAAACAATTGAAGACGCAGAGCCGGGTGCATTGCCCAGGGCCTTATGGAGTTTCCTCAAACCAGTTTATACATTTGTACAACTACCTGATAGAGGTATGGGATTTCAACTCTTTCGGGGGTTTCCGTCGATTGAA
Organism: Acidobacteriaceae bacterium; assembly: GCA_036500845.1. Classification (GTDB taxonomy): domain Bacteria; phylum Acidobacteriota; class Terriglobia; order Terriglobales; family Acidobacteriaceae; genus PALSA-350. The sequence goes on from DASYBJ010000289.1 coordinate 6,696, forward strand.
GGCCGAAGGTAATGTAGTTGGTACAATGGCGTTCTTCGAGTGGCGCGTTTGCGCTGGTGCCTGCCATGGATGTGATGAGGTGCCCGGAACGCAGCCTCCAGCCTGACGATAAGACGCCCGTTCGGAGAGAATGGCGGACCCAGTGCAGACACCCAGCGAGGACTTGGAAAAGGGAGTAAACGAGTTGATGAGCTCGGACACCTATCTTCGAGCGATCATCGACATCAGGAACGTAAAGGTGCTTCGCGCTACAGGTTTGACGTCCGCCGCAATCTAAACAGTGTCGGATGCAGGCTTTCGCGAGAACACCGTCTCATCTCAGTCTATTTAAAAGGTTGCTGGCCTCGCCAAGGGGCGGACATATTAATCATCAAGCAGGTGTTATGAATGATCAAGTCACGGTGTCGCGCTACGCCTCGGATATGCACGAAACATTCACGCAAGAGCTGCCACAACAGGTGGTAGCGATGATTCTGAAACCGACGGCAATGGCGATGGGAGAAAGCGCCCAACGGATGCAGACGGTTCGCTACGGCACTCAGGATCTCGCGCTGTGCGCTGCACATTCTGAGAAGTGGGTGCGCTGGCTGGCGCCTATGGAGATGCTGATGGTTACTCTGCCACCGCAGATGCTGCTCAGCGCCGCGTACGAAATGAACCGACCGGGCGGAACAGAACTCGCAGCAATGTCTCAGTTCGCCGATCTTCGAGTCCTCCACCTGATGAAGGCGCTTGAGGCGGAATCCGACTTCGGCTTCCGTAGTGGCCGACTCTATCTCGACTCCGTGCTCCAGGCCTTAGCGGTTGTGCTTCTTCAGTCGCGGTCCACCGTGCCTCGTCTGTTCCGCCCGCATCGCGGTGGACTTGCACCCACCAAACTGAAACGGGTACTGGAATATGTAGACAGCAACCTTGATCGGGAGATCTCGCTGACTAACCTTGCCGAAGCGGCAGGGTTGAGTGCGGCTCACCTCTGCAACGCGTTCCGACATTCCACTGGAAAATCGCCCCATCAGTTCGTAATGCACGCACGCATCGAGCGCGCAAAAGACTTGCTCATGAGGCCCGGTCTCCGAGTGATTGATGCGGCCATAGCCTCAGGATTTAAGAATCCCCAACACTTCGCTCGTGTCTTCCGATCGGCATGCCATCTCACGCCTACCCAATACAAAATGGAGAACATGCCGAAACGGCAGAAGTGACGTCCTGACAGTTTGAAGCGGCGGCCACGACCTCGTTCTCCCTTCCTGCACTCTTTTGCTTTTCTCCTCGCGTGTTTCAGGATTCCATCAGAGAGCATAAATGCTCGTTCGATGCCGGATTGAGCCTAACGTCATCTTACGAATCGGCACGAACCGTAGTCTCAGGCACGAACACGAATTCGAAATGCGTTCTGATGAATGGAGGTTGATGGGCGGCGAAAGTTGAACACGGCCGATGATGTCGAATAAGGAGACAAGATGAACAAAAACTACCTGACCTCTCTGCCACCCTTTGCGCAAGGACGAAGCATTGAGAACTCCCGCTGGTATATGGGAAACATGATGACCTTTCTAGTAAACGGCGAACAGACGGATGGCGCCTTCAGCATGACGGACTACCTGTCCAAGCCAGGGAACGAACCTCCGGCACACGTGCACGATCGCGAAGATGAGTTCATCTATGTACTGGAAGGCCGCATCGATGCCTACATTGGCAAAGAGGTCTTCTCTGCGGGACAGAACGAAGGAGTTTACTTCCCAAAGCTCGTTCCGCATACATTCAGGATCCTCACTCCGCATCTACGGATGTTGATTTTGATGTCGCCGGGCGGCTTCGAAGGATACTTCCGCGAGATGAGCGAGCCGGCCCGCTCCATCGGTCTTCCGGAACACGCGGTGAACTATGGTGCGGTAGACATGGATCACGCAGTTCGCAAAGGAACAGAGCATGGAATCTCATTCCTCACGCCAGATGAGATACGGCAGCAGATGCCGAGTCTGGCAAAGTTCCCCGCACTCTAGGGTCGCGCCCCAATAGGACTTGTGACACCAATCTCTTCTTCTAAGAGTAAGGGAGTTTGACTTTGTACAAACATTGGCTGCGGGCGAAAATATGTTGTATTTGGCATCATCTTTTTTATGATGATTTACGTTTGGATCCACAATGAACGGTTTGTTATTCATTCAGACGATCCAGCCTGGAAGCATTACGAGACGTTCAAGTGGTGGTTGTTGCCACATATCTTGGCGTCCGCGTCCGCGCTTTTTCTGGGTCCGATGCAGTTCTCCGAACGGCTTCGACGCCGCTACCGAAAGCTGCACCGTGTCCTGGGGAGGGTCTCTGTCGGCGGTGCGCTGATTGGGGCGCCCCTTGGCGCGTTTATTCAGTCTCGATTCGATGAGCGGTTAGGCATGTCGCGTTCGTTTTCGATCTCCAACGTCCTAGACGCCCTGCTTTGGATGATACCCACTACGCTCGGCCTGGTTTTTGCTCTACGTGGAAAGATCCAGCAGCACAGCCAATGGATGACGCGTAGTTACGCTGTCGCGATTGTGTTCCTCGAAACCCGCATTGTCATCGGACTCAATGGATGGCAAGCGTCCCCTGGCAACTTTCCGAAGTTCGAATTGGTTATCTGGATCAACTTGGCTTTCTCGATCCTGCTCGCCGATATTGCAATATCCTGGCAGGACCCATGGGCGACTCGCAATATTGCAGCGAAATCTGTTGCAGCTACTAGCTCCCATTAAGCTCCGATTCGCATACGTTCACTATTCTCGCCCCGCATTTGCGGATGCTTATTTTTTGCCGCCAGACGGATTCGAAGGATACTTCGTCGTTCATTAAGCGTTTTCACCAATGTGGCAACGACAGTCGAGCAGGAAAGGCTAAACCCTCATGGGGAATCACAAAATAACTTATATTCTCGTCCACGGCGCCTGGCACGGAAGCTGGTGTTGGAAGCGCGTTTGCGCGGAGCTTCAATCTGCCGGACACAACGTATTCACACCTACTCTAACTGGTCTGGGCGAAAGATCGCACCTGAATTCTGCGGCCGTCGATCTCTCCACTCATATCGCCGATATCGTGAATCTCATTCAATGGGAAGAGCTTTCGGATGTAATTCTCTGCGGTCACTCTTATCTCTTATGCTGGTTGTTTGGCAAGGCTCATCTCTGCCCAGCTTTGATTGAGAAAGCTTTTCCTCACTACTTGCGGCACTGCGGTGATCTTGAATGGGGTGGAAACATCGGCAGGATTATCCGTGCTGATGTTCGCTTCATTGTCTTGGATACCACCCCACACTGGCACGGTGAAGGATTCGGCACCGGCTTGAAGCTGCGCTTCCATAACGCCGTTGTGGACTGCAACGCCACTCTGAAACAGCGCTGTCGAAGTAAGGCTGTTCTCGACGATGTACGCGGTGAATGCTTCAGGGACGACTACATCTGCGATTCGTACTGGCATGGGCTAACCTCGAATCAAAATTTGGGATTGATTGATTCAGGCTTCGCCGACTGGCTTAGACCCGCTCGCGACTGCGAGGGTGTTTACATGTTGCGTGTGTCCGACTGGACAAGGGAGACGTTAGCGCAAATGGGAAGCGCTTGCAAGCCTGTTTGTTTCAAAGTACATCTGCGGACGGCTGTAGACGGACAGGCCATCAGTAACCATACCGTCTCAGTAGCCAAGGAAGATATCGCTTGATTATTTGCACTGCAAACGTTATCTCGTTTATCGCAGTATCCTCCAATCGATGCTCTAAGCCAGCTCTCCTATCTAAAGGGCCGAACCAGTCAACCATCAGTTCGGACCGAACGGTACTCGATCCAAGCCGACGAACGAGCCCATGTGCGAATGGAATTCGCGTCACTTCGTAGAACTTGTGCAGTGACTCGACATCGCTGGGCGCGATCACAGTCAACCGAAGCTCTTTCAACATTGCGTTGAAGCCAAAATCTCTGTCCTCTTCTATCGAACGTTCAATTTTGTATCTTAATCCTATATCCCCGTCATGCTTAGACTCGATGCGTAGCGCAACAGTCATGTCTCTGATAAACAACTCAAGCAGCGCTGTGCTCACAGAAACAGCAGCAAGTAGAAGGCCGACTGAAAGGCACGATTGGATCTCGGAAGTATAGAGTCCATAGCCCATCGGACCTTCGCCCAGCACTATCAAGTCATCAATCAGTTGCCTGATAGCGTTAGCCGTCTCAGGCTCAAAGGATTCTGTATAAGGACGCAGCGCAAGTGACATCTTATTTTCTCGCATTAACTAGTCGTATTTTATATTGCAACTTGATCGTACCCTTGATCGAAAACGTGCAACTGTCCCCTCTCTTCCGACCTTTCGGGGTACCTTCATCTCCATGGCAACTCATCTCGATTGATCGCGCCATGACATTTCACGGATCATGTCGTGCACTTCACACTCGAATTCATAGCCACCTCGAAAGCACTTGGGATTGGCACATGCCATTTGTCCTCCGCTGCGCCGCAGACTCCATACGCTTGAGTGTTCCTCGTAACAGAAGTTGAATTCCTTGAATTCAATCACTCCATCTTGCAACCTCGGAAACGCTGTCTCGAACGATTCGGTTAGGGGTGCAAAAACTCTTCTTGATCTATCCAGCGGTGCTCCCATTCAGCCTCCTTGTTGCATCGCTACAGCGCGACTTGAGCCAGAGCGCGATGTACCATCTCCTCTTTCCAAGTCTCGATTGTTGACGTTGGCTCTGGAGCTTCGACGGTCACTGCTTGCAGCTTCAATCTCTCACACCGATATATGAAATCCTTTCCACCAGCGTTTCCTTCCCAATGATGAACTGAGCCACCATTCAGCGGTTCAATCCTGAAGCTGGCACACATTCCTAACTCCCCGTTAAGGACTGCCGGTATCGGTGCTAGTTTGGTGACACTTACGCGAAACCGTGACATTCTTTCCTGCACTGCCCTCACTCGGAAAATGGGATTAGCGACTACCTTCGCGCCCCTGGTGCGCTACAGATTAACATTTATCGTTTCGCCAACTCGCTACGTTATTCAGGCATGATCGAATTCTACTTGGATTTGTTAGGCTACAAGGTAGCCTGCTTTGCAACGCCGTGCGGCAAGCGGAAGGCAATTTGACAATCAGCAGTATGATTCGCTGACTCCGGGCAGACTACGTATGGATGGGCCGAAGCTAAGCGTCAGCTTTCAGGGCATGCACAAGTATGAGCAGACTGAAGAGGACAAAGAGTTTGAAAGCAGATTCCTTGACACTATCGGTTCGGCCATCGACAAACACTTCTATTCCAAAATCGTAGGGACGACTTTCAGCAACAGCGACGGAACAAATCGGCAAGATTTGGTCGTACGGTGTCGACCGTTTGAATTCCTCGATCTATACCGCGAACCGGAGAACCCAACAGACTCAAATGCGGTATACGTTGCCACAAAAGCTGGGGCAAAGCTCGGCTATTTAGATCGCTATGCAGCAGCCGAAATTGCAGGGGATTTCGATCTCTGCGGGCGAATCTGGTTAGCCATGATCCGGGCCGTCAGTCGGAAGAGTAAGGAGCGGCCAGCAGGCGTAGTGATCTGCTTGTTCCGGTTGACGGAAGAGTATGTTCGGACGCATCAGGCAAAATCTTCGTGACCTGCGACCTTTCGTTCTGCGTCCCACGCGATCCCTCGATACGATATTCGGGCATGACCGAATTTAGTTTGAATCCCCGCAGTGACGATGGTGCATCCCGCATCGATTTTCGAGCGCAATCCGGGGGTGGGGGTCTCTCTGGTACTCCTCAAGGCTCAGCCGAGCGCTCGCAATGCACAAAGCTCTCACACGGCAGGCCATGCCGTGCTCAAATCGAGCCGTTCACGGATCGCTTATTCGACACGTAATTCGACATTTTACGGAATTGGATCGTGCAGGGGGTGTAAGCTATTGATTCTATGGCGTCCCCGACGGGATTTGAACCCGTGTTATCGCCGTGAAAGCGCGGCGTCAACTCGCAACATTAACGCACTGCTGAGAACCAGAACGCATCGGTAAGAATCTTAGCAACATCAATGAACAGCTTAAACGCTCCGCAACTGTCCGCAAACTGCCTCGGCCGATTTCGTTCGGCTGCTGCCCGTTTCGAGACCCAAATCCCCGGTAAGCGCCCCCTAACCACGAAGGAACCTGTCGTTCATTCATACGTAAAACGCGTATATAATTACGCATCATGCGTATCGACCAACCATTAGGGCGTGCTCTCCGCGACTCTCCTTCAGCCGGAGCATTGGTGGTTCATGACCGAGTTGGCCCGACAACTGGGAGTCGCGCCATCCAGCCTCCAACGAGAATTGCAGACTGGGTCCGGGATCCTTCTGCGGCGACAGGATGGCCGGCGAATCTATTACAAAGCGAACACCGAATCGCCTGTTTTCCCTGAGATGAAAGGGCTGATCGAAAAAACCGTCGGAATCGTGCCTGCACTGAAAGCGGAACTCATGCGATTTGACGACCGAATCGAATTGGCGCTCCTTTATGGTTCTGTCGCGCGCGGTGAAGAAAAATCTGGTAGTGACGTCGACTTGATGATTGTGGGCTCGCTTAAGCAGATCGATCTACTCTCCGCTCTGCGGAAGCTTGAGTCTCGCTTCCGCCGCGAGGTCAACGTGACGCTTTTTTCATCGGAGGAGTTTCATCGCAAATTGACTGGGGGAGACCACTTCCTTAAAGCGGTGTTGAAGAGCAAGACCATTTCGCTGAAGGGTGCATTGGATGAGCTGAAAGAAACTGCTTCAAGAGAATAAAGTCCATCGACACACAGCCTCCATCCAGGAATTGAATGAAATTCGTCGGCTTGTGGCACGTGACCTCGCTGACGCCGCAATCCCGGCGCTCTCAGAAGATCGCCGCTTTGCCACCGCCCATAACGCTGCACTACAAACCGGCAAGATGGCGATCGCATGTGCCGGATACAGAATCGCCAGTGTTCCCGGACATCATCGATTAACCTTCGAAGGAGCCAAGCTCGCCGTCGGAAAACCAGCAGAAGCCTTGGCCGATTAATTCGATGCCTGCAGGCGCAAGCGAAATGAGATCGACTACACCGGGGCGGCAATTGCCACAAGCACTGAAGCAGACGAACTCGTGCTGCACGCGAAATCCTTTCTTGACCTAGTCGAGCAGTGGATTGATTCAACGCACCCGAGGTTAGCGATAGTGAACTGGCTCGCAGGCACCGAACGCTTCCGCGATTCGATGCAGCATGAAGATTTGGTCCCGACATCGCCCACGGCCAGAAGGCGTTGCGTGCGCCCACTTGCCAGCAACTTTCCACCATCGCCCACTCGGCGCTCCGCTGTGACGCGCCGGGCTTGACCGCACGCATGCCGGCGATCACAGAAACTACCGTGGCCTTGGTCGCGGCGCGGAGTTTCACCAATTCGGATTCGCTTGGCACGTCCATCAGCGCACAGACCGATCCCCCGCTTCGGTGAGATAGAAAGAACGGCCATCTATTCCCGACCATGGGCACCCACGAAGGCATCTCCATCGGGTTCGTAGCCATCTCCCGGAGGTAGCGCTGGCTGTCCCAAGATGTTCGGGGGGAATTCGGCTAAGGCGTTCTGGCAGATGTAGTAAAGCGGCAGGCTATCTCGGATCATTCCAGCCAACAGCAAGCTGGCGCTGATCATAGTCATTGGCAACGGTCACCGCGTCAACGGTCTTTCACTTCGTAACGTGCATCCATCCCGGCCAGCATGTGATCGCTGATGTGGCAGTGATAGAGCCAGATGCCCGGCGCATCGGAGACCATATCGGCTGTGATCACGTGTCAAAATCCAAGTACTCGTTAATTCAACGACTTACAGGCCATCTGGGACTGTCAAAATCCGTGCTAATCCGCCATGATCCGTGTCAAAAACGGAACTGATGCGGAATCGGAGCATCAACACCTGAGATTGGGGATACCCTGCGATAAGGCATATTCGGTCGACGTGCTCGTTGGTTCAGCACTGGCCGAGCCCTATATTTTGCTCTGAAGGTCGCCCAGGATAGGTCTGGCCGCCTGGCCGGGACGCAAGATTTCAATGAACGGGACTCAGTCCCGACTTCACCATTACGTTCCGCGTTGGTATCAAAAGCGATTTCTCCCTGCTGGTAACTTCATCAGGTAGACGGTCCGCCAGAGTACCCACCCCACAGCTCCGGAAAACTTGAGGCCGAAGATCCTGGCAACACCAGTCCACCGGCCAATGGTCGCAAGCTGCCCGGGCATCTTGTAGAGGAAGGGTCTTGCTTTTTTACCCTGTAAACGGGCCAAGATGTTCTCACCGGCACGCCGCCCCTCGCGCATGGCATGCTGGGCGGTTGGGCGGTGGGCGACTGTGCAGCAATCATCGACCCGGCTTCACAACTTCCTTACCCTACATCCTCTTGCGCCGATCGTCTCCAGTCAAAACCGTTACATGCCGAAGCAGTTTACGAACAGGATTGCAGATGTGGGTTGTGTAGGCGTTTGCTTCCGTACGTGATTGGCGACTAATAAATAAAGACAGCCGACTCCTTGAATAAGAACTCACACCCTTACTGCTCGCACTTACAAACCTTCCCACAGTGATTCGAGTTCACGGCGACAGATGTTGCTGAAGTCGCGTAGCGGGTCTTCACGCTTGGCAGCCCTGGACTGAATTTCCTGGGGACTGAGGTTTGG
>DASYBJ010000290.1:0-11411 GCA_036500845.1 Acidobacteriaceae bacterium
CGTCTGGAATGGCTCTTCGCTCGATTTCTCTACCCCGCTCCCGGATCAGGGCGTGCGGGCAAACGACATCCTCCGCGTATCGACGATTGTACTCAACGGGTGACGCAGCCAGATGAACTTGCGCAGCCGACGTATGGAAACGGAGTGGCAGCTCCTCGAAGATCTGGCGACTGCAAACCGGACATCGTTTGCTTCCGTCATCCGTTTACAGGATGAATTCCGCATCCTGATGCGAGAGTCACCAGCTTGGGTCGGGAGATCGAACGAACGGCGGATCGAAACAGAGCATGAGCTTCGTTACGTTTACCCTCGCTACTATCCTTCTCTGCCATTGGAGGGCTATTTTGTCCGTCCGGTCTTGCATGCCAACGTTGACGCAGTGACAGGATTCGTCTGCCTATGGAAGGATTACCGGCCCGCACAGACGATTGTGGACGCCATTCATATCACCCGGGCCATCATGGCATGCAAGGTCGCAAACTGGGACCTTGCACATCGCATGCAGGAGGCCTCTGTCCTGGAACGCTCAGGAGCCTACGCGCTTTCGATGCCATCCTTGACCATTCCTGCTAGCTGCCGCCCACTTCTGCCTCGTCGGAGCATCGGCAGCAAACGACGGCTTACATCTGAGCTCGATAACCAGGGAGTACGTGAGAACAGTTTTGCGTTTTCTGATACTGAGTGACATTCACGCCAACTGGGAAGCTTTGAACGCTGTTCTTCGGGATGCGACCCGCCGGGGTTATCAGGCAGTGCTCTGCCTCGGCGACATCGTGGGCTATGGGCCGAACCCCAACGAAGTCACCGCTTGGGTCCGCGCGCATGCAGACGTGGTCATTCGAGGCAACCACGACAAGGCCTGCTCCGGGGCGGCACCTTTCGACTCCTTCAACTCGGCAGCGCAGTACTCTTCGCGTTGGACGAGAGAAGAGTTGCTCGACCAACACGCGCAGTGGCTGGTCAACCTGGATCGAGGCCCGGTCCTGGTAGAAAACTTTGATCTCGTACATGGTGCGCCCGATGATGAAGACCGCTACATGTTCCACGAACATGAAGCCGAAGCAGGATTAAGGCATGCAAGCGAGCAGGTGACTTTCTTCGGACACACGCATGTACAGGGCGGCTTTGTCGGAGCGCCCTGCCTGCGAAGTTTCGAGGTATCGCGCCTGTATGCTCTTCCAAGCCAGATGGCGATTGTCCCCGATCGAAGATACCTTCTGAATCCCGGCGCTGTTGGGCAGCCACGGGATGGTGACACGCGCGCCGCATACTGTATCTATGACTCAGCGATGAGAGTGGTCGAGTTCTGTCGCGTGGACTACGACATCCGCACCGTGCAGGACAAGATATTGGAGAAAGGGCTCCCTGAGGAACTGGCCTTCCGGCTTGCGTCCGGAGACTGACCAGCAATCACTGCCGGTTTGCGATCAGAAATGCGTTCATTGCATCAGCAACTTCACTGTAGCCGGTCTGGTCGGTTGCGCCTGTTAGGTTTTCGGCGGGTTTATCAACAAGACTCACGTAGAGAAACAGGCTGATGTCCGCCACACCGACTTTGATGCTACGCACCTCTGAAAACGGATATTCTTTTGAGCTGATGGGAAGTGATAGAAGAGTCTTTCGTACGCTCAAAGTACCTGTATCCGACGAAAGGGTGACCTGTGTCTTAACTTGCCCTATCACGCCTAACACCAGAAACGGCGCTGCAATCACAATAGGAATAAGCCAGGTCAACCGAAGGACGGGAAGAATAGGACGTGGCACGTTTTTCCACAAAGAAAAAAGCACACCATAACCTATTACCAGACACGACAGGCTGACGATCCAAACCCAACCGAAAGAATGTGAATTAAAAGGAGGGACGACGACAATCAATTCATGCGTAGTTCGTGATGCGATGTATAGGTCAGTTGGATATCCAGCCACTTTGCTCACTCCGCTAGGGTCCATGTGGGTTTCATTTCACGTTCAATTTGTTTGCATCCGAGCTGTGCAAAAATCTCTGCCAACGGCTGTGCCGACACGATCAGGATACCGCCGTCCTCAGGGCTCTCCCGTATATAGAGCGAGATACCGCGCAATACGCTTGCGGTAAACGGTTCCATCGATTCGGCAAGCACCGCCTTCCCAATCAGTGGCACGTACCATGGAAAAATGCGAAATACGCGGTCCTGAATGAAGCCCAGAAAGAGCCCTTTCAGGTCCCTCAGCAAAACGGCGCTTTCAACATGACTCACAAGCTGCAGTCCGCAACCAGTACCCAGCATGGTGGTCATCGCGTCGAGTCTGGCATTTGCGTGAGCCGTCACGCGGAACACAGAATTCAGCAAGGGCCCTGTCCCCGAAGCTGACTCTATGTTTTCCATGTCTTCCATCTTCCACATGCGGGGCGCAGGGCGATGCGGCCACACACCCAGGCCAGCTTCTGGAATCCAGTCACGTGCGTGGTCGGCGAATAGACGGGTTGCTTCCTGTTCCCGTACCTGGCCTACCTGTATAAAGCTCTCATGACCGCAGCCGAGACGGGCAGTGCAATAAGAGACCAGTTCCTGTAGAAATGCTCGCGCAGGATCGTAGGAGTCAGGCCGTAAACCCCGGGGCGCGGGAATGAGGTAGTACTCGAACCCTCCTTCCTGCCCTTCGAAGCTCAATTCCTTCACAGGAAGATATACCCGGATATCTTCCGTATTTTTTGCCTGTAGCAATGGATGATTGACAATCAACTACTCAGCCCTCCCAATATCGATACCCTTTACTGCGCATCTCTCCAACAATCGATGCAATCAGAGATTGCAAATTGTCTTTGCAGGCCAGGATGATTCCCTCATCTTCAGGGCTTTCGTTGATGTAAACGTCGAAGACTTCGAACCAGCGGCAAATCTGCTGGTCAGTCTGCGCAAAAAAATCCTGCGAAGCAAGTTTAGGGAGCACAAAAAGTATCCCTTCGTACTCCAGATCTCGCGATATTCCGACCCCGAATATCTCCTTCGTCAGGTCGCGAAAAGGCGACATCAGAGCCTTATTCTTTTCCTCCCTCTTATCGACATCGAAAACCGAAAATACTTGCTTCATGGCGGGATGATTTCGTATGAAGCCAGGAATCTGATTCGGCTTCTGCGGATTGAAATCTTCGAGCAGAACTTTTAATCCTGGATGATTGCGGAGAAATTTCGGAATGATCATCTGCGTTTCTGCGGGAGGCGCGACAGCGATGCTTTCCTGCGTATCTGGTTTCAGGAAAAGGACCGTGAGTCCGCCATATCCTAAATAGCGCCCCCGCAGCGCGTCAGCGTCCCTGCTCAAGAACCACCACGCCTGCTGCGGAGCATAATCATACGGACGAAATTCTTTCTTTTTGCTGGCAAGCAATTCCACTTCCTGGTCCGACGCCGGGATAGGCTGTTTTCCCCGAGGCAGCCAGCACCGTCCCAGCATGGGAGATTCCTTCATCACCGCATTCAGAAACGCCTTGCGCAGTTGCTCATTTTCGTCGATGACTTGCATCTGCATGAAATGCTCTGCCTGCAGACCGCTTAGCTCGGATAAGTGAGCCGACAAACGGGTAAAAAACTCCATCAGCCACTCCCGCTGGCCGCGAGGAATCGATCTAAGGTTCACGGGAATCCAGAAAAGTGAACAACTGCGCATTGACTCTGCCCAACGCCAAGGCAGTAACGTTTTGGAATCTACTCTGAGTGTGTCCTCGCTTTTCAGCATGCTGGTCTAATCTCTACATAAATTGGTTGATAGCCCAGGTAACTCCGGCCTGGATCTTTGCCGGAACAGCCTGGAGGATGCCGCCGAGAAACTTTACGCTAGCGGCGCCAGCATGCGCGGTCGCAACGACGGCTTTGCTTGTATTCACAGCTGCCTTCGTTGTGAGGCCGGCAACGATCAGAGTGAGGCCATGAAGTTTCGATGTTGTTACAAGAGCTTCGTTTTTAAATCCACCGCAGTCGAATTTCTCTATGAATATTGCATTGGTAGATCCGTTCACTCCATAATTAGCACCATTAACATCGACTTTAAAAATTGAGCCTGAATTGTAGAGCCCGGTTGTGTAATCCAGCTTAAGAAATTTCTGCCAAGTCCCTTTCTTGTCTGCTATAGTGAACCAGCTGTTGTTCTCCTGGTTCAGATTCGTTGGATGTGCATCCACGTGGTTATCGATCTGCTGCGTCACCGTCACGTCAATTTCCGTACGGATTGTCGGGCCAACAGTAGTATGCGTGTTCGTACCGGCAATGTACATCTTATGATCCGCGCCACAAGTCCGGCTGTGATTTCCGATGTATTGGACCGTCGATTCACTCGTCACCTGCACACTTGAATTTCCAGTGACTACCTTTACATAGTTGGAGCTGAGTAACTTGGTATAGTCACCGATAACTGTGTTCTTAGAAGTGCCGTTGATATGCTTCAGATAATTTGATTGAACCGCCTTGCTATAAATTCCTGTGATGACATTCGTGGACGCTCCGATGATTGTTTTGGTGTAGTCCAGCGTCACGCTCTTTGAATAAAACCCGGTGATAATGTTGGTTGAATTACCCGTCACATTCTTTGAGTAGTTGCAAGTCACATTCTTCGTATAATCCCCGGTCACGGTAATTATCGAATTAATCAGTACGTGCCTGGTGTAGTTCTGCATGACAGTCATCGTCCGATTCATGTCCACCAGATAGGTCTCGTTCATCCCGATGGCTACGTCCTGATTCATGCCAACCTTCATGATGCGGTTCTGGTCAACATGTAATTGCTGATCGCCGTGGACTACCGACACGTCCAAGCCAGGATAGAGCAGCGCTGCGGGAGTGCTGATTGCCGGCAATGTCAAGCTTGCCACCGAGTTGACCCTCCTGTCGGTAATAGGGTCCGCGATCCGCCGTGGGATTTTTACACTTCCATCGAACACTGCCATGTCTCTCTCCTGTTACTCGCCTACTTCGCGCGACCAGTACTTAGCGTGGAAGTGAATGCGTCCGTTCGGCGCATTGAAAATGAGATCTCCATTGTCTACGTTCATTAGAATTGCGGGTCGGCCCGTCTCCGCACACTTCTCGTACAGTACGAGCTTCGCGTGCACAGGCGTCGCGATCCCAATCGACTCTGCGCCCTGCTTGTCGATAAGCGAGATGCGATGCCCACTTTTGGTGACAATCCGCTTTACATCGTTGTCGTGTGTCTCTCCGCCCCAGAAGTCCTCATTTGGAATGCCATCCGACATGTTCCAGGCCGACCCCAGGATCACGGGTCTCTCCGGATCCCCATCTTCAAAGGCGATAAGCACCTCATCGCCGACTTCTGGACGGAAGAATAGACCACGGTCTGCACCAGCATAGGGCGTCAGGTGGCGTATCCATGTCGTCTGTCCTTGCTCCTGCCAGTAGTACTGCACCTGCACCTGGCCTTGCCGCCGCGGATCGTCGATATTGATCACCCGCGCGGAGTAGACGCCGGCGATGCAGGGCCGCTCGGGATGCGGGTGCGACCGGTACTTGGTCCAGGGAGTGCAGCGGAACTGATTTGTATATCCTTCTGGCCCCCAGCGATGGACTACGCGCACAATGTTGTACTTGCCCGCACCGTCCACGATGCCACTCGCCTGCACGCTCTGCCCAGGAGAGAGCGCCTCGCAGCGACTGACTCCTTCGCACACCAGACGGCTGCCGATTGACCATTCCGCCTCCTGCTGGAGCGAGGTTTGGTAATCGCCGATCGACTTCGCCCGATTGCGCCACGGCTTATAGCCGGCCGTTAAGACCGACTTAGCTTGCTGTTTCACTGCGCTGGTAAAGGTATCAACCGCGCCACTAAGCGTAGGATCCTGCGACACCTGCTGAAAAGATTGGCTCTTCGAAGTGGAGAAGTCGTAATGGCAACCATCCATGGAGGCGACACCTAATGACCCACCTACAGAGAATTCGACGAGCCCGTTGTCTTGGTCGCTCCGCCAATGCAGGTCCGGCCCGGCCTCGGAGAATACCTCGTCGATGCGCACACCATCATCGGTGGCTAGAATGTAGAGTCCGAAATCATCGCAGAGCCGCCATAGAAACTGCCAATCTGTCTCTCCCCATTGCACAAGATCCAACGCTGCCTGGGCGCCGCCGCCCGCTCTCACGACTACGTTGATTCCGTCGATTCCCGCCATCTGTTGTGCAACATCGGTCACCGAGAGTGGTCCATAGTAGCGATGACGGGGCGCAAGGTCGAGCTTGTAGCTCACGCTCACCGCCTTGATGACCACCCCGAAGCTGCCTGAGGTTTGATACGTCAGCTTCACATCGAAGACGAATCCCACAAAGAGCTTGGTGCCCGATGCCGTCGACTGAAGCGAGATGGATCGTCCTATCCATCGATCGATGGGCGGTCGACTACCCGCGGCCTGATGAAGCTCTACCTCGCACCATGAATGCCGGTTGAGCTCCTTTGTAACTTCCACTCTTGTTATGGTGCCTTGCCGGCCGCTCAAACTTGATTCGAGCTCTGCCCCATCGATCAGGATATTCAGTGCAATCGCTGACACAAATGCCCCCCTGTTCTCGTGCGTCTTATCGGCTGTACGTGAAGCTGGTGAGTGTTACCTGCCCCTTGAAGCCGAACTGGCCTGCATCCACATTCTCAGGGAGTCCGGTCCAATCGGAGAGCTGCTTCCATCCATGGCCATCGCCCAGCGATGTGGTGATGTGGCCGGGGAAAATCTGGACCATGATCTGATACTTGGTCACTGGGGAGAACGCGATCCGGCTTCCATTCGGCACCCTCTTGCCGGAGTTGACTGTGAACAGCTCCAGCCCGGACCGGTCGAGCGAAAAGAGCAGGTAGTTATTCGGGTCATGATGGTAGTTCGCAATCCACTCCACCTTCGGCTTAGCCAGCAGGAATCCGTGACCAATCGACCCTGCAAAGATGTACCTGCCGCGGCTTGGCTGCGCACCGTACGGGCCTATGCCAGCGCTGTGATGCGTGAGAGTGTGACTCTGAGCGTCGACCGTCCAGGCACCAGGCTCCCACCCTGCGATTGAAGGAGTCGCGGTGGAGACGGAGATGGGCAGGAGCTTGAGGTTCAACGTCGTCGGCTTATCAGCCGCAATCTCCGCGGCCTCGCCGCGATCTACATAGCCGTTGGCCCGCGCGATAAAGTGATACCTGCCTTCCGGCAAGGAAAAATGTGTGCCGGTCACCGGCACTTGCTCCCCTTTGCCGCTATACACGGTGATAACGCTGTCAGCGGGATCCAGCTGCAGCGTGACTGTGCCCACGCCTTTATCAAGCTTGAGCTCGGCCACATGGGTGCTCTCCTCTCCCTCAGCTAGGTTGACGTCCAATACAGAAGCCTTCCCGCTGCGGCGGGCCTCGACGTGGTGTACACCGGCAGGAAGCGCCGTAAGCAGCAAAGAACCATCCGCACCGGTAGTTCCGGCCGCATTGCCATCGACCAGAATGTCTGCGCCAGGCAACGTCCGCACGCGCAGCGGAAGCAGTACAGGGTTCTTCTTGATCTGAAGCGTTACAGTGACACTCTGTCCTTTCTTGATCACAACAGGCTGCGCATTGAGAGGGTCCAAAGCCGGCGTTGTCGCTTGCAACGTGTACTTGCCGGCCGGCAGATCTGTCATATCCAGCCTGCCGGCGGCGCTGTTCCCTTGGCGAACCGTGGTTGTATCATGTAACAACTTCAGGGCTACGCCGTCAACATTCGTCAGGACGGTCAACGAGCCGAGGCTTGGCGCGTTCTCGAAGGTAATCAGCAACAAACGCCCCGCGCCGCTCTCTACCTTACTTGTCAGGGCACGAGGTGGTTTGCCGGCAACGATCTTATGCAAGCCTAGCGGAAGCTCGGTTTCGAGTCCCCTGCTGTTCGCTACACCTTTTTCGGCTCCATCCACTGTGATGGGCATGGCGGGGCTCGCGTACACGCGTGTCTGCCGTGAGGCAACACTGACCAAAAGCGCGGCCCCGGGCAGGGGGGTGCGCATTGGACGGATGAGCCGGGCCGGTTTGCCATCCTCGACATCCAGGCGAAGGGTCGCGTCGTATCCCCCTTTTCCGATCCAATGGAGCGCGTGGCTGCCCGCGGCAAGCTCGCCTGAGAAAGTGCCCAGTGGAAGCGGAGTGGACGGGCCCCCATCCAGGCTCAGGTTGCCATCACCCACAACGCGCAATTGCTGCCTCATAGGTGGCAGCGCAAAGTTCACCTCATCCGGATGTCCCGGTGAGGTGTCGATCATTTCCGATTTGCTCTCATAGCCATCCATTCGTGCCTCGAGATGCGTCCTTCCGCTTGGCAGCTTGACGAGGAGCGTTGGCGAGGCGGTGCCAATCTCCTGTCCATCGCGCAGGATGATTGCGCCTGCTGGGTTCGAACGAATGGTAAAGTCTACGAGCGCAGGCGCAGGCGGCACCGCGAAAGCCGGCGCGGGCTGCGCACGCGACGCTGCCTTGCGCCATGTCAACGCACCGCCGAGACCTAAAAGGATCACCGCAACACCTGCGGCCAGGGCAGGCAGCAGCTTGCCAATCCGCTTGTTCGCCCTTCCCTTGGCTGAGGTTGCCTCCCGCTTCGCCGGCCCCGGAGCCAACGGAGCTGACTCTTGCTGCGCTGCCGTAGCTGCGATCGTATGCAGGCGGGCACGCAACATGTGCGACTCGTTCTGAAACTCTTCGTCGCCGCTGTATCGCTCTGCAATGCGCTCCACCGAAGCCATATGCTCGTTGAGGGACGGCATACTCACCAGGCTGTCTGCTTCCAGCCTTCTACGGCGCACGACCTCAAGATCTCGGTTACGCAGCTCTTTTTGGCTCGCATCAATCTCGCGCAGCATCTGCCGCAGGCGGACATTGCGCGGGTACTCGGCGGATGCGCGCTGAAGAAGTTTGATCGCTTCACCCAACTCATTGTTGGTACGAAACTGCCGAGCCTGGGAAAGAACCTCGTCCACTCGCTGGTACTCCAGCTGATCGTCGAGAAAGCGCAGTAAGCCGGTCGCCGCGTGGTTGCCCGGCTCCAGGCTCAGGATCTCCTGCAGGTAAGGACGAGCCAGCGAAGGATTGCTCTGGCTGGCGCGAGCAGCGCGCAACAGCCCTTCGATCAGCTCCGGCTTGACCCGCTTAAACTTCGAGCCCGTTTCAAAGGCGGCTCGCAGTTTCTCCAGGCCGCGCACAATCTCGCCCTCATCCAGACAACGGCGGCCTTCGGAAATTAGCTTCTCTGCCTGGTCCGCCAACTCCCGATGCTGGCGGATGTACGTCCTTATCTCCGCGAATTCCCCGTCGTTCGGGAATTCTTCAACTGCCGGCGAAAGCAGGCGCAGCCCCTCCTCGAAGTCGCCTGCTTCCAGGGCCTGGTTGATCTCCGTGATCCATTGGTTCTTGCGAGCTACGCGTTCGCCAAGCTGCCGCCGCAAGCGCACGTTCTCTATCTCAAAGCTAAGCCCTGGAAATCTCGGATAAATGGTTTGTAGTGTTTCCCACTGCACCAGCGCCTCACCATGGAGCTCGCGCGCCTCAAGCTCGCGCGCGCGGCTCACGATGCCGTTCACCAGATCGCGCTTTTCTCGAGTGCCCTGCAGCAGGCGTCCGAACTCAGGCACTCCCGGACTTTCGCGCTCCACCTCTTCCAGCATGAGTACGCGCTGGTCAAGATCCGGCTCGCTTTCGACCGCCTCCTCTACTTCAATGAGTCGGATGGAGATCGCCCGGCGCCAGCGCTGCTCGGTATCAAACTTCAGCGCTTTGAAGAGCGTGTGCTGGGGAAACTTCTCCAGAAATTTGTCGCAGAGCCGGGCAGCTGCGTCATAGTTGCCGCGCTCTAGCGACTGCTTAGCCTCGGCATAACTCGCAGCAATTGCTTCATGCTCGGAATGCAGCTTGTTGTAGAGACTTTGGTAGGTGGCAAGCTGCCCCGGTTCCCTCACATCGGGCGCTTGTCGCTCAAGTTCTAGCACGTGCTTCATTTTGCTGAGCGCCGAGGTGATCTCGTTCCGTTTCTCGGCGTCGAGGGCCGCCTCATAGGCCTCGCGCTTGCGCTCGCGAATCCGCTGCACCTCCGACTCGCGACGCTCCACATGGGAGAGGAATTGGAGGGCCCGTTCCTCTCCGGGTCTCGTTTCAAGGATGCGCTGAGCTGCTTGACGCGCATGAGAGAACGAGAATTTGTCGAGGTGCTGCTGGCCGACGCGCAGCCAGTCCACGATATCCGCCTCAGCGCGACTGGCTTCAATATCGTGCTGCAACACGAGCGCTTCTTCGTGACGCGGCTCCAGTTGCAGCGCCTCGTTCACCCTCTGCAAAGCCAACCGATACTCGCCGTCCTGCACACGCGCTCGTGCGCTGTCGATCAGAAGGTCTATCGTTCTCTTTTTGGCTGCCGCCTTGACGTTCGCGGCAAGCGACTCCAGTTCTTGAGTGAGATAGCCTTCCGACTCGAGTTCGTTGACGAGCTCTTGGGCGAATTCGAGGTTTCCCTGCTGATATGCCTCAGCGGCCTTGTCAAGGCGCGGTGCAAACTTGCTCGGATCAAAGACTGCGAGCGAATCGTCGTAGTGCGCTCGGCGCAGATAATCGCCGAATTCCTTGACGCTCGCGAAACGGTGCCTCGGGTCCTTCGCCATGGCCTTGCAAAGCACCTGGCCAAGCGACACACTGACATTCGGATTGACAGACGAGGCCGGCGGCGGGTTGAGGTGTCGAATGGCTTCAATCACCGCATCCTCGGAGGAGGCCGCAAAGGGCTGGCGCCGGGTGAGGGCTTCGTAGCAGACAACAGCCAGCGAGAATACATCTGAGGCCCGGGTGAGCGGCCTCATCGAAAGCTGCTCCGGAGACATGTAAAGGAGCGTGCCTTTGCGGCCTACGGTGCGGCTTACGTCCAGCCGATGAGCCACACCGAAATCGATGATCTTCACTGAATCATCTTCAAGAATGAATAAATTGCTAGGCTTGATATCGCGGTGCAAAAGACCAGAGTCGTGCGCCGCCTGCAAGCCGCGGCATGCCTGGGAGAGAATATCGACACAGCGCTCTGTCGAGAGGGGTTGGGACGATGCGCGGATGATAGCGGCAAGCGTGGTGCCGCGAAGCAGCGGCATCACAAGATAGGGTTGGTAAACGCCGTCCTCATCAAAACTGCCGATATCGCGGATCTCCACGATGTTCGGGTGCGCCAGGGCAGACTGCTTGTGACATTCCTCGTAAAAGAGCTTGAGAGCTGTGGAGTCGTTGACATCCAGCAGCATCTTGAGCGCAACGTCTGTATTGAGGACGGTGTCGAAAGCCCGCCATACGACGCCCATACCACCATGGCCAAGCTCTTCCTTCAATTCGTAACGGCTTTTGGTCTTCTTCGCCATGGCTTAGAAACGTGAGAGCACTGCCAATGACGAGGCGTTCCTCCTCCATTCACGGGC
>DASYBJ010000291.1:0-6968 GCA_036500845.1 Acidobacteriaceae bacterium
CTGACTTCGGATTATGTGGTGGTCAATGGCATTCGTTTGCCAAGCAAACGGCGGGCGTACACACGGGGACCCGATCGCCGGCCGATCCTGGAAATGCTGATGGTCTCAATCGATTTCAGCGAGGTGCAGTTCGAAACGTAAGTTCGGACAGGAGGCCAGAGACAAGACACGCTCCTTTACGACGGAATCGCGGAATCATCCGCCTGGGGTCACAAAGCGAAGGCGTCAGACTCGTAGTCCTGAGCTGGTGATTCATGAATCAAGATAGGTCCGGAATATGGGAAGACTTACAGGAAAGACTGCCGTCATCACCGGTGACAATAGCGGTTTGGTATTCCAAGGGTGCATACGTCTATATCACTGGTCGGCGTCAGGATGAGTTGGATAACGCGGTAGCGACCCTCGGCTCCGGGATTACGGGAGTTCAGGGGGATATATCAAATCTGGATGACCTCGTCTGATTCAGTATGAGAGGGGCTGCACCATATATCTCCCTTGGAATAGCTAATCAATAGCGGGCGATTGCTGATGATCTCTTTCATAAACGATCCAAAAGAGCTGAAGGGCAGACGTGCGCTGGTCATCGGAGGATGCCTGTGGAGGTCACGACGGCTGGCGCCGCGCCAGACGAAGTTGCTTCAAAGATGGGCAGCGTTGAACTGGAAGCTGTATGGCAAATTTTCCTGAGGTGCAAAATGAAGCTGACTGTACTTTGTCTTTTCGCTGCGCTCACAGCGGGCGCTCAGAGCATGACTGAACAGCTGCCTGTAACGGATGCAGAGAAGATTGCGGACGCACTGAGGGCCGCACCAAATTTCATAACCGACGGCGCAACGATCGCGGATTATCCGGCCACCAAGGGCGGCGAATTTCGAGTTCTCCGTCAGGGTACTAGTGAATGGACCTGCCTACCGGGTCCACCACCCGGCTCCAAGCATGACGACCCAGGATGCTTCGATAGAGTTTTCTTTCAGTGGGTGAAGGATGACCTTGCCGGACGTCCGCAGCACATCGAGAGGCTAGGCATTTCCTACATGTTTATGGGGCAATGGGTTCCGGGCGCGTCCGGCGGGGTGTTTCACGTGGGGCCACACATTATGGTGGTAACTCCTCATCCAGAAGATCTACAGGGTTTCACCAAAGGCGGGTGGAACGGTACATACATCATTCATTTGCCCGGCCCCGACCAGGCCGATAAATGGTTTTTGGTCATACCGGTTCATCAAGCTGATAAGCAGTGAGAGTGCGACGCACTCGTTGTTCAGCCAGAACCAAATACAAATTTGAGGGTACATACAAATGACAGGCAAATCCGGAACAGTAGAAGTCCCAGCACCCGATCTCGCGAAGTCTCACCAGGGCCGGACAGGAGAAGGTTTTGCTCAAGGTCTGTTCGACAAGCAGAAGGCGTACTTTGCCACGGACGTTACGAAGACCTATGACTGGAGAATCGATCAGCTCGATCGCCTCTCCCGCATGCTCAAGGAAAACAATGAGCGTTTGTCCGAAGCATTGAGAAAAGACTTCAAGACTGCACTCCCGGAGAACATCTTCGAGGTTTCCGCCTCTATCGCATCCGTCGAATTCACGAAGTCTCAACTTGCAGAGTGGATGAAACCGGTCGAAGCGCTTATCCCGAAGTTCCTCGCTGAGTCCGGGCATAAGGGAATCGTGTACCGCGAGCCGTATGGCGTTACGCTGATTATTTGTCCATTCAACGGACCGCTCCTGTTGTCGCTGCGTCCCGCCGCCACTGCTCTTTCCGCGGGCAACCCGTGCCTATTGAAGCTGTCGGAGGCGCTACTCGCGACCGATGAGTTGCTACTCGAATTGATCCCGAAGTATTTCGAACCAGAAGCTCTGGCCGCAGTTACCGGCAGCCGGGAGGAAGTTACAGAACTTTTGCAACTCCCCTTTGATTTCATATTTCTCACCGGAAGCGTGGGCGCTGGAAAAGCCGTGATGAAGGCGGCGGCGGAACACCTCACCCCGGTGTTGCTCGAAATGGGCGGCCAAAATCCCGTGATTGTTGACGAGACGGCGAACCTGCCCGACGCGGCCAAGAAAATTGTCTGGGGTGCAATGGCATGGGGAGGGCAGTGGTGTACTTCACCCGGCTATGCAGCTGTTCATGAATCGGTGGCAGAGGCGTTCGTAGCGGAATGCGTTAAAGCCGTGGTCGAACTCTACGGCAAGGATCCCAAAAGCAATTCGGACTACTCTCGGATTATCAATTCCTCCGCCGTGAAAAGACTTGCGTCCCTGATCGATCCCACCAAGGTGGTTGCGGGCGGGAAGTTTGATGAATCCGCCTGCTACCTCGACCCGACTCTCCTTTACCCCGTTTTGTGGTCCGACAAAATTATGGAAGATGAAATCTTCGGTCCGATCTTGCCGATCCTGACTTATTCCAACCTTGGAGAGTTGCTCGCGAAGATCAAGTCGTTACCCAAACCACTCGCCGGTTACGTGTTCAGTCGGAATCAACAGGCAGTAGACCAAGTGCTACGGTCTCTTTCGTTCGGCAGCGGGGCGGTAAATGAGACTAACATTGATGTGTTCATTGAGTCGATGCCCTTCGGGGGAGTCGGAAGCTCTGGCGTCGGGAATTACTACGGTAAGTATGGGTTCGATTCCCTCACACATGCCAAGTCAATTCTTATCTCCCCACCTGATGTAGCCATTGATCACCTGTTTCCGCCCTACACCATGGAGAAGGTCCTCGCACTCAATCAGTGGTTTGACTACTGAGCTTTCAAAGGAGCTCGACCCCTTCAATCTTTTAATCCCACGGAGCTTGTATGAATCTGATGAAACGGAGTGTCAGCTTACTGGCACTTTCGGCAAGCGTGCTCCTCGTAAACGGAACGAATCTGCGAGGCGTAGTTCATGCGCAGGCCACTGATCATAGTTCCGCGACGAACGTCGGAGAGACAACGCAAGCAAAGATAGACCGGGCGACGTCGGCCGGACCAGCCGACGTCGCGAACTCAGCAAGGATCATTGACACAGACACACACGGCAACATTGTCGTGCTGCGCGAAGGAGACAATGGCTTCACATGTATGCCGGGAAATCCGAAGGCGGTTGGGCAGCCACCGATGTGCGAAGACGCGGCGGCGATGCAATGGTCGGCAGACTTCAAAGCGCACAAAGCGAAGCCGACTAACACGGAGCCTGGCATTGTGTACATGCTGGCGGGCGCCACACAGCGCAGTGATACGGATCCGTATGATAAGACGAGCCCGGCCATTGCGATCGGTCCGCACTGGATGATTATGTGGCCGTTTGATCCGAAGACCACCGGACTGCCGACGGCACACAAGCCGACCGGCGCCTACATCATGTGGGCAGGGTCGCCGTACGCCCACGTGCATATTATGGGGCGTCCCTGACGAAGGAAAAGCAGACGGAAGCGATTTAGATCCAAGGGCTCAAGGGAGGAGCCGGAGCAGTGTCTTCTGATTTTATCGACGCAAAGAGTGGAGTTCGGACTCCAGTTGAGGAAGCTCGAGTCGTCATGCCTTCTGTCCAAAGATCACGACACCGCTGGGCTGTAATGCTGGCAGGTGGCGACGGGACCCGCTTGCAAAGTTTGACACTCAAAATCGCGGGCGACTCGAGGCCTAAGCAGTTTTGTTCGATCATCGGTGGAGAGAGCCTTCTCGCCCAGACACGGGCGCGCCTCAAACCGCTCTTTCATGTTGATCGAGAGCTGTTCGTCGTGACACGGGCACACGAAACTTACTACCGCGAGGAGTTACGGGACGTGGACGACTCATGTATCATCTCGCAACCTCTGAATCGCGGTACTGGTGTCGCGGTTGCTGTGACACTCCTTTATATACTGCAGCGTGATGCGGATGCCGTGGTGGTCTTCGTCCCGTGCGATCACTACTACTCCGACGCTGAAGGGTGCGGCCGAGCTATCAGATCGGCTATCTCCGGCGTCGAGCAATATCCGGATTCGATCGTCCTCGTGGGTGCCAAGGCCCACTCCCCGGAAGTCGAATACGGATGGATAGAACTGGGTTCGACCATTTCAGCTGCGTCAATCCCATTGCTGCGCGTGAATCGGTTTTGGGAGAAGCCATCTTTGGCGCAGGCCCAAGCACTCCTGCGACAAGGCTGCCTCTGGAACACTTTTGTGACCGTCGGACACGCCAAAACCTTCCTTAATCTAGTCTGTTCACAGATTCCGGACGTGGTGCTCTCTCTCAGCAAGGCTCTGGCAGAAAACGCACTGGAGATTGCGTACCGGCTAATGCCCGTCGTAGACCTTTCGCGCCAAGTTTTGGCTCCTCAGCCTCATCGATTGTTGGCGCTTTCCGATGCGACGTCGGGATGGGCCGATCTTGGTAGTCCCACCCGGGTCATGGAGATCCTGGCTCGCAACAAGATTCAACCAGCGTGGTTGAGCGACGGGTATGGGCTATCAAAGGCAACAGGATGAGCTCTTCTCGAACCTGAGATGCGTTGCTCCTGATCCAACGGATGAAGTCCTCGTTGCGGCGAGCCGGCGGAATGTCCGAGGTCACAGTTCATCTCGCAAAAAATAAACTTAGTCCTTTGGTACAACGAGCGCTATCAACTAAAGAAAGCAAACCGACACAGACCTTTGACGTGTCTTCGCACTTGGAGGGAAATAGAATGTATACCCAAATAAGAGGGCTTCTCAACCCAGTAATTAGAACAACGGACGAACCCATGTTTGCGGTGCTCGGAATTCTAGTGCAGTTTGTATCGACGCCGGATCAGAACCGAGGAAATCTGAGCGTGATGCATGCTGGAATACCGCCCCAAGCTGTGATCCCCCTGCACAGTTACGCCGACGCTGAAATCTTCTACGTGACTGAAGGATCGATGGAGGTCTATCAAGACGACGGAACAACTTCAGGATGGCAAACCGCTCACACCGGGGAATTCGTGACAATCGCGGGAGGAGTCAGACACGCAGTTCGCAACCCAGGCTCAACACTGGTGATGACGGTTCTGGTAAGTGAACGACAACTTTACCGCTTCTTCCGAGAGTTGGCGGAGCCTCTTAATCCGGACTCCCCACCGCCAGCCCCGAAACCGGAGGCAATGCAGAGGCTGTTCGAAGTGGCCGGGCGCTATCAGTATTGGCTCGGCTCACCTTCAGAGAACGCCGCCATTGGGATAAATCTAGGATGACCTCGTGGGAATCAACCAGGCCGAGAGAGGCTCCACCACCGAATGAACTGCCCAGATTGAAGTTCCATGTGAGGGTTGAACCTGGATGTCGGTTTTCGACGTTATGCAATCTAACAATCAGAATGAAGTACGAACGCGGATTCCTCGAGTTGCGATAGTGGGAACAGGCTTTGTAGGTTCGACAACAGCCTATGCGCTTTTGCTCTCCAGAACGGCAGCAGAAATTGTATTGATTGATAGGGATGAGCGCCGAGCCGACGGTCATGTTCAGGACCTGCGAGATGCCGAAGTATTTTCCCATACGACTAGAATCGTTGCCGGTCAGTTTGACGATTGTTGCTCGGCAGACTTGATCATTATCACGGCCGGCGTTAGCCAGTCGGGCCGGGCGTCACGACTGGACAACTTGAATGACACTGCAGCGATATTGAAGCGTCTCGTTCTGAATGTTGCGCACTCCAATCCGCACGCAATATTGCTGATCGCATCGAATCCCGTTGACGTGTTGACCTATGCTGCCTGGAAGTGGTCTGGCCTTCCGCCGAACCGCGTTATCGGTTCGGGCACATCTCTGGATACTTCTCGTTTCCGCAGGCGCCTCGCCGAGTACTACGGGGTGGCTTCGGACAACGTACACGCATATGTCATTGGGGAACATGGCGAGAGCCAGGTAGCCGCGATTTCTTCGGCCCGCATCGCGGGCATGCCACTGGAAAGCTTTTGCCGGGAACTGGACTTATCCTACGATGAAGATGGGCTACGAAAAATCGCGAACGATACGCGTGCCGCAGGTCTGGAAATCATCCGTGCAAAGGGAGCGACGTACTACGGCATTGGAACGGCACTGGCTCGTATCGCACGTGCCATTTTGCGGGATGAACATGCCGTACTGACCGTGTCTAGCTTAGCGCCGGAGTCGATGGCGTTGGGCGAAGTGTCTCTGTCCCTTCCAAGTATTATTACTCGCGACGGCGTGGCTCGCGTTCTGTCCATCCCTCTCGATGCATCGGAAAGACACGCACTTGAAGCTTCAGCTGAGACACTGAAAGAGCAAATTGCCGGATTGCAGAAATCGGAGACCACCCTCCTTTAGCGAGTCCACACCGGAATGCGCTTCCCCGATCGCCTTAGGCCTGATACTCGTTCGCATCGATAGCGAGAGGGTTCAAACGAAGTAGAAGCAACTATGACATCGCCGATATCAGGTATAACACCTGCTAATTATAAGGAGAACTGCAATGGCTACATTAACACAGCCTGCTCTAGTACCGCCCTTCACGCGCGAGACTGCGATTCTGAAAGTCCGCAAGGCGGAGGACAACTGGAACTCACGCAATCCTCAACAAGTATCTCTCGGATATACACCTGACAGTGTGTGGCGCAACCGGTCAGAGTTCATCACGGGCAGAGAGGAAATTGTGCGCTTCCTTCTCCGCAAATGGCAGCGCGAACTTGACTATCGACTGATCAAGGAACTCTGGGCATTTGATGGCAGCCGCATTGCCGTTCGCTTCGCTTATGAGTATCACGACGACAACGGTCAGTGGTATCGCGCCTACGGCAACGAAAACTGGGAGTTCGATCAGGAAGGGATGATGCATCACCGCTACGCTTCCATCAATGACCTAAGGATTAGCGAGGTGGAACGACTCTACCATTGGCCCCAGGGACGACGCCCGGAAGATCACCCAGGACTTAGCGATCTTGGCCTGTAAATCGGTATAGTCAAAGTGACTCGCATCAAGAGGCCAGGGGCTGTCTGCGCTCGGGCCTCTCCACTCTCCAGCGACAGA
>DASYBJ010000292.1:0-3560 GCA_036500845.1 Acidobacteriaceae bacterium
CGCTTCGCGTTCAATGCCCCTAATCCGCACCGGCGCGATTCCGGTGGCTCTTCTTCGGTCATCAGCAGGACACTCAGTCTTGGAATCGCTCAGACGAAAAACGAGAATGCATGAGACACCGACTCGCACTCGTCGCCCAGACATTGGCTGCCGTCCATGGTGTCGGACCTCAAGTCACGCACGGCTGCCAAGCCTTGCTTAGCTGGGCGCTGGCCGATCGCTCGCGATCTGACGCTGCGCTGTTGCCACATCAAGTTGTCCGTCACAAACGAGATGGTGGAGACTTGTCCGACGAACGACCTCCACCAGTCCCCGCAGATTTCGCAACTCCATTCCTATTCCTAACAGGACTTTATTGTATTCCAACACGTCTTCGTGGGAATACCTCAACTGGTTTAGCTTGATAGGAGAGGGTTGCCGAGAATGCGAGGGAGTAAATCATCTGGTGCGGAAGTGGACATGATCGCCTTCGTGGTCAGCCGCTATTTTGGCCTTCGCTCGTTTGCAGAAATCTAGAGCTTGGTCTTTGGCGCTTTCGCCTTGGCAGGCACATTTGGCCCGCTCTTGATGGGCGCAGGTTTCGATTTCACCGGATCCTATCATGCGCCTCTTGTTGCTTTTTTCAGCGACTGTGTTTGCGGCTGTGCTCATGACTCGCCTGGGCCCGTACCGTTGTCGTGCCGCCCAGCGAGACGAGAACGGGTCGCTATTGCGAGTTCAGGCGGAGAGCCGGCCGTGAGAAAAAGAAAGATAGTACCAGTTGCGGAGTCATTTTCCGCCTATCAATTTTGTCAACTACCCAAACACCATGACTGGATCTTTATTCGTCGACGGCCGCCACGGTGGTCGTTCTTCTCATGAAGTGAAATCGGTCTTTTGGTTCACAAACCCAAGTTTCCGATGGATGGTTGTAGCTAAGTATTTACTGTAATCCGTTCCCTATCCATCAAGGTACAGGCGCGGCTAACGTCGAACCGACAAATCAACTGCATGTTGTCTTCCCAAATATTGCTTCTCATCGGGTTCTGGATTGCGGGCGAATCGTGGGACGGATGATTCACTTGCCGATCCCCGGCGGCATTGCAGGGATGTTTATCGTGTTGGAACTTCTGACGTCGCGAAAGCGGGGTGTGATATGGCTTCGACTAGGCTCTTCGTGGCTGCTTGCAGAGATGCTCCTCTTTTTCATCCCTGCGGTTCTTGTCGTGTTAGATCATCGGGAGTTTCTTGGGATCGTTGGCCTGAAGATCACCTCAACATCGTGAGATAAAACCAGCTCAGCCGGGTCCTTATAACAGGACTCATGCGAGCGAAAAATGAGGTGAACAATGAAAATTGGTTTTGTGAGTATGCCCTATGTCGGGCACCTGAATCCGATGACTACGCTCGCTCGCAGGTTGCAATCGCGGGGACATGAAGTGGTGTTCATTGGTGTTCCAGATGTAGAACCCTTCGCTCGTACAGCCGGTCTGAATTTCGTGCCTTTTTGTAAAAGCGAATATCCGGCAGGTTCCATAGGCAAACTTTGGGGCCCTTTATCGAAGATGCATGGCCTCGAGGTGGCGCGTTGGACGGTCCGGGAGAGGTTGGCAGACTTCTTCAGCGCAGCGTCGAAACATCTGCCACAAAAACTGACAGAGACAGGCGTTGAAGCGTTGGTGATCGACACGATACACACGTTCCTCGAACTCGTCCCAATGAGCTTGGGCATGCCTTACGCGCAGGTTTGGAATGTCCTCAACATCGATCTCTCAGGAGCGACCCCACCCTGCTTTTTCAGTTGGCCGCACGAAACCGCCCCAGAAGCTCTCACCAGGAACCTCGAAGGGGTTAAGGCGGCTGGCGAGTTTTTTGCGCCAGTCGTACCTTTGGCGATGTCTTACGCCGAGAAAGTGGGTCTCAAGATCGATTGGAATGATCCTGCTGCGACTGTTTCCAAGCTGGCTGTAATCACTCAGACGCCGAAGGAATTCGATTTTCCGGAATCTCCTGGCCTGCACAGTTTCACTACGCTGGTCCGTTTCACGACGATCAGGGCAGGGAGCCAGTACCGTTTCCATGGGACAAATTGGCGGACAAACCTCTTATCTACGCTTCACTGGGGACACTGGTGAATGGTCTAAGGAACGTGTACAAACACATTCTTGAAGCGGTTGAGCCGTTTGCGCAATGATTCTGAAATTGGCTGGAGCCCGGACAATGCGACGCCCTTCGGTGTTATCTAGCTGTAGACACAAAGGTGATCTATTGAACGAAATCATTTTTACTCACCTCTCGACGACGCTGATCCTTTTTAGCGCCTCTTCGACTATTTTTGCTCAACAGATGAAATCGCCGTTTGAAATCTCCCACAGAGAGCTGCTTGCAATCACCCACGTGGAGTTAGTCAATGGCACTGGCGGTCCGGTATTGAATGATCAGACGATTGTGCTAAGAGGGGATGGGATTGAAGACGTAGGTCCATCTGCGACAACGCAGATTCCGGCAAGTGCTGAGATATTGGACGGGAAGGGCAAGACAGTAATCCCGGGGCTGGTAGGGATGCATGAGCACTTGTTCTATCCGTCTCCGATTGCCGGTCCTCCAGTGGCACTGGAACAGATGGTGTCAGCTCCCCTGCTATATCTGGCGAGCGGAGTAACGACCGCGCGGACGACGGGTTCGGTTGATCCCTACGGTGATCTCGAAATCAAGCGCGCGATTGTATCGGGACGATCGATCGGGCCAGACTTCGATCTGACGACACCCTATCTTCAAGGACCAGGAGGGCCGATACTTCAGATGCATGTGCTGAACGGACGGGACGATGCACGAGCCATGATCGACTACTGGAACTCGATGGGCTACACGTCGACGAAGGCATACAACCAGATTACGGGCGCGGAGTTGAAGGAAGCGATCGAAGAGTCGCACAAGCTCCACATGAAAATCACAGGCCACCTATGCTCGGTCGGATTTGCACAAGCGGTAGAGTTGGGGATCGACAATCTGGAGCATGGGCCATTCGCGGCGCCGGACGGAGACTTGTACGTAAACAAGGTAGAGGATGAATGCGCGGCTAAGACCGGGGGGGATTCGCGGGCGATCGGAGCTGCAGTCGTGGCGGGCGTGGAACCAACTGGACAGGAGCTCAAGCATACGATACGTCTCATGATAGAGCATCATGTGGCACTGACATCCACACTTGCTGTTTTGGAGGGGGGCGAAGAACTTGACCTGGAAAGGAACGGCCGGTTGAAAGAACTGCTTCACCCAGTGGCGTGGGATCGCATACATGAACTTCATCGGCTTGAGCTAGCTCGGGGGAGTTACTACGCTAACCTACTGAAGAAAGAGATGGCGTTCGAGCGCGCGTTTGTGGCGCAGGGTGGCCAGCTGATGTTCGGGTGCGATCCAACGGGCGATGGCCATACAATCGCCGGGTTGGGAGATCAGCGCAGCCTGGAGCTGCTTCTGCAGGCCGGGTTTACGGTACCTGAGGTAATACAGATTGCGACTCTGAACGGAGCAAAGTTCGAAGGGCTGGCGGACCGGTTGGGAACAATCGCAAAGGGTAAGCG
>DASYBJ010000293.1:0-20794 GCA_036500845.1 Acidobacteriaceae bacterium
CATTTCTATCGAACAAAGCGATATCCGCAATGCATGCCAAACCAGGCCACGACAGGAATATCAATGAACTCGCCAAATTGTCGAACTTATCGCTGCGCTAATCAGGACAGATAGAAGTCAAGCCTCGTCACGACTCTCTTAGGGGTCCAGTGCGCGGGGAGAACTAAACCATCTCGGCAAAAAAATGGAAACAGGCCTGGCGCAGTCCCGCGTATGCCAGTGCGAACGTCGTGCATCCTTAGATCTTGCTGCTTAGCAGGCGTGGGCCACCCGGTCCAAAACAGATGTAATTGTCACAGTGTCTATTTAGTCACAATCTCAGAACATTCGTCGACACAGGAATCGAAGCACGCCCAGAGAGATTCCGCAGATCCGCGTCCGCGGCTCAGCCCGTGAATTATGCAACTTCGATAGCGTAGGTCGCTCTCACCGATCCAACTCTTCCAAGAGGGAGCGGACTGGCCTCAGGCTTAACTGCTCCCACACGGCTAAGGCCCGGAAAAAGCAGATCCCTCGGCTTCGCTCGGGATGACAGTCCTATTCCGATCCCGGATTCCTGGTCATCCCTTAAGCACCAAATTTAATCAGAGATTCCCTAATGCAATAGGAGGATCTGTGCGTCTGCGTCTTGTCTTGCGAGGGGGAGAAAGCCGGATGAGGGCTCGATGAGGCGCTGTCCTTCTTCGCTGTAAGCGAAGCGGAGAAACTCTTTGACGAGAGGTGGGACAGGCTGGTCCGGGGGCTGGTTGACGAAGGCATAGGTCATACGTGCCAGGGGGTACGAACGGTCGATGAGTGACTGCCGCGTTGCTTGAACAGAGGGTTGATTCCTGGTGGCGGCAAGCGGCAGGGGTTTGACTCGATCGTCCTCGTATTGCATGCCGGAGACGGCGAGGCCGGAGGGATCGCCGCCGAGGGCATCGATGATCTGCTGGCCGCTGTCATAGGTTGAGCCATCCGGGCGACGGATGTCGCGATATTCGTGGATGATCGGCCAGTTCATTTTCCTACTCTCACCGTTAAGCTTATGAAGGAGGAAGAGACCGGTGCCGGTTTCAGCGTCGAAGGTGTAGACCTGGAGCGGCTTGTCCTTCCACGCACCGGTGAGGCCTAGGTCACCCCAGGTGCGAGCAGAAACGGGCTGGCCAGTCTGGCCGCAGCCGAGGACTGCATCGAGCTGCTGGAGAGTAAGGCTGTCGATAGGGTTGTCCTTGTGGACGAAGACGACGGGTGCGTAGCTCTTGCCGCTGATATCGAGGCTGCCGGTCATGAGATGGAGTTGGAGGGGGCGGTATTGCAGCGTGTGGAGAAAGCCATCGTTGTCAGTGGTGTTGCTTTCTCGACCAAGTAGCGCGATGTCCGCCTTGCCTGTATAGAGACCCGGCATCGCCGTATCGGTGCCCATGAGCCGGTTTTCGAATCGCACCTCAGGATGGTAGCGGCGGAAGTGGTCTTCCCAGGCGAGCACGACGGAAGACATGTAGGTGTCTCCCCAGATCCGCAGTATTCCCGCGGGCGCAGGCTGGGGATCGAAGGCCCGGAGCTGTGTTTGCGGTTCGGGCGCGGTCTGGGCCTGCACGACGGGGGCACAGGAGTTGATCGCTGCAAGCGAGAGGGCGCACAGCGAGGCAATGCGTATCAGCTTGGGCTGCGATCGGAACTTCAATCGAGCTTCCCCGCTTGCTTCCGCACCGCGGCTGGAGAAAGGGGAAGATAGCGGCCATCGCGCACGATGACTTGCTGGCCTTCCTGGCTTAGAAGATAGCGTATGAATTCTCGCACTTTCGGGTCGATCGGCATCCCGGGAGCGCGGTCGACAACCGCGGGAATCACGCGGGACAGGGGATATGTCCGGTCAATGAGGGTCTGCTTTGTAACCGGGAAGAAGGGACCGGAGGGAGTAATGCCGATGGCGAGCGGCTTCACTTCGGGGCCAGCATAACGGATATTGGAGACAGCGATGCCATAGCGGTCCTTCGCCAGCGCGTCCAGGATCTGCTGGCCATGGTCATAGATCGTACCGTCCGGGCGAACGATATGAGAGAACTCGTGGAGAGCGCAGTTCCAACGGTGGCTGCCTTCGAGGAGGTATTGCTCCAGGAAGAACCCGAAGCTGTCGTCGATTCGCCAACCATAGGGAGTAATGGGCTTGTCGGCCCACTCACCGGTGAGACCGAGCTGGCCCCAAGTCCGGATGTTCATGGATCCGCGGCGGTGTTCCTCGCCGAAGATGGCGTCAAGCTCGGTCAGCGAGAGATGAGCAAGCGGATTCTCCTTATGCACAAAGAACATCTGGGCATAGTCAAGGTTGCGAAGATCGACGCTGCCGGTAAAGATGTCTATGCCAGTGGGCGGGTAGTGTTTCACGCGCTCGAAGGCGCGCACGGCGGCGGGGTCGATCTCCTCGCCGAGAATGGCGATGTCCGCGATTCCGGTAAACAGGGCCGGGATAGCCGAGGAGGTACCGTACATGTCGTACTCGAGCTTCACGCCCGGCTGAAATCGCTGAAAGCTCTGCTCCCACATCGTGATCAGTTGGCGCATCCATGCGATCTTCGCACTGCCGTGCCCGGAGATTCGGATGACGCCGGTGACCTGTTGCTGGGGAACATAGTGGGGAAAGGATGCGAGCACTTGATAGTCGTATCCATTGTTGTTGCCATCGGCCGCGACGGCCGGTCTGAGCCAACCTATGTATGCCGTAACGAACAATGTGAAGACGAAACGAAGGCTCAGCCGGTGAATGCGTGTCGTCGGGTCAACCATGCGTCGGCTCTCAGAACTGGTTTGGATCAAAGTGCAACTGAACGCTCCAGGGTTATTTTCAATCGTCGACAGACGGAACAAACATCCGATTCCTCCAATTGCGTAATCGATAGGCCCCGCCTACCGTTGATGCCTGTTACGCAACTGCCCAGTTGGGAGGGCCAACAAGGATAAAACGCAAGTTAGAAGATTAGCTTGAGACCAAACTGCAGTTGTCGATTGTTGGTGGAGTTAGTGGTAAGGACGTTGGGAGTAAGTGACTGTCCTGACGCATTGAAAATTGCCGAGTTCGTGCGGCTGGGTACGGCGAAGTTAGGATGGTTCAGCAGATTGAAGACCTCGGTGCGAAACTCCACCCGAGCGGTCTGCGAGATGGATTCGACAGAGGTGGACTTAACCAAGGACATGTCTACGGTAGTCAGTGTCGGGCCGATGATCGAGTTCCGTTGCAGGTTGCCATTCCGCGGTTCGTAGGGCGGGTGTGCGGATCCATCGGGCAGGACGATGGGCTGGGGGAAGGCAAAGCACTGGACCTTGATGAAGTTGGCTTTGTCGTTGATGTTGGTGGGATTGCCGGAGCAGCCTGGCCCTTTGATGCGGTCGGGAAAGGATAGTGGGTTGTTGCTGCTAAGCCCAAGAGCATCGCCGGAGACGAGCGGAGTGAACGGGAGACCGGTGGCGAAGCGGAAGATGCCGCCCAGCTGGAAGCCTTCAGTGATTTTCCTGACGAGAGTTGATGAGCCCACAGTTGGCATAGTGTAGAGGCCGTTCACCACTACATTGTTGGCGACGTTAAAGTCGGACAGGCCACGGAAGCGCTGGCTCTGAAAAAGATAAGGATTGATGATCGAGTTTGTGAAGTTCGTGCCTCCAACCGAGGAAGAGGAGAGGTCGAGGGACTTGGACCAGGTGTAGGAGAAGCCGAAGCGGGTGCTTCCGATGTTGGTTCGCAAGGCGACGTTCAGCGCATTGTAGTTGGTGTCCTCGTTCCACTTGATGCTGTCAATGGTGCCGAGAATGGGATTGATCTTAACTCCCGAGGTGGCGTAGCTCTTCGTCTTAGAGTTGTAGACGAACCTCGGCCACACCATGTTGAAGGTGTCCTGCGGGTTGAGTGGCTGGACATAGTTTCCATCGTTGGCATGGAGAGGCTGATGCACGCCGTGAGCTCCGGTGTAACCAACCTCGAGCGTAGTGCCCTCGGCGATCTGCTGCTGAATATTGAGATTGAACTGCTCGACATACGAGCGAGGCGGGTTCGGCTGCACGAACCCGACCCGATTCGCCGTCCCGGCAGAGGCGATGGTGTAGGACTGCTTGGGGAAAGTCCCGGCGAGTTGGGCGGCGTTACTAAGACTGACATTCACGGAATAGGGGGCCGAATTGAGCGTGGTGAGATTGAAGAGATAGGTGAGGGGCAAAGTGTCATAGATTCCAAAACCGGCGCGAACCGAAGTGGTTCCTCGACTGAAGGGATCCCATGCGAAGCCGATGCGGGGGGAGACATCGCGCAATGTGGGGTTTTGAAAATATGGGACGCCTGTAGTTGGAGCGGGGTCGGTGATGTTCTTGAGGCTGGCGATATGTCCGTATTTTTCGCCGACCACCGAAGTGGGTTCATATCGTATGCCGATGTTGGCAGTGAGGTTCTTGCGGACCCGCCAGTTGTCCTCGGCATAGCCCCCGTAGACCTTCTGGCGAAGATAGATCGCTCCCGGGTTGCCCGGGATGGCGGAAGAGAACTGGGACGGCTGGTTGGTGAGGAATTGCGCAAGGCCCCCGAAGATGTAATAACCGCCAGTCAAGGATCCTAGGTTGTTGGACTGTATCTGTTCGAAGGAGCCGCCGAACTGGAGCGAGTGCGCGCCGCGTGTCCAGTAAAAATCGTCGCCAACCTGATAGCTGTTGTAGGCGTACCGATAAGAGCCCTCCGCACCCACGCCCCCGAGAAACGTTGTGAGGCCGGGGACCTGAATCTCACCGACGGTGAAAGTGGGGGTAAAGCCGAGACTCGTCTCGTTCGCGAGTGGGTTGATGGCAGTGGAGGTGCTGGGAGCCTGGACGACACTGCGGGCGAAACCAACGCGCGCGAAGTTAACCAGGTTCGGGGTGAAGACGTGGTTCTCTGTGACCGAGAAATCCTTGCGATTCACGACCAGACCGTTGAGGATGAAGTTGTAGACGTCGGGCTGACTATTGTCGGAGTCGTCAGACAAGCCTGTGACGTGGAGGTTGTCTTTCGCGGAAAATGTCTGGTCGACGCGGCCGGTAAAGAAGTTTTCTGTAGTGCGCTGTGCCGAAGTGTAGCTGTAGGTTCCGGTATCGGAGTATGCCGGGATCGGCTGGTTAGGCACAGGATAGATGGCGAAGTAAGGAACTACTTTTGGATCTACGACGACAGGACATATTTGAGAACTCTTGCCAGGGGAGCAATGCAACTGGCCGAGTCTTGCGGCAGACGTAGGCGTGGTGATTGAGGTGGCCGAACTGAGGTCTTGGCGAATCCCCTCATAGTCGAAAAAGAAGAAGGTGTGATCCTTGAAGATTGGGCCGCCCACAGAGCCACCGAACTGATTGCGCTTGAAGGGCGCCGGTCCCGTATAGAAGTAGTTCTTGGCATCGAGCGCGCTGTTGCGGATGAATTCGTAACCGGAGCCGTGGAACTGGTTTCCTCCAGCGCGGGTGACAGCTGCGACGACACCGCCCGATACCCGGCCGTACTCAGCCGACGCGTTAGAGGTGACAACGGAGAACTCCTGTATAGCATCGACGCCGAGGGTGAGGCCAAGAGCCCCTCCGGGCCCGCCTCCGGAATAGTCATTCACAGTGATGCCGTCCAGACGATAGTTGTTCTGCTGTGGGCGGTTACCGCCGATCGTAAGCTGCGTTCCGATGCCGCGATTCGCGCGGGAGTTGTCGCCGGCGGATATGGCGACCTGGTTGTCCACAGTGTGCACGTTCGGCTCGAGGATGCTAAGCGAAGTCCAGTCGCGTCCGTTCAAGGGAAGCTCGCGGACAGTCTTACCGTCGACGGTCTGATTCAAGGAGGATGAGCCCAGGTCTACGGTGGGGGTAATAGCATTGACCTGAACGTGCACGGTGGACGAGGCGGCCATCTGGAGGCTCATGTTGAGCACGATGTTGCGGCCAACCGTCACAATCGCCTGTGACTTCGTATCACTGAAGCCGGCCATCGTAACAAGGACATCGTAGTTTCCAGGTGTGAGGTTGGGCGCGTCGAAAAGACCGCTGCCGTTGGTGGTCAAGATCTGAGAGATTGCGGTCGCTGTGTCGGTGATTTTGACTTGAGCCCCGGCGACGACGGCTCCGGTTGGATCGCTAATGGTTCCGCTGATCGTGCCGCCGGTAGTCTGCGCTGTCGCGGCGATAGAGGCGAAAGCTGATGCCAGAAACACAATGTCCCGGAAGGATTTCCGAACGCGCTTGATCATACACTTCTCCCATCCAGCGCGGCTTGCGAGATGCTCTGCTGCAGTTGGCGCCGCTTCGCTGCCTGGTTCTACGACGCGTAACTTTGTAGATTTCAGCGCTGAAGAACAAATGAAGTCCAGATAAAAAATCGATCATGAAGTGTTGCCCCCTAGGAACAAAGAGTTTGCCTAGCCTCATCTCTCCAAAGGCCAGCGATCACTGGGCGATACTGGGGCTACTCGAGTTTTATCCTCTATTCGGCGATTGCGGTGGCGGTTAGGGGGAGAAAGACATGCTGCCGTGTAACGGCCTGCTGGCCCTGACGGCTGAGAATGTATCCAACGAACTCGGCGACCTTCGGCTCGAGGGACCTACCTGGGGCACGGTTGAGATAGATGTACATAGAGCGAGCAAGAGGATAGGTTCGGTCGGCGACTGTCTGCGGCGTTAACTGGACATATGGGCCACTGTCTTTGGCGGCGAGAGCAAGGGGCTTGACCTTCGGTGTCTGCTCTGCGATTCCACTGTAGGCAATGGCATATGCGTCGTCGCCCAAATCTTTCATCATGTATGCGTCAGAGCTGACGGTGGGTTTGTCATTCTTGTCATAGTCGTTGGAATATTCCTTGAGGTCGCAGTTCCAGTGGACGCCATGGGGTAGTGTGGGTCCTGCGCTCGGTGGACTTTGCAGCACTTTCAACTCGAAAAAGCTGGCGATGTTATTGGCCGAAGGATAGCCGAGGACGTGGATGGGCTTGTTGGCCCATTCTCCTGCGAGGCCGAGTTGACCCCAGGTGCGGATGTTGCGTCCCGCACCACAACCGAAGATGCCTGCTGCCTCGGAGAAGCTTAGCCGGGTAAGCGGGTTAGTACGATTAACGAAAATGCCAAGAGCGAAGGTTTGGTAAGGAGTGTCATAGCTGCCCGTAGCGGTTACGATTTCCGTCGGATCGTACTTGAACATGCGCCGGAAGGAGAGGTTCTCGAGTGGCGCGATCTCTCGGCCAAGGAGGGCGAGGTCTGCAAGGCCAAAGACGAGGGCCGGGATGCCGTGTATCGTGCTGGTGAGTTCATCGTCAAAGACGATGTTGGGCTGGTACTCTCGAAAGCCCGTCTCCCAGTTTTTGAGCATCGCCCGCTGATGGTAGTCACCCCGGATACGGATAGTGCCGGAAAGCTGGTGCCGCGGTTTGTAGTCAGGCATAGTACTGAGGCTCTGCGGTTTTGCTGGGAGTGCAGCGATTGCGAATAGGGCGATTGCGACAACCCTGGCTGTTCTCTTCATGGCTTGCCTCGAATGCTGGTGTGGCTTCTTTTTGAATGTCAGCTTTTGCTTAAGGCAGCCTCTGCTGGCACATCGGCCTTGAAGTTGCGACCGTGGTTCTCCGGGCCGAAACCGAAGATGAGAAGCAGCGACACGATGACACATCCCTCAAATGAGGCCAATGCCCAGGGGTAGCCGAAGCGGCGCTGCAGCAGGTTCTGTACAGGCAACACTGGCGAAGCGAAGAGCACGCCGAGTTGGTAGACGAAGCCGGGGAAGAGGCCGCGAATCGCGTGAGGCGAGAGCTCGTTGAGGTGCGCTGGTATCACGCCGAATGCGCCTTGCACACCGGTCTGCATTAAGTAGGAACCCAGGACGATGGCTAGCAGTGTGCTGCCGAAGGCCCAAGCGGGGATGGAGATGAGGCAGAGGGCAAGTGCCGCCATCACGGCATAGCGGCGGCCGATCTTCTCGGAAAGTTGCCCCACGAGCACAGCGCCCACGATGGCCCCGATGTTATAGAGCACGGGGATGCCGTAAGCAGCTTTCATACCGAGAACCGTGGCGTGGGAGACCCACGGGATAGTTTTGAGAAAGTCAGGGTAGAGATCCTGTGTGCCGTGGGAGAGACAAGTGATGACCGTCATCAGCAACAGCAGATAACTGAAGGCTCTGCGGTGAGCAACGAGTGTGCCAATCATTGTGCTCAGTCTTGGGTTTCTATGCAGCTTCCATGCATCTGATTCTGGCGCTTTCAGGGTGATGAGGACGATGGCCACCGCCACTATGGAACCAACGACGAACATGGCCTGCCATCCAAACGCCGGGGCAATGATCTGCATGCCAGCGGAGGCCATGAGGTATCCGAAGGGGTAGCCGCCCTGCATGAGGCCAGAGAGCAGACCCCGCAGGCGACGAGGGGCGCTCTCCATTGCATAAGATGCGCCCATGCCCCAATAACCCCCCATCCCGATGCCGTAGAGAACGCGCATGGCGAGAAAGAAGAAGTAGTTGGGGGCGAAGCCGCTGAGTACGGTCACCGCTGAGAAATACACAACACAGGCGATGAGCGGGCGC
Organism: Acidobacteriaceae bacterium; assembly: GCA_036500845.1. Lineage (GTDB taxonomy): Bacteria > Acidobacteriota > Terriglobia > Terriglobales > Acidobacteriaceae > PALSA-350. Next base: position 8,540 of record DASYBJ010000293.1, read on the forward strand.
CTGCGTCCGAACTTGTCGGCAAGGGTCCCGAAGATGCGGGCTCCAACCGGACGCATTGCAAGCGTGAGTGCCATCGATCAGACGATCGCCGGCTTACTAACGTGGAACTTCGCCATCAGCTCGTTGAGCAGAAAGACCACGACGAAGAAATCGAATGCATCAAGTACCCAACCCAGGATTCCCGACGCCACGGCAAGCTGCCAGCCTGGGGTATCTCGCTCATTGGCCGCGCCGCGAGCGTCCGCAATATCAATGTGCATTGTGTAACCTCCGGCGAACAGAAACGAGGTGAATGGCGGTGTTACTCGAGCTTCTTGAGCTGCTCCTGGACGACTTCGGGTGTAAGCGGAAGGTATTTGCCATCACGTTGAATGGCTTCCTGGCCTTCGCGGCTCAAAACGTAGCGGAGATACTCCTTCAACATGGGATCGATAGGCTCCCCAGGCTTGCGGTTGAGGTAGTAGTAGACCTCGAGCAGAAGGGGATACGTGCGTTTCTGTACGGTGTCGATACTCACGTCCACGTAGGGGTCCCCATCCTGCCTGGCGATGGCTAGAGTCTTTGTCTGCGGTGTGAGGAACATGACGCCGCTGTAGCCGATCGCGTAGGGATCCTTCGATATGTCTTTCATCAGATCGTCGGCAGCGATTTGCAGTGTGCCGTCGGGCCTCGCATAGTTGGCGTATTCAACCAGAGTTTCGGTCCACTTATCGCCACCGCGGAAGACCAGGTCCTCGAAGTCTTTGGCCATTCCGTATTCGAGATTGAGCCCGTAGACGTGGATGGGCGCATCCTTCCATTTACCGGTCAAACCCAGCTGGCCCCAGGTCCTGATATTTTCCGAGGCGAGCCGTCCGTTCTCGGGGTGCCAGCTCGTACCTTCCCAGCCACCAGAGCGCGCGGCGCCGAAGATGCCGTCGAGCTGCTTCAGCGTGAGCTTCGAGATAGGGTTATCTTTATTGACCACGATGGCGAGAGCAGGACTCCATCCGGGGACATTCATGGACCCGGTGGCGATTGTGATGCGGAGCGGATCGGCGTTGTACACGCGTTGGTAGAGCTCGAGTTCCTGGAAGGTCAGCAGCCGGCCTGCGGCGAGGTTAGCCACTCCGGTGGAGAGCGCTGCTGATGTCTCGAGGGCGGAGAGCATGTTATCTTTGAACACGACGTTCGGCTGAAATTTATGGAAGCCTGTCTCCCAGTAGCCGTTGAGGTTGCTGTCCTGGAAGTAATTCGAGCCCCAGTCGCGGATGGTACCCGAAACCTGTTGTTCGGGCTTGTATTCAGGAATATCGGAAAGGTCGAACGTGCGAGTGTAGTAGGCCTTCTTAGCGCGCCCGGAAACGTGGGCGGCGCGCGCCTTCTGGACGTCGAGACCATTGCGTTCCTGAGCTACGGCCGGCGAGACTAAAAGCGCGATTGTTCCCAGCAAAACGACATATTTCCCGAGATACGCAAAAGCGCAGTTATGGACTGTTCGTTTCACGCGATCACCTTCTCTTCCTTGCCTTCTCTTCTTGCAATGACTGGCGTACTGGCTTCAGTCCAGCTTGTGCCGCTGCTCCTCAATTACGGTTTCGTTAAGCGGCAGGTAGGCTCCGTCCTTCACCACCGCCTCCATTCCGTCTCTGCTCAGGAGGTAGTGGAGGAACTCGCGCAGCTTCGGATCAACTGGCTGTCCGGGCGGGCGGTTCAGATAAACAGTGGAGAAACGGCTGATGGGGTACTCGCGTTTCCAAGCAGTCTCTTTCGTTGGGAAGACGAAAGGCCCCCCGTCCTTCCATCCTAGGGCGATCATCTTCACGTCCGGGTTCGCGTAAAGGATATTCGCGAAGGAGATTCCGTCCGGATCTTTGGCGAGGGCTTCGTTGACATAGACGCCGGCGTTAATGATTTCGCCCGTGGGCTGGTGGCCATTGTCGAAGTCCTTCAGCTGGGAGTTCCAACGGTGGTCATCTCCGAGAGCGACCCGGTCAAAATAGCCGGCCATACCCGTGTCAAAGTTGTAGCCGTAAACGTGAATGGGACGGTCTGCCCAGGCACCTGTGAGTCCCAGGTCACCCCACTTGCGGATGGGCTTCAGTCCTGCCTCTCTCGGCATGTTGCAACCGCAGCCGAAGATCGCTTTGACCTGCGCCATGGTGAGGTGGTCGATGGGGTTGTCTTTGTGAGTAAAAACCATCAGCGCGAAGGTCTTGTGCGGAGTGTTGAAACTGCCCGAGCTAATCTCGAGTCCAAGCGGCTCGTACCCGAAGCGGCCCCTGAAGGCATCAATCTCCGGACGGTACCCCTCCCGGCCAATGAATACCAGATCGGCAATGCCGCCATACAGGCCGGCTAGAGCGGCCTCGGTACCAGGGAGCTTGTTTTCAAACTGGACATCCGGCTGAAACTTGCTGAAGCCGTCCTCCCACTCCTTCATCAGTGCGGGAATGTAGTTGTTTCCCCAGTTGCGGATGGTGCCGGATACCTTCTGTTCAGGTTGGTAAGGCTTTAAGTTCTTGAGGTAGTCGATCTCCTGCGCGCTCGCCGAAATGGAGAGAAGTGCGAGCAGTGCGACGAGAGGTTTTCTGATCATTGGATTTTTGCCCTTTCCTGCTGAGCAACGTCGCCGGTAAGAGGGAGATAACCACCGTCGGCTGCGATGACTCCCTGCCCTTCGCGGCTGAGGAGGAAGGTGAGAAACTCCTGGACCTTGGGATCGATTGGCTTACCCGGAGGATGGTTGAAGAAGATAGAGACGGTTTGCACGAGCGGGTAAGTTCGCGCTTGGAGCGACTCGACAGTAGGCATCACAAACGGTCCAGCGTCCTGTTGAGAGATGCCGACAGGGCGCACGCCAGGACTCGAATACTCCATCGTGGAGAACGCGATACCGGAGGGATCTTTGGCGAGCTCATCGAGGATTCGCTGCCCTGCTCTCGGGCTTCCGATGGGCGCACGTTTTTCATCGGAGAATCCGCGGAAGTTACAGTTCCACTTCTGGCTGCCTTTGAGGACTGTCTTCTCAAACGCCTGCGATTCCTTGCGTGCGATGTTATAGCCATAGGGGATGATGGGTTGGCTGGCCCACTCACCGGTCAATCCAAGTTCTCCCCAAGTGTTGATGTTGCGCGACCCGCGCCTGTGGTCGGCTCCAAAGATAGCGTCGAGCTGTGTTATGGTAAAGCCCTTGATTGGGTTAGCCTCCGCCACGAAGATGACCAGCGCGGGCGCATGGCCGGCAGTCTTGAGGTTTCCCGTCGCGATTGAGATTTCAGCTGGATCGTAGTTAAAGACCTGCTGGTATCCGTCCAGCTCGATGGCCCAAATCCTGCGATCCATCAGAGCAATGTCGGCCGCTCCGGTATAGAGTCCGCCGATAGCAGAGGCGTTACCCAGGAGCCCGTTTTCAAGTGTTATGCGCGGCTGGAACTTGCGAAAGCCTGCTTGAAGGGAATCAAGCAGGCTGCCGGTGTAATTGATTTCGCGGTTGCCGTGTCCCCAGACCCGAATAACGCCGGAGACCTGTCGGCGTGGCTGATATGTGGGCAACGCCGCCGCAGACTGCGAGATGGCCGGCAACGGAGTTGCAAGCGCAGAAGCGGCCAGAACGAAGCGGGCTACATTGCGGACATCCATGAAGCACCTTGACAGCAGAGAGTGTGTTCAAGCGGGAAAACAATCGAGGGGAAGCGCAGGTGCATTCTGCGACCGGAAGAGCATCGCTCCTCTTGAACTACTCCAGCTTCTTTTGCTCCTTCTCGACCATCTCCATTGTGAGCGGATAGTAGAAACCGAGCGGAAGGAGCGCAGCCTGACCCTCGCGGCTGAGGATGTAACGGACGAACTCCCTCACTTTGGGGTCGAGCGGGCGATTGGGATCGCGGTTGAGGTAGATGTAGGCGTCACGAATGAGCGGGTAAGTGCGATTCTGCACATTGTCCTGGGTCAACGGAACGTAGGGTCCGCTCTCTTTCCACGCGAGGTCGATCTGCTTCAATTGTGGATAGCTCTTGGTGTGGAGGATAGGTCCCCAAGCGATTCCGTACTTATCCTTCGAGAGCTCCTCGAACATGCGCTCGCTGGCTACTGCATTTCCATCGGCGTCGGGCGTTACTTCCTTGGCCTCTACGTACTCCTTGTAGTTCTCATTCCATTTATCGGACCAGTGGAAGAGCTTGCGTTCAAAGGCTATGATGAAACCTGGCGCAGAGTAGCCATAGGTCTGGATTGGCTTGTCCGCCCACTCGCCGGTCAACCCGAGTTGTCCCCATTTGCGGATGTTCGACTCCGGCCCGCGAGCGTACTTGGCAGTGTAGAGGATTCCATCCCAGCCGCCAGTGCGCTGCGAGCCGAAGATGTCGGCAACCTGCTCCATGGTGAGCTTAGTGAGAGGATTGTCCTTGTTCACCACAATCTGGATGGCCCATAGGCTGCCGCGCAGTTCGTATCCTCCCGTAGCGACAGATATCTCGGTTGGCAGGTAGTGGTAGCTGTTGTAGAAGGGCATGACATCCGTGATCTTGGCGTCGTCACCTGCCGGCGCGAGATCGGAGCCGGCGAGATAGAGGCCAGCGATCGAGCCTTCACTGCTTGTAGCGAAGTTGTTAGCGAAGACAACATCGGGGTGGAACTTCTTGAACCCGTCCTCCCAAGCGACCATCTGGCCTTTAAGTTCACTCCCGGTTACTTTTACTACGCCTTGCACCTTGCACTCAGGTTTGTAGGCGGGCAGTAGGTCGGGATTCTGGATTTGGGCAACGGCGGGAAGGGATAGAACCGCCCCTAGCAGGCAAATTATGGGCTTATTCATTGGTCCTCATACTTTCTGGCGAAATCGACACGGTTGCTGGGTTCTTCAGTGCGCTCAAAAGCATCCTTGCCGGGCACTCATCTCAGATATGCTCAGCGAATAAAGTTCACCTGAAGACAAGATAAAATCTTGTTCATTTCTCCAGAACACCGGCCGAACGAGACGTCGGTCGCAGATCTCGACGAGCTATGGGGAGACCTCTTTCTACGCGTTCTCTGCACGTTGGCCACGGGCTGATGTCTTGGGCTGATTCGATCGTCGAAAGCCGTGATCTCACTTCAAATCACGAAAAGCGTCGGCAGCGATTGCCGGAGGAAGCGGCAGGAAATCGCCCTGCGCGTGAACGAGACGTTGCCCCTCCTCGCTCAAAATAAAGCGTACAAACTCCCTCACCTTGGGGTCGACGGCTTTTCCAGGGGCCCGGTTAACGTAGATGTAAACTTGGCGCTCGAGAGGGTAAGTTCCGTTGCTCAAGCTCTCGGTGGTTGCGAGCACTGGTGGCCCAGCAGCGGCGACGGCAAGCACCTTGAGTCTCTGATCGCGCGGTCGGCTCGCGGAGATACCGATGCCGTCGGGATCTTTCTTTACCTCATCGATGATCTGCTGCGCGGCTAAATATCGTTTTCCATTCTTGTGGGCTTTGTCCTTAAACTCTTTGACTACTTCCCAATTCCAACGATCTTCTTTGCCGAGGATCGCGCGCTGGAGGAAGGCACCAGTTCCGGTCTCGCTGTCGTAGAGGTATGCGTGGATTGGGCGATTGGCCCGTTTCCCTCCCGCTCCGGCAAGGCTCCATGTCACCGCTTCTCTGCGGCATTCAAGGAATGCTTTGAGCTGAGCCATGCTGACCTGTTGCAGCGGGTTGTCATTCGGCACATATACGAGCAACGGTCGCGATTTCTCGTCAGCTGGTGCTCCAACAGGCACGAGTGCGCCGCTGGCGACTGGTATTGCGATTGGCTTGTAGCGGAAGACCCACTCGAAGCCCATGATCTCGTTTGCCGTAGCAGGCCGACCCATGAGGGACAGATCGGAGACACTGGTAATGATTCCGGCCATTCCGGTTCCTGAACCGTTGAGTGTTTCCGCAAAAGTAATCTCCGGATGATAGTGGCGGAAGGCGGTCTGCCATGCGATGAGGATTCCGTGCATGGCATCGTCGCCGCGGCTGCGGATGACACCGGTTGGAATCGAAGCAGGAGTGAATGCACGCAGAGTCGAAGGGGTCTGTGCCAGGGAGAAACTGGTGTAAACCACAAATCCTAGCGCGATGACCGAGCGCCAATCTCTTTTGATCAGCGGCGGAGGGCAGGGCCGCGACATTTGTCTCATTGGAGCTTCTTCCGTTCCTGCTTAGCTGCAGTGGGACTCATCGGAAGATATTTCCCGTTGCGCACGATGTCGCCCTGTCCTTCTTTGCTGAGGATGTAGAGCAAGAATTCCTTCACGGCCGGATCCACCGGGTGTCCGGGTTGCCGATCGATGACTGCGGGAATGATCCGGACCAGAGGATACTGCTGGGAGATGAGAGTCTCCTTGGTTGCATCGTAGAAAGGGCCGCCGATATCTCGACCTATAGACAATGGTTTGACGGCATTGTCCTTCACGTAACGAACGTTCGAGACGGCCATGCCTTCGGGATCTTTCGAAAGGTCATCAAGGATCTGCTGGCCACTGTCGTAGATGGTTCCGCCGGGACGGTGGATGTGTGCGTACTCCTTCATGCAACATCGCCACGCGTGGCTGCCGTGAAGGGCGGCGTTCTGAAGGAATGTTGAGAACACATCGTCGCTTCTCCACCCATACAGGTGGATGGGCCGATCGGCCCAGTTGCCAGCGAGGCCCAGCTGGCCCCAGCGCAGAATGTTTTCCGGACCGCCTTGCTCATGAAAAGCGAAGATCTGATCGAACTGATCGAGGGTCAGCTTCGACAAGGGGTTCTCCTTGTTGACGAAAACTCCGATAGCGAAATCGAAGTTCCGCACGTCGACGCTTCCAGTCGCAATCTCGATGATGGTTGGCGGATAGTGTTTCGCGCGCATGAAAGAAGCGCGTTCAAAGGGGTATATCTCCTGGCCGAGAATCGCGATGTCGCCCGCGTCGGAGTAAAGCGCGCCCATGGCTGAAGCGGTGCCGTACATGTCGTACTCGAAGCGGACTCCAGGCTGGAATTTCTGGAAACCTTGTTCCCAGGACTTCACCAGAACTCCCATGAAGTCAAGCACCGGAGCGCCGTGTCCCCACAGGCGAATTGTGCCGGAGACATTTTGTCTCGGATGGTAGCGGGGCAAAGCTTCGAGCGTCTGCAGTTCTATGGAACTCGGCCCAGCTTGCGGCGCAGGAAGGGTAGAGGTAGTCGAAGGCGATTGAGCAAGGGACGTATAAACAGGCACCGCGAAGAGGAACGAGAGCAGGAGGCACCGGCCCACCGTCCGGAACAACAGGCGACTTGACAAGCGGTTGTCCCGAGATCCCGGCCTGAATGGAGCCGAAAGCGTCATCGTTATTCCAGTTTCTTTAGCTGCTGATTGACAACGTCGGCAGTGAGAGGAATGTACTTGGCATCGCGCTCGACTGCGTCTTGTCCCTCGCGACTAAGAACGTAGCGGAGAAATTCCTTGACCTTGGGATCGACAGGATTTCCAGGGACGCGATCCAGGTAAAAGTAAACCTCGTCATAGAGCGGGTAGGTGTGATCGCGCACAGTGTCGAGCGTGAGGTCAATGTAGGCACCGCCGTTGCGCGGCGCCAGAGCGATCGCTTTGGTCTGTAGCGACGTGTAGGCTACGGTAGAGTAGCCGATTCCGTAACGGTCTTTTGCAACCGCGTCCATCACCTGCTGAGCTTCAAGTGTATTGGTACCGCTGGGATTCTTATAGTTTGCAAACTCGTGGAGGGACTGATTCCATTTGTCACCTCCTTGGAAGACAACGCGCTCGAAGAGGCGCGGTATGTGGTAGCGGAGATTGTCTCCATAGACGTGAATCGGTCTATCTACCCACTCGCCGGACAGGCCAAGCTGCCCCCAAGTGCGGATGTTGTCTCGCTCCCCGCGTGCGATGTCAGTACGCCAGGTGGTGCCGTCGTAGCCGCCATCGCGCGCCGCGCCAAAGACACCGTCCAGTTGCTTGAGCGTGAGCTTCGCGAGCGGGTTGTCTTTGTTGACGAAAATGCCGAGAGCGTAGTTCCAGCCGGGGACGTTGAAGCTGCCCGTTACAACCGTGATTTCAATGGGGTCGCGTTCGAAGACGCGCTGGAAGAGGAGCATTTCGTCGAAAGTGATGTGGCGGCTGGGAGCGATGTCGGCATCACCGATGCAAAGAGCTGGAATGCCGAGTGCCGGGGCCTTGAAGTGATCGTCGAATTTGATACCGGGTTGAAACTTGCGGAAACCTTCTTCCCAGTACTTGCCGAGCAAACCCTCGGCGTAGTATCCCGAGCCCCAGATCCGTAAGGTTCCGGAGACGGCTTGCTCAGGCTTATAGGCGGGAAGGTCGCTGAGATCCCAGCGTTTGGTGTAGTACGTCTTGGCTCCGCGAGCTCCTATACGCTCGGCCCTTCCGCGCTGCACATCGAGCCCCTCTCTCTGCTGTGCCGGAACTGATGTTGGCAATTGCGCAAGAAAAAGAGCCGCAGAGACGATCTTGATGAAGCGCTGTGGGAAGGTATGCATCAGTTCCCTTTTTCGACGATGCCCTGTTGCTCTCGACACGAATGGCTCGGCCCGCCGCACAATGCACACGTCGGGACGCGAGGTTAAAGGCGTTTATTGTGCCCCGAGCTTCTTGCGCCCTTCTTCGACCATCTCTTTGGTCAACGGCGTGTACTTGCCGTCGCGGGCAATGTCGGTCTGGCCCTCCTGGCTGAGGATGTAAAGCATGTACTCCTTTAGCGCCGGGTCCATAGGCTTTCCGGGGGTTGCGGGGTTCAGATACATGTACACCTGATCATGCAGAGGATAGGTACGATCCTGATCAGTCTTAAGTGTCAGCGAGACGTAAGGGCCGCCTTCTTTGGCAGCGATGGCAAGCGGCTTCACATCCGAAGTCTGGAAGTTCATCTCGGAATATGCGATGCCATAGGGGTCTTTCGACAGGTCCTGCAGCATGAGGCCAGCACCGATGGCTAGCTTGCCGTCAGGGAGGGTGTAGTTCGCATACTCGCGCAGCGCCGGGTTCCACTTCGCGCTGCCATGCAGCACCTCATCCTCGAAGCGGATGGCCTGATGGTAACGGAGGTTCACGCCATAGATGTTGATCGGCTTGTCCTTCCATTCTCCAGTGAGGCCGAGCTGGCCCCAAGTGCGGATGTTCTGGCTGGCGCTACGGGCGCGCTCCGGGTGCCAGGTGGTGCCCTCCCATGCCCCGGTGCGCTCAGAGCCAAAGATCCCTTCGAGCTGCTCCATGGTTAGCTTGGAGATTGGATTTGCCTTGTTGACGAAGATGCCGAAGGCAGGAGACCAGCCGGGAACATCGTACGAGCCGGTTGCATATACGATTTCGATAGGGTCCGTGTCGGTCATGCGCTCATACGCGAGCAGGTCTTCGAAGGTCATTCGTCGCGAGGGGCCGAGGTCCGACACATTCAGATAAAGAGCGGGAATTGCCGCCGACGGGCTTTTGAGGTCGTAGACAAATTTCACGTCTGGGTGGGATTTCTTGAACCCCGCCTCCCAATAGTCGCCGATATGGCTATCCGCAATGTAGTTCGACCCCACCATGTGGATCGTTCCCGAGACCTCCTGCCCTGGTTGATAGTGGGGCAATCCTGAGAGATCAAACTCGGTGATGGGATAGTCGACCAGGTTCCGTCGCGACTGGACATGCTCGTTACGAGCCTTCTGAACATCCAGAGCGCTGCGGTCCTGGGCGAGCAGCAGACAGCATCCACTCAACAGCGCAACTGTGGCGATTGTGCTTGCGATCCTCATTGGTTCCCTCATGTTCTTAACAGCAACCCTTCTAAAAACCTGGGATGAAGGACCCATAAAACCAGGATGAAAAAACCTTCATGCGTCATGTCGGACCGCCCGGTTGCCTCAACGCAATTGGCGCAGATATTTCAGGCGACGCACGAACGCTCTCTTTAGTGGGCGATGCGGCGCGCTTCCGCCGCGCTCTCCAAGCGAACAAACGGTGCATAGCAAGTGACAAGCCGGTCCAGACGAGAAGCAATGCGCCGAGCGATGTAAGCAGCGCGACGACCTGCCCTGCAACCCCGGCCGATTCTCCGGTGTGCGTCCAGCGAGCCAATTCTCGCAGTCGCTGTCCCAGATTTTCCGAGGCGAAGGGGATCCACTCCACAACCTCGCCAGTCTCTTGACGGAGAACCAATCGGCTCTGCTTATTGACCTGCCCTCCGTTCCCGCGGTCGATCGTGAAGCTCACAACAGCAGCTGCTGGTGCGACGCGGGGATCGTCTGGCAAATCCATGGTGATCGTGCGCCATCCGAACACCTGCATCTGGACGCGCGCGATCAGCGGCTGCCACGGGGTGTAGCCCCTCAGGACGCGAGTTGCCCCAGAGCTGCTGAACTTGTGATCGGGCGGCGAGGGAATGTTGCCCGTAGCCCGGAATAGCAGGTTATTAGCCCAGTCATAGGAGAGAACGGCCCCCGTGAGCACGATGATGCTTAGCGGTAATGCGACCCACACGCCCGCCGAGTTGTGCCAGTTCCAATTCTTCGCTCTGCCCCTGGGGCCTCGTTTGGGCCAGACGATCGGCCTCAGATGTTTGCGTGTAAACTTCTTTGGCAACCACAGCACGAACCCGCTGAGCAAAAGGAAGAGCAGACCCAGGTTGACGGCAGCCTTCGTCGAACGGGCAGGATCGCGCAGCCTTCCATACGCACCGAACCAGCGGTGTAGCCCTTCGACAGTGGCAAAGAAATTCCGCACACCCACGGCACCGTGGCCAAGCACAGCGCCGTTGTAAGGGTTCAAATAGAGCACTGTGAAACGGCCGGTGTGAAACACCACCGGGGAAAAGGGCTCCGAGGAGATGGTGATGCTCGGCGGCGGAGTATGCTCCACCATCTGAGCGCGGCGCACGAGATCTTCGACCGGCAAAGCATGGGTTGCTGTCCCAGGCAACGCTTGGATTCCCCGTTCGGCCCAGTCAAACGAGAGCCGCTGAAACGAAAGGATGCAGCCCGTGCCGGCCATGAATGCAATGAAGAGGCCGAACACACTTCCCACTATCAGATGGAACCAGAATAGAAGACGTCGCACCATCACCTGCTCGCTGGGTGAACTGTTTCGCACCTACGCCGTCCGTTCATTATGGCAGCAGCTCGGTTACCCCAAATCACGTCGAGCGCACTCTCCCTTTGAAATCGGCTACGCGCACCGGAAAAGATCGCGCGGAGAACCTCCGTTGGAGGTGCGCAGCTATTTGGTCACTCGAAGAGAGCGGCCTCTGTAGGAAGTTGTTTCCGCATCTCGTCGCGAATCCCGGTCGCGATCTTCACCATCTTCTGCTTGTCGTCGCCCGGCTTGTAGTTGAAGACCACGCCGATAGCTCCGATGGTCTTGCCGGTCTGGTCCAGCAGAACAAGCTGATCTTCAAAGTGCTTGCCGGTCGGGCTTACCTCGAGATTGCTCTTGCCTGTACGGATGCAGCGCATGTCGTCCTCATCGCCAATCTTGCCGATGCGGCCAAAATTGGAGGCGACGATCACATTCTTGTGTTCCGGCGGCTGAGCGTGAATAGCGAGCAAAAGGACCTCAGGATGCTCAGCGAGAGCCTGGTCCACTAACTTCTGCGCAAAAGGAGCCGCGGTCGTGTAGGAGGGGTCCATCTCGTTGGCTTCCACCTGACGCATGCCCGCGATAGCCTGTTCGCGCGTCTCCCGCGCCATCAGCGTAACAGTATACGTAACAGTAAGGGTTGCCATCCATAACATCGCACTTGCTTTTCTCATGAATTCTCCCAGTCGTCTGAGTCGAGTTGGCTGGCTTCGGCGGAGTTCCCGGTTCGGTTAAGGCCCAGCGCCAGAAGACGATTTGCCAGCCATAGAACCATCGCGAATTCAAATTAGGATTCTCTGAATGCAAAATTAAGATGCTTTCATGCTGACACCCTTTATAGGACCTCGACCGTCAGAGGCTCACTCGAGCTTCTGGACCTCCGTGGCCGCCAGCTCCGGTGTCAACGGCATGTACCCGCCTGCCTTCACCACAATGTCGTGTCCTTGCTTGCTGAGGATGTAACGAAAGAACTCGGCTAACTTCGGATCCACGGGTTTGCCGGGGCTACGGTTGATGTAGCAGGTGACCGTCTGCACGAGAAGATAGGTGTGATTCGCCACTGTGGATTTGGATGCCGCCACAAACGGTCCGCCCGCAGGTCCAAGGCTCATCGGCTTGGCTCCTGGGTTCTTGTACAACAGACTGGAGTAGCCGACCGCATAGGGGTCTCTCGCGATCGCGTCCACGATCCTCTGCCCGGCATCGAGCAGC
>DASYBJ010000294.1:0-2491 GCA_036500845.1 Acidobacteriaceae bacterium
TTTCCCGAGGTTCAGGTTGGACTGGTGGAGATGGCGCCGGCCATGCAGCATCAGGCGTTGCAAGCCGGCGCTATCGACGTCGGGTTCACCCGCGGATTTCCACCGGCGCAAGCGGCGACACTCCGCTCGGAGCATTTTCTGACCGAGCGGCTCCAGGCTGTGCTGTCCAGGAATCATCCACTGGCCAAACGGCGCAAGATTGAGATCAGGGAGCTGGCCGAAGAACGCTTTGTTCTGAATGATCGCAAGTATTCATCGCCGACGTTCGACAAAGTGATAACGCTTTGCACGGAGGCTGGCTTTTCTCCGCGAATCGGCGCTACGGCGAGCGTCTCCTCCGGCGTTCTTGCCCTGGTTGAGGCGGGAGAGGGCGTCGCTATTTTGTCCGAGGGCGCTATGAGGTTGCGCACTGAGGAATTGGTCTTCGTTCCACTGGCCGATCGCGCTGCTTTCATCGACCTGGTGATCGCGTGGTCTCCACAGCACGAGAGTGCGGTGCTTCGTTCCTTTCTTGATCTTGCGCGCAAGAAGCGAAGAAAGCCGACGGTGGACTCTGCTTGACGGGTTTGGGGGTGCTGAAGAATCTGCGCGAGAGCGAATCGTGGGGGGAAAACATCCATGCGGGAAAGACAGGAACCATCCTGATAGAGAGCGGTTCGCGGAACGGCGAAAGATCAGGCTTTGGGAAACCTCCTGCGGCTGACTCGTGCAACCTGCGGCTCGCAGATCATGGAGAGCATTCGATTCCGGGGGGTCCGACTGCAACTCATTGATTCATAGAATAGTAATGCGCTTGCTCCTCTCTAAGACTGCAAGACATTGGCATTTTCGCACCTTGCCGCTCGACTCGCCCGCGATCAAATTAAGGCGACGTTGATTCTGAATGCGCTTAGTTGGCTGCCCCCCGGAATCGAATGCTCTCTCATGCTGACTCCGCTCGCCATCTCGCCCGCCTGAAACAGGCGCTTGCGCTTATCATGATCCAATTCGTGACTACGGAATGCCAATGAGCAGACCAGCACTCATGCCTATGGATTGGTCGTGGCCGCCGGCAAAGCTGTAGTCGTAAGCGGGTTCAAGAAACCAGCCGAAGCGGTGTTTGCCAGCTGGCCAGAACATGAAATCTCCCGCCACCTCGCCTGCTATCGAATTAGCTGTTTTTCCATTTTGTTTGAGGTAAGTCCATTGCGGACCGATACCCAACATGAACTCTGCCTTCCGTGATAGGGTCCAGGGTTTTTTGAAGAGCAGGTCGGTGTCCCATTCCTTGGAATTCCGCGTGTAGAAGGGTGACACGCCTGCCTCAAGTTCGAGCCAGTTCTCAATAGGAGTGATCTCCGCCGCAAGACTTGGGGCGAACGTGGCCGCGCCACCTCTGATATTCCAACTTGTGGCAGCCCCAACCTCGAGGATGGCTACAGGTTCCTCATCCTCGCTGGCCTGTTGTCGATTACCGGACTGTTTTTCAACGGAGTTTTGCCCCGAGGTGGGCAAACACAAAGACAGGAGTAGTAGACATGCTGCAACGAACGGGAACACACGTGTGCGCATAAGCGGTCTCCAGAATGAGTCATGGGGGTCCTTACGTCCGCACCCGAAGTGCGGGGATCCGACAAGCTAAGAGAAGATCCGAATGCGAGGTGGTCGAAACAGAGAGGAACGGGGCGCCTGAGCGTGTGAAGGCGATGGGGGCCAAACACGCGAAGACAACGTATTCACCAGATCGATCACAGGCGTGGTGTCCGGGAGCCCATGAAAAACGCAGCACCAGCAGGCACCATTACAGCCGTCGGGCGCAGCAGGCAATTGGTGGTGGACAAGGGGCTGCGGCGAAGGAGAACCCACAAAGTCCGGCCCATCGCACCGATCACAATGCGGCGCGTGAACTGCCAGGCAGACCAGGACTGCGCACAACATCCATGTAATGCAGGACCGTGTTGTGGCAGGACAATCCATGCCGTTAAGCATAAATCTCAACCGGCTGGATCACCAGCGGGTGCATTGGCTGGGAAGGTCAGGCATCCCTGGTCGGGACGGAATCGATGCTCGTACGGCGCGTAATCGCCGAGTCAGCCCAGCGGACACACCCGACCGAAATTCACTCTTCGGAATTGGGGTTGAATAACTGCCGACTCTGAAGCCGGCAGCGCCGGTGCTGTACATTGCAGATCCACTCCGCCGCCTCATGCCTCAGAGAACAGCCTTGCTCGCAATGTCGATGTGAGCGGGAACTTGACCGCACGACGTACGCCGGCTCTGTCACTCCACAGAGCAATCACTTCGCTAAAGAGTTGAGCATACCCATCGGATTTCAGCATTCGTCGAGAGGAAACTCCCCACTCATGCCGATACTTCGTCCATTCGGAACGGCATTCGTCGTAGCCGCTTCCCCGTGGCCGCGAAAATCGCGTTCGCAACCGCCGGTCCGGTCAACTGTTCCGATTTTCGCGACGGCATACGACGTGAAGATTGGTGAAGTCCTAGTACCCGC
>DASYBJ010000295.1:0-14185 GCA_036500845.1 Acidobacteriaceae bacterium
AGATACTTCAACGGACGGAGTCGCCCACTTTTTGGAAATAGAAGGCGGGCTAATCTACCCGGGACAAGAGAAAACCATAGCCATCAGAGGGTTTGAATGCCGAACGAACATGGATTGGAATCCAGCCAGACAAACCGTCAAGCGCATACTGCATGCCGACCCGACTCCAATTATAAGAGGTGATAAGGAAACGCCGATGATCCCAGATGTGTTTAAAATAGGGCGCTGACCAATGGCCATTCCAGATTACGAAACACTGATGCTGCCGCTCTTGAAAATCGCCAGCGACGGGTCGGCCCGATAGACCAGCTAAAGCCGGACTTGCTTACGTTGAGCCTAACGCCCGGCAATATTTTTGAGGGCGCGCTCGCTACGTGGTATCGTGCGCACATGACAAATTTGGGAAAAGCCCATGTCCAGGCGAAGGCGGGAATAGTTCGTGTCAATCCTTGACGACCGCGATCGCTGGCTCGTTTTCCATTCCCGCCAGCTTCCTGCTCCCGCTCCCTTTACTTCAAGATGGGCTTAGCCGGACGCTTACACTGAAAACAGCCCCTCTACTCGGTGACTACGGCTGCGATAGTGAATGATAACGTCCTTTATCATTCACTATATCGGAGACCCTAAAACAGTAGGCAAGAAGTGTAACTTTTGGAATTATTTGGCGCAGAACCTAGCACGCTTTCTCAGGCGCGGCCCACCAACTCTCGGTCTACGATCGCCGCCACTTTACCCAGCGAGCCGGTGCCCGTCTTTAGCGTCTGGTTGGTGGCGAATGTTCGGCGTAAAGTCGGCCCGACGACAGCTCGCCACTACTTCATCGAATAAGCTCGGCGATTCTGCACGATGCATCAGCACGAAAGGTTCGAAGGCCAGTTCTTCCAGTTTAATTTTCTTTTCTTTGGCCTTAGGGTGCTTTTTCCGGATAGCAGCCTACCCCCGTTGACACAGTGACAACGAAATATTTCTTCAAAAAGGACGATCAATACGTCCTGAATCGCTGCACGAAATTCCTCAGCCGGTATAACACGGACGCCCGGCACTCCTACGGAGCGCCAGGGGAACAATCTGAGCGGGACCGGATCGCCGAAGCTTGGCGCTTTCCCATCATCGATACATATGGTGGCGGCGCGGACGCGGTAAGCGATCCGGCGCAATTCAACGATTACAACGAAGTTACTTTTATCTACGCAGGCGCGGATAGTAGATCGCCTGCGAGCGTCTCTGTCATCGGCACATTTGCCACACTCTACGAACCGATTCCGCTCGAGCGCGCCATATTCGAAGATGAGCCCACCCGTTTCTGGTCTCTGACGTATGTGGTCCCGAAAGGCCAGCGGCATCTCTATCGGTTCATCGTGGATGAAGCCTTTCCGGTCAATGATCCGGTGAATCCACAGCTGGAACTCCAGGATAACGGGCAGAGCTGGTCTCGCTTTTTTACCGACAGTTTCACATCGCCTCTTGAGATGGAGCCTTGGGAACTGGCCATCCTGTATCGTCTTGCGGCTGAGATCCTGCCGTTTCAAACAGCCGATGCGACCAACTTTCTCAACAGATTCTACGATTGTCTCGACCGTGCCACTAAGAAAAACCTCTACAACAACGCTTATCGTATGGACCATTCGGTAGGCGAGGTGAATTACATTGCCAACATACTCGCCCGCGAAGAGCGCCATCATCTGATCGGTTACAAAAAATGCCTTCGTATTATCGATCGTGTTCTACGTCAACGGAGCCCTTATATGGAACCGGAGAACATGAGCCGCGAGATTTATTTCGATCTTTATAACGAAATGGCCACAAACCAGGTGGCCGGATGGGATTACAGCCAATATGCGAGTCCGCAGTTTTTTCTTTATCTGTTGCGCCGGCACGTTGTTACTGGCGCGTTCTGCCATCCAAAATATGGCGGTAATGCTGGTGCGGCGGGCTGGGCCTATCTTTCGGAACGCTATTTCACGCCGGCCGCAGCGCCTGGGCAGAAGCCGCAGACGCTGTTCGACTGGCGCCTCAGCATGGAACCGCCGCTCGGCGTGAATGCGGATTATCTGGGCTAATCTGGGCGGCCGGGAAGGCGCTTCACTCGCACCAGGAAAGCGATACAGAATGATACAAGTTACTTTCGATGTAATTGTCATCGGCAGCGGAGCGGGAGGCGCACCTCTCGCGCACATTCTCGCAAAAGCAGGCAAGTCAGTGCTAGTCCTGGAAAAGGGACCTTTGTTCCGGCCCCAGTACCAGAGCCCAAACCAACGCAGCGACTTTAAGCGCGATGAGCTGATTTCGGACGGAGCCGAGAAACGCATTCAACTGGCGGTCGCCAATAAGGGGCAGGCGTTTTATTCGAGCCATGTTGAGCCCGATATCAATGATGAGCCGCACATCTATCGCGACACGGAAGGTTCCGATAAGGCAACGATCGAAGGCTATACTGCACAAGTTGTCGGGGGCGGAACACAGCTATACGGAGGTGTTTCATTCCGCTATGCGCCTCTCGACTTCCGTCTAGCGAGCTTCAATGCCGGCCGTAGCGATATCCGACAGGATCCGAACGACGACATCAAACGCGAAGCGCGCGACTGGCCCATCTCTTACGACGATCTCGAACCTTATTACACAAAGACCGAAGAACTCGTCGGAATTAACGGCGAGAGCCGAAACCAGCAGAAGCCGTTCAGCCGCGATGTGTACCAACCGCCCCTCACTCCGAACGGCATTAGTGAATATGCCCGGCGCGGAATGGAACTGCTTGCGAGGAAACTGAACCCGCTGAACCCGATTCTGCCCTACCGCACGCCCTTGGCTGTAATTACCCGGGACCACGCGCCAAGCGGGCGGAAAGTACCGCATGACCCCGAAACTGAAAAGACCAGCTATGTGAACCGGTATGGCGATCCTTTGGGCTTGAAATCCAGTACTTGGGTTTCGCTGCTTTCGCCTGTAAAAGATCTGCCCAACTTCATCATCCGCTGCAATTGTGTCGCTACGCGGCTGACTTACCAGAACGGTAAAGTCGATCGCGTCTATTACATCGATCCTTCCGGCGTTGAGCGATTCGCCCAGGGAAAGATTGTGGTGGTTGCCTGTTCCGGGATCGAATCCGTCCGGCTGCTGAAGCTTTCGGCGAAACTGGACAACGGATTCGACAAGGCGATTCATCAGAACGATCTGCTCGGCTGCTATTTCATGACGCACTGCTTCGGAGGCGCAAGCGCGATTCTGCCCGAGCGCTTCGATAAATCGCGGGCTCTCGATGCCGGCTGGGCGACGGACTGCTGCGCCACTGAACAGTTCCTGCACGATCACGGCCTGTGGGCTGCCGGAGCGCTCTATAACAACACATCCGATGGTGCGCTGCCGATCTCCCTGTTCAGGACCCTCGGTGCTCTCGACCTCGATAATCTTTGGGACGGCTTTATGTTCGCGACCGACCTGAAAGCTCAGGCTTTGGTGAATTACCTGGATGACCAGTTCGGCCGGGGTCTGTCCATCAGTTTCATGGCCAACCAGGTTCCTCAGCGCACCAACCGCATCGAGCTGCACCCAACCGTTACGGACAAATGGAACCGCCCGGTAGCGTACATCATCAAGAACTGGCACCAGCATGATCGTTACCTGATGGACACTTATGCAAACATGGCCGCGCAGATTCTGCACTTCTCGGGGGAGCATCTTTCGGGCAAGCAAATCGAGGCTGTAAAGTTCGTCGGCAAAGGCGGATCGTATCTGGCGCCCAACGGAATTGTGCGCATCGCAAACCACATCCTCGGTGGAGCCCGTTTCGGCAAAGACCGGAACGCCTCCGTACTCGACGTGAACTGCCGCGCCTGGGACTTCGACAATCTTTATGTAACGGATGGCGCCTTCATGCCAACTTCCCGCAGCGGGAACCCGACCAATACAATCGAGGCGAATTCCTTCCGCGTAGCCGACCAGATACTGGCGCGCTTGTAGACGAGAAATTCCATGAACGCACTATTTGATGCCATTCAGAACCGCCCTGAAAATTCGATTTTCAGCATCGTATTTTTCCCGGATCGCATCTATCACGCCCAATACCTGAATGCGACCAGGAGCCCCCGGTACCGCTACTATGTCCATGAGGTGCGCAACACTGTGGACCTGATGGTGATGAAAGGGTTAGTTTTCCTCGATGGCAACCTTCTCGCACGCTTCATTCGCATCGAATATCGCGCCTCGCGCCTCGTTGAACAGGCGCGCGAGCGTGGGCGGCTTCTGCGAGGCCTGTTGCTCGTGTACCTGAAACTCTTGCATCAGGATGCGTCGAAAAACGCGGATGCAACCGTCCACATGCACTACGATAACTGGATAAACGCATACCAGGTCGAAATCTGGGATAGCCTGGAACCGCCACCAACTAAACATCACGACGCCAAAGTCGCGCATATGATGGGCCGCGATGGCAGCATAACGCGCGTCCGGGGGTTTGGTCCGGCTCTCGCTGACCTTGATAACCTCAAGCAGGTGGAGTTGGCATTTCGGGAGAATGACATCGATTTTCCGTTCGGCTATCGCATAGGCAATCCTCAGTGGGATAACAATTACGGGCGCACTTGTCAGGTGCCCAATACGCAGGACCCGAGCTCGCCGCAGAACACCGCCCAGGTGAATAATTATCGTGTGGATTTTCAACGGGGCTGGTTCTTTACCAAGGTGCGGGACATCGCACCCGTCCGCTACAAAAACGCGAGGATGGATCCAACATCCACGGACTTCAATTGTCCCGGCCCCAACGACAACACCATCGAGATGCGCTGGGTTGTGCAGCGCGAGTTCGGCAGCTCAATCATCTACTTTATGGAGGTTACCATCCCGCCGGGCACAGTGGATGGTACTCACCAGCACATCGGGACTGAAGAGCTTTATTACATCTTCGAAGGAGAGGGCGTGGCCTATATGGGTGACGGCGATGATCCCACGCTCTCTGATGAGACTCAATATCCGCTGCGTAACGTGGAGATCTTTGGTTTGCCCAAGCACAATGTTCGCGAGCTAAAGGTACAGCCTGGCAGCGTTATTTTCACGAAGAGCGGCGGAATTCACGGGATCCGCAATCTCAACAGCGATCAACCGCTGCGTTTCGTGGCGCTTGGTTACCACAGCGCCTGACACGCGCGAGAAACTAGGCAAGCCCATGACAATCGTTAGTGGCGATAAGGTATTCCTGGTCAAGCCGCCAAGCACCGTCGATTACAAGCTGAATAATCCGCTCGCGCGCCTGATGAAAATCCTGGAAAGCATCGAACTTTCGGCCGAGCGCGAATATTATCTGCTCAACCAAGTGCAGTATCTCGTGCCCTTCGACTTTCTCGAGGTATACGGGCCTTCGGGATCATCCTGGAACGTGGCGGATCCCCGTCAGCAGGACAACAAGGAAGATTTCCAGAAGCAGAATGTCCACGATTTCCGCTGCACAGACACGTGGATCGCGCGTGGGTGGGCAACCACTAATACCGACTCGAACGGCGAGGGCTGGACAGGACCGTTTCTGTTACTCTCCTATCGCGGAGGTCCCGATTCAAAGCTCTCACAGATGTCCGGGCATAAGCTCGGAAACAGTTTGAAGCTGTATCTGAAAGTGCAGGGGACGGCGGCGGCGCAACTGATTGACGTGCCTTACAATCCCGTGACCAACCGCTACGAGATCGAGATCTGGGGGTATCCGGGCAACGACCTCCGTAGCAAACTGGACACGAGAGGTGTTGCAGCATTCAACCGCGGTGGGCTGATCATCGATCCAGCGCTCGTGCAGGGCAGCTTTAACGATTTTGCGCGCGAGGGTCTGGACAACCGCGATATGCGAACAGTAGCGCCGAAGCACGCTATGCATCCCGTTATCCCATTAAATCTCGAAGTTGCGTGGGCGGATAAGACAACCACCTGGTGGGATTCGAAAAACGGCGCGAACTATCATTACCAGTTCAACATGATCTACCGTGGCTGGGACAACTTCCTGAAGGTTGGTATCAGCGAAGCCCCACACGGCGGGTTCGGCTTCGTCCATTACCGGAACCTACTCTCCAACTATTTCGATTTCCGCAATAGCGGCGAGCTTGCCCGCGAAGTTGAAAACTGGATGTTCGATGCCAATGGGAACAAGGCACCCGGCTCGCGTTACGAGAAGTTCTTTGCCACCGAGCACATGGATCTGCATATTCTGAAGCCGGAGTGCGGCATCGGAATCCATCGCCATCGCGACAACCAGGAGATCTTTTTTCTGTTCAGCGGCATCGGAACAATGGTCACGGGAGACTGGTGCCAGTCCTCCGCGCGCGAACGTTGTTTCGAGATCCGTACGATGACGCCTGGAAGCTTAACCCTATTGAAACCCGGGCAGCTGCACGCACTGTTCAACGTAACTGACGAAGACATTTGGCTGCTGATGTTTGGAGGTTACGACTAGGAATGCCAGCCCAGCTGCCCAATCCTCAGAACCTGCCTATGGGAGGGATCATAATGCCGCGACCCGGATTATGCCGCATGGCGCACGGGAAGGCGCGCAAACGCTCATCATCTACTACACTGGTATCGGCATAAACAACGTGTCTTCGGGGAGCCACTGAACCTGCATTATGCGTCTTACCGAAGTTACAACGCGCGATACATCACAAGCGCGTCAACATAGCCACAGTTGGCGACATGGCTGCCGCCGCCAGGTTGATTTGGTCGAAGGTAATACGTGCCGAGGATGTGCCCATTATCATCTGCGACGAACGTTGCCCGATCTGACCCCATCCAATAGGACAACGCATTCGCTTTGCTCATATCGCGGGAAAGAGCGTAGGTTTCTCCAGCACGGATCGTAGGTTCGATGATCGACCAAACAGCCGGTTCGTCCTCTTTCTTCGCGAGTCTGATGAGCATGGCCGCCTAAAACACCTTTACGCCTAAACTTACGTCAGATTCCGGCGTGAGATAAACCGTTTCTCCCTTATCGTTCGGAACTCCGAGCACTAATACCTGCGATAGTTCCGGTCCCATTTTCTTTTCAGCAAAATTGATGACGCCGATAATTTGTTTCCCAAGTAGTTCATCGGGTGCATAGTTCCGGTACGCGCCACATGACACTTTACTGCCGATTTCTCCACCAAAATCTATGGTCAGTCGGTAGGTTGGTTTCTTTGTCGCTGCGTCCTCGACCTTGGTGATCCGGCCTACCCGTATGTCGAGAGCATCAAAATGGGAAAAGTCAGCTGTTGATTTCATTGCGGCTCCTATGTGTTGCTTTCCTGCGTGTTCCGGAATGCAATACAGGCGGCATAATTCTGCAATCCGGTAAAGTTTTGCAGTCAAAATGCGGTCTGACGGGGACTACGGATAAAATGGGGGCAGTCGATTTAAAATATAGTTACGTTTTCAAACGCTCCCCCCATATAATCATAGTGTTTCAAGGAACGCTAACAACTGATCGTTCCAGCCGGCGAACGATCTTGCAGAAGCCGTCAGAGGCCGGCAGACAGAAGCGAATAAATCTGCACTTGCCACTCCTGTCACGTCCCTTTAACCGGAATCTCAATCAAATGTGTCTTTCCGGTACTAAGTGCAGCCTGAACCGCCTCGCTAATTTCGCGGTGGGAGTTTACGAAAGTGGACGCGACGCCCATCGATCTCGCCAGTGATTGGAAGTCAACTTTTGGGTGGCAGATATCCATGGCAACGAATCCGTGGTCTCTCGCGTTGTACTGTGGTTGGTTTAGCATGAAGCTTTTTAGAATCCCGTATTCAAGGTTGTTTAAAACGACGAAAACCACCGGTACTTCTTCGTGCACGGCGCTCCAGAGTGCTTGTGGCGAGTACATCGCTGCGCCATCGCCCACCAGGCAAAGCACCGGCGCTTTATCGCGCGCTAGCGAAACGCCAATTGCGGCCGGCATTCCCCAACCCAATCCTCCCCCTCGATTGTGGAAATATTGGCGCCCTCCCGTCGACCGGTGCATAGCCCGCGTAAAACGGATTGCACAGGGCGCTTCATCGACTAGCAAAAAGCCATCGGGGAGCGGGCGCAGAACTTCTCTCGCTGCAACGATGGGCTCGATCTTTTCATCGTCACGGATTGCGGCATCGGCCCGCGCCATGAGTTCGTGCCAGAGCGTGTCCTTTTTATGCCGTGCCTCTTCGATGTTCTGCTTAACGACGGCAGGCGGCACCTTCGGTTCCAGTTCGTCCGCTAAGGCTTCCAATGTTGCTCGGACATTGCCGAAAACACCGAGCTTGGGCGCATCGTTATAGCCTAAATCGTTTGCATCCTCTGAGATATGGTAAAACTCGATCGACTCTGGGATTGGGTCACGCATGGTATAGATCACCGAGATCAAGCTTTTTCCGCCCAACGCGAGCAGACAGTCGTAACCGCTCAGAATTTCTGAAATGCCCTTGGCAGTGGTGGGAAGTGAACCTCGCCAGAAGGGATCAATGGAAGCGTAGCTATTAACCGATGGCCAGGAAGCGCCGTAAACCGGCGCGCCGATTAGTTGAGCCACTCGGGCGGTCGCTTTTCCCAAGCCTAATTCGGCGATATCGTTTCCCGCGAGAATAACAGTTCGAAAAGGCTTGAATCGCAGAAGGCCGGCGGCGAGTTCTTTGACCCCAAGCCCGACGCTTGAGAGTTCAATGTGGCTTGGCGGTAAGACTCGAGGCGAGCCGATCTCGTCCAAAATATTCATTGGCAGCGATAAAAAGACCGGCCCTCGTGGCGGAGTGACAGAACTATGAAACGCCCGGCGAAGAATCAGGGGTAAATCATCTAAGGCGTTCGGTTCGAAACACCATTTGGCCGCAGGAGCTGCTATTTGCACGAGATCGGCAGCCAGCAACGGATCCGCAAGAATATGCCTGAGATCTTGTTGACCCGCGGTGACCACCATTGGCACCCGGGCAATCTTAGCGTTCATGATTGCCCCCATGCCGTGACCCAAGCCGCCTGATGTGTGAAGGTTCACGAAAGCAGGTTTCCCCGATGCCTGAGAATAACCATCGGCCATACCCACGACGCTCGCTTCTTGAAGTCCCAAAATGTAGCGAATATCCGGGTTGAGGACCAACGCGTCAATCAGGGGAAGCTCGGTTGTGCCCGGATTTCCGAAAATGAATTTGGTGCCCTCCGATCGCAAAATTTCGAGCAGAATTTCTGCTCCTCTTGCCTTTTGTCGAACAGTTGTTGCCATAGAATTCAAAACCGCTCTGGCCATCTACAGGCTGTCCCCAATGGCCTGCTTCAACTCGATGGTGGGAGGCAACGACAGCTCTTGCCGATTGGTGACGACATCGATTAAGCCCGGTCCGTGATGGACAAACGCCTCCTTCATAGCTCTACCTAAATCTTCCGGAGATTCAACGCGAGCGCCGAAAAGTCCTATTGCCTTGGCCACTTCGGCAAAGTTCGGATTTTCGAGATCGGTCGCGAAATCCAGGATACCGGCAGCTCGCATTTCGAGTTCGCGAAAGGCCAGCGCTCCGTTGTTAAATACCACGACTTTCACCGGAAGGCTCAACTGCCTTAATGTTAGTAAATCGCCCATTAACATTGTTAACCCGCCGTCCCCAGAAAGACTAACCACCTGGCGATCGGGAAACGCGGTCTGCGCTCCGATTGCTTGAGGTAATGCGTTGGCCATCGAACCATGGTTAAACGATCCCAGCAGGCGTCGCTTACCGTTCATGGTCAAATATCGCGCCGCCCAAATCGTCGGAGTGCCAACGTCGCAAGTAAAGACGGCGTCCTCGGTTGCAAGTTCGTCGACAACCTTCGCGACATACTGCGGATGAATCGGCTTTCTTCCGGGAACACCGGTCGCAAGATCGTCTAACCCTTTGCGGGCTTTTCGATAGTGTTCCAGCCACTGGTTAAGATGACTTCGGTTCTGCTTGGGTGTGAGTTGTGGTGTCAATGCTTCAAGCGTAGCCTTCACATCGCCAACCAACCCAATATCGATTTTAGTGCGCTTTCCAATCTGTTCGGCCCGGTTGTCAATCTGGATGGTCGTTGCATTCTCAGGAAAAAATTGTTGATAGGGAAAATCAGTCCCGAGCATCAGGAGAGTGTCGCAATTCATCATGGCATAATAGCCAGATGAAAATCCAAATAGACCTGCCATACCGACATCGAATGGGTTATCGTACTCGATGAATTCTTTGCCCCGCATCGCATGAACAATCGGAGCCTGGAGGCGATCCGCGACATTAATTAACTCGGTGTGCGCGCCAGCGCACCCGGCTCCCGCCAGAATGGTGATTTTCTCGGCAGAGTCGAGTGTACTTGCCAGATTCGATAAATCCTTATCACTGGGACGAAGCAGCGGCTCGCTCGGCTTAAATCTGAGCCGAGGCTGTGGTGCCATCGCTTCCTTAAACGTGACATCGGCCGGTATCACCACCACCGCAACTCCTTTGCGCGAGATCGCTGTCTGGATCGCGATCTCAAGCACCCGCGGCATCTGGCCTGGCTGCGAGACTAGTTCGCAGTAATGACTACAATCCAGAAATAACCTCTCTGGATGCGTTTCCTGAAAATAACCGCTACCGATCTCATTGCTGGGTATGTGCGCGGCGATCGCCAGAACTGGAACGCGGCTGCGATGACAGTCATACAATCCATTGATCAGATGCATATTACCTGGACCACAACTGCCAGCGCATACCGCTAACGATCCGGTGAGATGGGCCTCTGCCCCAGCCGCAAAAGCCGCAACTTCCTCATGGCGTACCGGAATCCAAGTGATCGCATTATTAGGGCGCATGCAGTGGGTAATGCCATTAAGAGAATCTCCGGCGAGACCAAAGACGTGTTTTACTCCTGCTGCTATCAGCGTCTCAATTAACAATTCACCTACTATTTTCTTGCTCATTTTTGCTGTTTTTCGAGTTGCTAGGGCTACGCTCAACGCTCGGTCACGTATCCATTCAGATATGCTCCGCTCCTCGGGCCTTCCCGACGGCCTATTTTGATCGCAATGAAGGCCATGCTATTTATTCATAGAAGAACATTCTTTGGCAGCGGCAAGCCCGCCAATATATTAAATCTCCTGCATAATAGCGGCTGGCTATTAACGGGTCCGGCTTGCTGCCCATGCGCGTCAACCTAAGCGACGTGGCAGCAAGCAGCGCACACGTACCACCCAGCTCGGAGGGGAGCCGCATTATAAAGGTTCCGTCCGACGCTGGGGTCGCCGGGAACGCCGGAAACGACTAACCACCGTTCACAGTTCCTGCCGGCCTCCAAATAGCTCCCCTACTTGGTTTACTTCTGACTATTGGTTAAGTTTGCCTCCCAATTCCGCATCTCTTCGACCAGTTTCTGATAGATTCTGCCGACCGCTTCGGGCGGTAGCGGACCGCCTTTGCCGAGATTTTCCGCCTTCTGGACCACTACTTGTTCACGGCTGGTATCCGTTACCGGTATATGCGCTTCTTGTTTAATGGCGCCCACCTTCTGCACCACCCGGGCGCGTTCCTGGATGAGCTTAACTAAACGCTGGTCAATTGAATCGATTTGCTGTCGGTATGTTGCCAGCCGCTTCTGAGTACCAACTTTAGTATTTGCGGGAAGTAAGGGCATAAAAGCTGTGAGAATTGAGATCTTTTTCATTTTAACTGTAGCCAAGAGAAGGCGAACCAACCTTTTTGTCTTCAACCCTAGATCAGGCTCACCACGGTCGATTAGTTCCTGAGACAATTAGTGTCGCGTCGGTGTGGTGAGTGGTAATTCGTTAACCTCTTGTTCAGTGCCACAGGCGTACGGCCCATTGACAGTGACCCAGCGGTATCCTTCTCCTGCTAAATTCTTAAAATCGGCAGCGAAAGCTGAACACTCCAATCCCAACCCGGCCGTTGCCATAACTAGAATTCTGAATTTGTCGCAATGGAATAACTGCTGAATCGAAAGAAGAGCGAATGTCTGCACAAAATTTTCCTTTCCATATTGCTTCCGCTTCCGATGTTACTTTCGGTCAAAGGAAGATCTGCTAAGGACATGGTCGCCGACGGTCGATAAGACCTCCAATATATTAAATCTTCCAGGTAATAGCCCTTGGCTATGTTACGATAGGCTATATGGAGCTCCGTCATTTGAAATACTTCGTCGCCGTGGCCGAAGAATTACATTTCGCGAATGCGGCTAATCGGCTGCACCTCGCTCAGCCCTCTCTCAGTAAGCAGATTCGGCTGCTTGAGGAGGAGTTGGGATTTCCTTTGTTCTACCGAACTAAACAAAAAGTGGAACTCTTGGATGCAGGTCACGTTTTCTTGGATGAAGCCCGCCGAATCTTGCGCCAGACGGAGAACGCAGTGGAATCTGCCCGGCGCACCCACAACGGCCAAAGTGGCTGATTACTGATCGGCTTCCACTCATCGGCTACCTTCGGAATTCTACCCAAGGTTCTTCGAAAATATTGTCGATTACATTGCGACGTGATGGTCGAACTTTCGGAGATGTCAGGGACCAGGGTCCCGGAGCTGGTGCTCGACAGTCCATTGAGCGTTGGATTGATCCGATCACCTTCGTTCCTTAACGAGCAAACATTTTGTATCGAAACAATCCTGCGCGAACCGTTCGTAGTTGCCGTACCAGATTCCCATCCCGCCGCAAAACAAGATAGCGTCCGGATCAAAACACTAGCCGGTGAGCCGTTCATAGTTCCTCCTCGTCAACCGGGAGGGGACTACTTAGATGCAATCTTTCAACTTTTAGAGACAACGACATAGAGCCACGGATCGCGCACGAAGGTATGGGGATGGTGACCCTGAGCCTGGTTGCTGCTGGACTCGGCGTTGCAGTTGTGCCTGCGTCTTTTAGCAATTTGCGTCTCACCGGAGTGAGCTATCGACCGATTAAAGGACGATCTCTAACAACTGACTTAGCAATGGTGTGGAAGCGAGACAGCCGCGCCTCAACGGTACGGACCTTTCTCGATTTGGTTAGAGCCGAATATCCAAACAGATGAATATTGTGGGTTCTTCCGGGTTTCGCGTGGGATCGTCAGGCCTTTGTCCCGGAGGGACTGCAAGCGTTCGGTTCTTGGGCATCCCAGTAAATATCTCCTTTCACAGAATCTAATGGATCGTCGTCGCGCAGGCGTATTCCCAGGATGCAGCAAATGGCGAAGTCGGAAGCTCGGACTAGCGCAGGGTGACGGAAATTCGTAAGTCCGAAATCTCGTTCGACAACCGCTCGAATCTATTCTACGCGTAACCATCTGATGGACAGGTACAAGCAGCGGCACCTGAAGGCTGGGCACGGAATGTGCTTAACGGCGCCTGTATGCACGCCAACGGGCGATAGCGAAAGGCAAATAATCAACGATGGCGCCAGAGGCGCTGAAGTCAGGCGCTAAGGTATCTTATATGGAACTCCGTCATTTGAAATACTTCGTCGCCGTGGCCGAAGAACTGCATTTCGCGAACGCGGCTAATCGGCTGCATCTCGCTCAGCCCTCTCTCAGTAAGCAGATTCGGCTGCTTGAGGAGGAGTTAGGATTTCCTTTGTTTTACCGGACTAAACAAAAGGTAGAGCTCTTAGATGCAGGTCACGTTCTCTTGGATGAAGCCCGCCGAGTCTTGCGCCAGACGGAGAACGCAGTGGAATCTGCCCGGCGTACGCACACCGGCCAAAGCGGCCGTTTACTGATCGGCTATAGTGCATCGGCGACGTTCGAGGTGTTGCCGAAGATCCTTCGCAAATTTTGCCGGTTATATCCAAACGTGACAGTGGAAGTTTCAGAGATGTCAACAATCGGGGCCGCGGAATTACTACTCGACAGTCCATCGAGTGTTGGACTGATTCGGTCACCTTCGTTGTTTAGCGAGGAATCGTTTTGTATCGAAACCATCCTGCGCGAACCCTTTGTTGTCGCTTTGCCAAGTTCCCATCCCGCAGCAAAACAAGAGAGCGTCCGGATCAAAACGTTGGCCGACGAGTCGTTCATAGTTCCGCGCCGTCAACCAGGGTGGGACTATTCAGATGCGGTTTTTGAAAATCTGCAAGACATCGACATAGAGCTACGGATCGCGCAGGAGTGCCTGAGTTGGCCTAGCCAGTCAATAGGTGTCGCTAGCCTAGTTGCTGGCGGGCTCGGCGTTGGACTCGTGCCCGCTTCTATTACCAATTTCCGTCTTCCAGGATTAATCTATCGACCGATCGAAGGACGATCTCGAACAACTGCCTTGT
>DASYBJ010000296.1:0-11140 GCA_036500845.1 Acidobacteriaceae bacterium
CGCGATTGGAGACGAGCTCTTGATCGTCAAATCAGCAGAAGATGTAGTTGCTGCGTTGCAGCAGATCGACAATTGCCGCAGTCATGCAATCGGAAAGGCATTCCTTGAACGCGCGCTCCGCGACCACACATACGAACAGCGTGCTGCTCTCGTGGAAGGCTCCTTGCTCGAGTGTATCGATGCGCGCGGTGCCGCGATTGAGGAACGCCTCGCATGAAGATCGTCGTCCTAGGCTTGACCGTGACCTCCTCATGGGGAAATGGACACGCCACCACCTATCGCGCACTTCTCAAAGCGCCGGCTCGCCGGCGCCATGCCCTTTGTTTTGTGGAGAAAGATGTAGAGTGGTACCGGAACCACCGTGACTTACCGCAGCCAGACTTCTGCAAGCTGCTTCTCTATCAGAACTGGAAAGAGGTCCGCCGAAGGGTTTTGCGTGAGGCCGCCTTCGCGGATGTTGTCGTTGTTGGCTCCTACTTTCCCGATGCAATTGCTGCCACGAACGAGCTGCCCCAGCATGGCCGGTCTCCTGTTGTGGCCCGGGATCGAGAATTTCTTCACCCAGGCGAAGAGATCCTGCTTGCAGACACAGTGGAAGAAGTGATCTCGATTCTGACCGGGTTGACGGAACAACAACTCCGACGAATCGGCGAGGCGGCGCGAGACCGCACACTTCAGCAACACACTGCAGATCACCGTGCGAACGAGTTCGAGTGTATTGTCGAAGCGAGTTCGTACACCGAAACGGCGCAAGCCCTCGCTCCTGCAATCATGCCGCCGGAGCTGCCTCATCAGCAAACAACTCGGTAAGCGAGTGCAGGCACAGCCGAGGCGAGGCCAAAGTAAGTTCTTCCCAGGAGTAAATTCCAGTCGCGACCGCTATGCTGTCCATTCGGTTTTCATGGGCCGCGTACACATCCGCTGGAGTATCGCCGAAAACGCATATCGAAGCATCGGGCCTTGTTCGTCTTCGCGCTTCTTCAAGCGCTGCGCGAAATATATCGCGCCGGTATTCATACGCGTCGCTGAAGCCGCCGAAGCTGAAATGCTCATCTAGCCCGCAACACTTCAGCTTCATCCACCCAATCTCCCGAAGATTTCCCGATGCTACACCAAGCACCGATCCGAGTGAAGATAGGTGAGCTAGGACTTTCCTCACGCCCGGTAGCACCTCGGCGCATAAGCTCTTTTCACGCTCCGCCACGAAACGACACATGCGCTCGCGCGCCTCGGCAATCTGTGGCCGCCAGCTTGGATCTTCAACCCCGTTTCGGATCAATGCGTCTCTAAGAATGCCGACGTCTGTGTTCCCGTGCGCTACGACGCCATCCAGATTCAAGGATCGTCCAGCGAGATGAGTCAAGGTGTCACAGAAGGCGAAATAATGAGTGGCGTCAGTACAGTGCAGCAGAGTGCCGTCGATGTCGAACAGATAAGCGTCGTAGCCGTCCCAAGGGAGCATCTCTACCTATTCTGCACTCTCTCTGATCCAATCGACCAGCCATCTCTGCACGTCGTGAACTACCCCCGTCCAGTCACCTGGCTGCGTCTGGCGGAAAAGCCGCATCGTCGGATACCACGGAGAGTCTTGCCGGGCTATCATCCAGCGCCAATCGGCTGCGTGTTGAAGCAACAGGCAGACAGGCTTTCCCATCGCACCAGCCATGTGTGCCGCCATCGTATCCACACTGACTACCAAGTCTAGATTCGCTATGGCCGCTGCCAGGGCCAGCAGACCCGTTCCGCAAGCCTCCACATCCTGCATTCCTACTCGCTTCGCCGCAGCGCGCAATGCTGCTGAATTCGAACCTCCTTGAAGACTCCACAGTGAGGTTTCTTTGATATCGAGCAGAGGAGATAGTGCCTCAAGCGGCAAAGAACGTGCCGGATTCCAGTCCCCTCCACACCAAGCCACGCCCACGCGGAGGGAGTTACTGGAACTCATAATTTTTGCAGCCTTGCCAATTAAAGGTCGTGGTACATCCAGATAGGGCACAGTTACTGGCAGGGCGTTCAAGGTGCTGCGAAAGAGATAGGGCAGTTCTATCACCTCAACCTGAAGGTCCCAGGCCAGCACTTGGGCCGCCTCAGTATCCCAGGTGACAACGCGCTCTACTCCGGTGATGTGCCGGGCTAACGGAGCAAAGGCGGGCGAGACTTCTATTGTCAACTCCGCTGCCTCTTCGCGGATCAAAGGAACATATCGAAGAAACTGGATCGCGTCACCATACCCGTGAAGGCACCGCAGCATCACCCTCTTTCCTTTCAAAGGCTCACCATTCCAAAAGCGGTGAGGATCTGCATTGCCGCGTTTCCGAATGGCGTCGCTCTCACACCACGCGTCGGAGAAACGTCCCTCCAACATAAAACATTCCCAGCGTCCGGCGGCACAGCGATCGACATCTGCGCCTGCTTCTTGCGCCTGATCGAAGCGAACGATTGCCTCAGGCAGAGACCGTTCCGCCAGCAGATCTTCCGCTTGTAATAGAGCCTCTTCAGCCGAAAGCCGAGGAAAATCGTTCACGGTCACGCGGCGCAACTGACCGTTAGCCTCCAGCGGATAGACACTGTGCGGACCTTCGGCCCCCTCAGGGAGCGGCTGCCATCGGCAGAGATAAACTTCATCTTCAGGATGATCCTCGATTAAGAAACCCGAGCTTCGCAGCATTGCCTCAACACAAGAGCGATTCGGTACCCACCAGTTCGTTTGGTCGTCACAATAGCAGTTTTCGATAAAGTGCATCTTAGGAAAACCCGGTTCTTCAAAGACTCGTTCCTCAGAAAATGGATAGTCCTCCTCGACGACAAGTAGTTCCGGGCTCCCGCGCTGCATACTTTGAAAGAGCATGCGGTCTCGCGCGACATGTTCGTGGATCAGATCGAGCGCCAGTAGCGGGTGCCGAAGATGATAGAGAACGCCCATGAAGATCACTAGATCGAACTTTTCCTTCAATGCGGCAATCTCCCAAACTGCCATACGATGAAAGTCTACTTCAACGCCTGAGATCTCCGCGGCAAAGCGCGCCTGTTGAAGATAGCGTTCATCAGAGTCAATACCCACAACTCGCTTCGCGCCACGGCGCTTCATTTCAATCGAGTAAAAGCCGGCATTACAGCCGATGTCCAACACTGTTTTTCCACTCATATCTGCAGGCAGGGCCTCGCGGAACCGCTCCCACTTGATCTGCGGATAATCACCAAGGAAATGCTTGGGAGCAGTTTGTACTCCGTTCAGCCGCAAATTGTGGAACCAAGGAGCGAGGGATGCAATGCGCTCCTGAATCGCAGTTCGAGAAGTCAACTTAGTTTGTATCAACGGTCGCGCCCTCAGTTGAGTCGATGCTGCAAAAAGGCTTGATGCTGTCTTCGGAGAGAAGCTTGCTTTTCCGCTGGCGCGAGTCCCTTTGCTTTTTCCGGCCAATGCTGGAGATCAACCCCTCGGGATTGGCACTCTCTGTTGCGAACAACTGGTTGATCGAAGCATGAACTCCGGACAGCTCAAACGGATTTGATAGATTCGCTGATAATATCCCGCCGCCCACACGCTCCGGGATTGGTTCGATATTGGGTCCGCCAAGAAAAAGAACTCTCGCGCCAGGGCGGTGACGAGAAACCTCGTCCAGCAGATTCTTTCTTGCCTCCGCATTCAGAGGGTAATCCGCAATCAAGAGATGGAAGGAAGGCCCGCGTTTGCAGAGCTCCCGCACCCGCTCAGCGTTGGTACATCGGAAGACGGGATAGCCTGCATTCTCGAGGAATTCACTCAGCAGATTCCGCATCCTCTGGTCTTCTGTGAACAGAAGAACAGTTCGAATCTCATGCAGCTCATGCTCGCCGCGTACCCATGCCTCCAGCTCACTCGCCTTCGCAAAAATGATGTTTCGATCCGCCATTGAAGGACGGTGCACCGGCAGCCCGAAGCTTTGCTCCCATCTCTGCACGGTACGCACACCTCTCCCGAAAAACGCCGCTATTTCTTTCCAGGAACTGAGAAAACGATCCATCCATGCGCCTTGGAGCGAGATTCTATGCCTCGCAAACGACGTGCTGCGTACGTTCGATGCGGTTGCGGGATACCAGGTTTGTCAAATCTACCGGCGCAACTAAAGCTCACATGGAGACATTAGCTGCCGACAGAATTTCATTTCGGCAACGTGCGCGATCTGATTCAAGAGACTTCAACAAACCGAAAGCTATTTCGGCGCGTGGCTCCTCATCCTGTGCTGTTCAAGCCGACCCTTAACCACCGCTGGCAGGCTGTTCTCAACAGAACACGGGTGTATACGCCTTTTCACTCTAGAACACCACGTGTAAACAGCCGTGCACACGACCGCTGCTGAAAAAGGCGTAAGGTCTTGAATCTGCGTTGTTGTTGAAAACCCTTGATTTGGATCAAGAATTGCTCCTCTCAAGAGCAGTCAATGAACCTCCTCGGGGGAGGGCAGGCTAGTTGACTGGAGACGGGGACATTTCCAACCTGAAATGTTCCCCGTTTTCCATTGACTGCCGATCTGCAGGAAAGATTGAATCGATTTGACTCTGTCCGGCGAACCTGCGATTTCACTCATTCCGGCTAATCATCCGTTCCCGAGCACTCCCTATCGATCACGTCGCATTGCACCCAGATGCTCCACCAGACGCACCCCAGAATCGGCGTTACCATTCCTTGAGAGAGTCAACGAGTTGCCTACTAGAACATCCATATCGCGGCTTTACGACAGGCGTGAGCGCCTTGAGCAAACGACGCGCCTTCCCTGTTCTGGCCGGGGGTCAGCGCGGTAACGATCGCTTCCAGACGGCGCGTTTGGGTCCGCAGCTTGTGCACGGCCTCTGGCGAAGGATCTTTCGGGAGGTTCTTAAATGACTTGCGCAGCTTACGAACCAATTCTCGACGTGGTGATTTTAATCGCCATGGTTTCGGCCTGAAACGGGCTTGACGCCCGGTAGCTCTAGCCAGCAGAGTTCTTAATCGAAGTTCCCTCGGCTGCTCTGCTCGCGGAGTCGCTTCTCCACGGGACAAGGATCACTGGACGACGGCAGATTCTGCGAAACCAACCACCTGCCGCATGTGATCTCTGGTGATCTTGGTGAGTGCCATGATTGGGTTATGCTCCGTACAAGAATGGAAGGGTCAAGAAAGCTGCAGGTTGTATCCTGGTGAACCGTTTTTCATTGAACCGGAACAACAAGGCAGTCCGCGAAAAAACGAAATCGCATCAAAAGGAAAGTACGCGAAGCTGCCGCGTTCCCTCCGATGGGTTCTGCAGCCACCGAACATTGATTCGCTGTTTCTTCTCTCTTTCCCCTCGGCCAGCGAGGCCAAGAGAACTAGAAGCGTGCCGCTTCCCGAGACTGAAAACTGCTCTCTTCCCCAGTCGTGCAGGTCACGTTTTCAAGCGCTTAGCCACGGATTGCACACGAGTTCCTTAGTGCCGAGGTTTCGCGTGTCGCGGGACAGCACGAGAGTTCCAGGTCCGCGCATTCGCACCATTCTCGCAACAGAAAAGGGCTCCGCCTCCCGGCTGGACTCTTCTCTTCGTATGCTCTCAGGATTACCTTTTTCTCTTGCCCTTCTGCGCAGATTTCGCAGCTGATCGCTTCGACGCAGGTTCTTCTTCCTCTTCATCACCATCTTCATCACGGTCGTTCGATTCCTCGTCCTCTTCTTCCTCGTCTTGTCCGTTGAACGCCTCGCTGTTCACATCTTTGGACACCTCGGTCAGCTTCTCGTCAGTGTCCTTTTCCTCCTGCAAAGTTTGGGCAAGAAGCGCATGAATCTCATTCTGACCCATGGCCTCCGCGAATGTCGCTACGGTACCGTACGCGGCGATCTCATAGTGTTCTACGCGCTGCAGTGCGCCGATGAGTGCCGCGTCAAGGACCGGTCCCTTTTCGATCTGCTCGACGTGCGCGGCCGCCTCATCCAGTAATCCCTTCATGCCTTCACAAGTCTTGCCCGTGGCGCGCTTCTGCATGATTTCGAAAACACGGTCCAGACGCTCGACCTGCTGCTTCGTCTGTTCAAGATGCTTCTGCATTGCTTCTTTCAGGTCTTCCGATTGGACGACCTTCACCAGCCTCGGATATGCTTTCACCGCCTGTTTCTCGGCGGAATAAATGTCCTTCAGCTCATCGATAAATAGATCCTGTGCGGTTTCGACGCTCATCTTTGTTGCTCCTTCCTCTTTCCAGGCAATTGAACTAGTTGTTGAGAGAGTCGGATTCGAGATGGAGATGCCAGCAAAGCTGGAAGATGTCGGTTTGCCTTAGAACCGCAGTCGATCACAGCATCGAGCGATCCATCCGACGACTCAGATCGATGAATCGTGCTGGCGATTCGTCATGGCAAGGGAGAGTGCTTCTGACAGCGTGGATCTCCGAGTTCACCAAATTCGTCGGGTCGATGTGTGCCCGCAAGATGCTGAACGTCTATCAACTCAGCCAACGGCTGGGCATTGATCCGGCTGAACTGCTGGACATGGTGAATGGGAAGAAGATTCCAACGAAGGCCGTTGTGGCGAAGGAGTTGGACTGGACAAGTGGCATTTGGAAAAGCTAGCCGGAGAACTGCACTAGGAGCAATCTGAACCGCGGCTCATTCGACTTTGTCCTTTGCTCCCGCCGCCTCGACATTCTGCCATTGCATATTCCTGGCGCATCTGCCCCATGGCGCTTCAGCGGTACCACGTGGTCTATGACGTATTCTGGGGCACCCGCCCGAAGTACGACCTGTGGAAGGACAGGGATGCTGGCGCCCGAAAGCGTCCTTTGCTGCGGTGCTTCTCTTGATACGTCAAGCGGAACGATGCCTTCTACGACATCGCCCTCATCTAGTGACAACTTCCTCAGCCTCCGTAGCGGTTATCCCTCCAATAGAGCAACGGAGCCTGCTGATAACATTTGCATCTGTGACCTTGTGAAGAATGAAGTTGTTAATCAAGCCGAGCACCTCATCTGGAAGATGCTGCGATCATTGAGTGACAAACATGAGCCCGAGCCAGCGTTTTCTTCCTCTGCGCGCGATCCGAGCGACCTACTGGAAAAGATTCTCCATTTTTGCAATTCGATCACGCGACTGAAATTCGTGAGCTCCTCTATGAAAACCATGATAGGGGTAGGTGACTTTCCCTCCTTTTCAGCCTTTCGTAAGCAATGTCCTGCCCTAGTTGAATCCCTCGAGGAATATTGGCAATCACGAGGTTATTTATTAACGTGGAGTCTGCATCGCTAAGGTCAATGATGGAAACCCGACCTGGCTTTAGCAGATCGCCGAATGAGATTGGATTTGTGTTTGGCTTATCAAATATTCCCATTCGATGAAGACGCCAAAGCTTTCCAAGAAGCGCCTTCCAGCGAATTTCATTGTTCGTTTGGATGGCTCCGACTCTTTGCTTGATTTGAGCCATTTCTTTCGTTCCTTTGAAGGCATCCTTATATGGCTCATAGTCGGTGCTTGCTAGCTTTCCTAAGAAAAAGCCCGCTAACCCCCATTAGGACTGACGCCACACGCCCGGGGCCACGCCCTCTCGGGATCTAAATGAATAGGTGAAATGAGCCGAACTTTTGTAACCAACATCGACCGCAATGTCGCTTATCGGCCTGGAGGTAAATTTTAATAGCTGTTTAGCTCTGCGAATGCGCTGATCCATTCGATATCGATGCGGAGTCTGTCCTGTCATGTTGCGAAAGAGGCGAGCGAAATGAAATGTGCTCAGACCTGCGACGGACGCAACCTGATTCAAGGATATGTCACGATGTAGGTTCTCTGTCATGAACTCCATGCACGACTTTAGGGCGCTAAAGGACATACCACCTCGGACGGGCAAGAGGGATACAGGCGTCGAGGTATGCCGACGGAGCATAAGTGATGCTAAAGACATTCCGAGCAGGTCGGCATAAAGCGTGCCGAGCGGCCAGCCCTCAGAAGACTCTCGACCAAGCTCCGCAAGGACGGTCCTCAGAGACTCGTCTCTGAAATGCCAGCGTGTAAGAAACGTGGGCCGTGCGGAAGGGGCCATCTCTGCCGCAAACTCGTGTACAACTTTTGCTTCGACCGAGAAGATAACGCTATCTGATGGTCCCATCCAACGGACTCGATCTCGCGTACCCGGTGGCAGGAGTACGAGCGAGCCAGCCGAACGATTTTCTATCCCGTGCTTTCTTTCCCACCACCACTCGTGAGATGGTCTGCCGCTCTTTTGTAAGTGCAAGCAAAAGTCGGCATGCTCGTGTTCGGGAACCTCCCAGTCCTGAAACCGATGCGTTTCGCTGATGATGGAAGGACAACAATTCTCGGCCACCACGGGTATATGAGATGGCGGGTAGAGTGAGAACTCGCGTCCTTCGCGAAGCCCCGAAATACGTGATGGGTTTACCAGTGCCACGCGACCACCCTCAAAATCTCGGTGCTGAAGGATGCCTGGCGCAAACTTCCGATGCTCACTTGCTCGATATTGTTTTCAACCATAACGAATTCGCTTCTTGCTCCTGGTAGCAAAGCCGCTCACAAGAACGGCCTCAACATCTATGATTCACGTGGAAAACAAAAAGTTTCGTACACAGTTCTCGTTCCTGGACGCACTGGCCGCAGAGAATGCAGCGGCTGGAATCGTAGCGGTAGAAGGTATTCGGCATATCCACTTCGTACGGCTTGGGCTTGAACTCATGCATTTCCAGCGGAGATAAAAACCCAGCAGATTTAAATTTGCAGACGTTCTACCCACTGTTTCCAAAAGGCTGTACTACGGCTACATCGACGACAGCGGATCGCTCAACGCGATCGTCGTACATCCGCAAGTCAGTTTCCAGGTTTCAAAGACGATCACAGTTAGTTCGGACGCGTTCTTCTTCTGGCGGCAGCAGGCGGCAGACGGCCTTAATTCAGAGCCCGGCGTGTTGTTGCGAACGGCGCAGGGAGTTTCGCCGAAGTACGTAGGTGCACTGCAACAATTCGCAGTTACGTGGATAGCTGATCGTCACACAACGATGCAAGCTCTCGGTTCCTACTACGAAGCAGGGCCTTATTTGAAAGAAGCATTGAAGCGAGCGGCGAAGCCTTTAAGGGTCAGACCAGCTCGGCGGCCAGCGTAGCAAGTGATAGTCCCGTAAATGCGGTCCGCTCATCCTCATCTGCAACGAAAGGTCTAAGCCAGAGTTGCGGACATATCGTAGCAAGAAATCGATAGCGGAGGCCCATCCATGGACTATTTCTGTATTAGGAAATGGTTTCCATTCATCTCCCCTACAAGAGGAGATTTTGACATGTTTATACCCACTCACTAGTAACCGACAACCAACTACCAACTACGAAAGAGAGGAGAATCATGAACAAACTGACAACAGCCACAGGCGCGCCCGTCGCAGACAACACCAACATCATGACCGCCGGTCGCCGCGGCCCCGCCCTGCTGCAGGACATCTGGCTGATCGAGAAGCTAGCGCATTTCGACCGCGAGGTGATTCCTGAGCGGCGAATGCACGCGAAGGGATGGGGAGCGCACGGAACCTTCACCACCACGCACGACGTCACGCGCTACACGAAGGCCAAAATCTTTTCCAAGGTCGGCAAGCAGACCCCGATGTTCGCGCGCTTCTCCACGGTGGCCGGCGAGCGCGGCGCGGCGGACGCGGAGCGCGACATCCGCGGCTTCGCCCTCAAGTTCTACACCGAGGAAGGGAACTGGGACATCGTTGGCAACAATACGCCGGTGTTCTTCCACCGCGATCCTCTTCGCTTCTCCGACCTGAATCATGCCGTCAAGCGTGATCCCCGCACCGGGCTGCGCAGCGCACAAAATAACTGGGACTTCTGGACGATGCTGCCGGATGCGCTGCATCAGGTCACGATTACCATGTCGGATCGCGGCATACCGAAGAGCTTCCGCCATATGCACGGCTTCGGCAGCCACACTTTCTCCATGATCAACGCCGAGAACAAGCGCACC
Source organism: Acidobacteriaceae bacterium (assembly GCA_036500845.1). Classification (GTDB taxonomy): domain Bacteria; phylum Acidobacteriota; class Terriglobia; order Terriglobales; family Acidobacteriaceae; genus PALSA-350. The sequence continues at coordinate 9,945 of DASYBJ010000296.1, forward strand.
TGGGTGAAGTTTCATTTCCGCACGCAGCAAGGCATCCAGAATCTGACTGACGCCGAGGCGGCAGCCGTGGTGGCGAAAGATCGTGAGAGCCACGGGCGTGATCTGCTCGAGGCCATCGACGGAGGCAATTTCCCGCGCTGGACTTTGTACATCCAAGTCATGACCAATGAGCAGGCTAAGAACCACAAGCATAACCCGTTCGATCTGACCAAGGTTTGGCCGCAGAGAGATTATCCGTTGATCGAAGTCGGGGTGATGGAGCTGAATCGGTATCCCGATAACTACTTCGCCGAAGTGGAGCAATACGCCGTCTCGCCGGCCAACGTGGTCCCCGGCATCAGCTGGTCGCCCGACCGCATGCTGCAGGCGCGCCTGTTCTCCTACGGAGACACGCAGCGCTACCGCCTGGGCGTGAACTTTAACCATATCCCGGTCAATGCGCCGCAGCAGTGCCCATTCCATCGCTCGTATCACCGCGACGGCGCGATGCGCACCGACGGCAATCTGGGCGGGACGATCAGCTATAACCCGAACTCAAAAGGAGTCTGGGACAACCAGCCGGAGTACGCGGAACCTGCTCTGGAGTTGCACGGCGATGCCGACCGCTACGATCATTACGCAGACGCGGACGATTACGAGCAGCCCGGCATCCTCTTTCGCAAGATGACCCCGGCGCTGCAGCAGGTTCTCTTTGAGAACACGGCGCGCGCCATCACCGGTGCGTCGGAAGAGGTTCTGCTTCGTCACATCGAGAACTGCAGACGCGCCGATCCGGCCTACGGCGAGGGTGTTGCCGAGGCTCTTGAAGCTTTCCTCGCGGAGCACAAGTAACCCGGCCTCAGCAGGCATATCCCCGCAAACTGTTCCCACCTGGCTCCGTAACACGTAATACATTACGGAGCCGCTTTTCCATTGCTTTCCGCGAGAGCAAAAGCGTCGATATGGACGCGCTTACGCTTCATCGAATCCCGCTCAAATGGGATTTCGTTCAATGCGTGTCATCAACGATTCGTCGGCCCGGGAACAGGTGACGCAGAGGTTTTGTTGTTGTGCCCAACAGGAGAAAACTAATGAAGGTTGTCGTCGTATGCAGATTATCGCACTGGCAGGGTGACGATTGATCTCACTGAAGTCATACTCACAGATCGCGAAGCAGTGAGGTTGCTTGCAGTCAGCGAGGCGAATGGAGCCGAACT
>DASYBJ010000297.1:0-3752 GCA_036500845.1 Acidobacteriaceae bacterium
AGGCCTGATTGATTAGCTCGCAGCTCTGGACTTTTTCTTAGCAGCGAAAGCGGTCGAGGTATCTGCTTTTGGCTTGCTCACTTTAACGGACCGACCGGTACGTGGGGTAGAGTGCCCATGCCCTTTAACCCATGCAGGCGCAGTGTTGATCAGCAGATCTGCAGAAATGCCTAGCCCCCTTTAATGCGGCGCACCATCTCGAGCGTCAAGCTCCTTTTCCCCGTTAAGACCTCGGACACGCGTGCTCGACTGCCGATGGAAGGCTCCAAATCCTTGCGGCTCAGATGTTGCCGCTCCATGCGAAACTGAATGGCTGCAATCGGATCAGCGCGCATGATCACATGGTGCTTTGCCTCGTATGCGTCTATCAGTTTGGCGAGCACATCGAGTTAATCCCCTGCGGGGCTGTTGGGCGCGGCGCTCATGAGCTCTCCGGTGCGAGCTATTGCCACCCGATGATCTTGCTCCGTTCTAATTGGATGGATCTGCATACCGGTCTCCGTCATACTCCACTGTTTTCTACGTTAATGCTGTCATATTCCTTGTGTGTGCCGAGCCACTTAATTAGAAGTACTTGGTAGTGTCCCGGAAACACAAAACAAAGGTCTGAAATCGACAGGAAAGGCGCCAGATCTATTGAATAGACGCAACTTCCCCGTCCGCTTCCGTGACATCAGTAAACCTTTAGTCTTGGAAGCGGCTCGTCTAAGGTTCTTGTTAATAATGGACTTGGAGGCGCGGGTCGGAATCGAACCGACGCATAAAGGTTTTGCAGACCTCTCCCTTACCGCTTGGGTACCGCGCCACTCATGAGGTAGGAATCAAATGCCCTCGAAACTCCCAGTTGGTCGACTGCTTCTCCGAGGACGACTCCTCCGATTTGCCTTCGAGACTGGAGCGGGAGACGGGACTTGAACCCGCGACCCTCGCCTTGGCAAGGCGATGCTCTACCACTGAGCTACTCCCGCATGGGCACCAATGCAGTATAGCGACCGCGAGAGTGCCGGGTCAACGCAGCGCCGGCGATGTAGGGCGTCTTTGGAGGCGCTGTCGTTCCGCGAAGCGTTTCTCAGGAAGAGACTTGGGCCGCGGCGGTTGTCTGTTCCCCGACCAGCTGCCCATCGCGCATCTGCAGAATGCGGTCGCCGACGGCGGCCGCCTCCGGGTTGTGCGTGATCATCAAGATGGTCTGACCGAACTCCTTGTTTGAACGCCGCAGCATCTTGAGCACCGCTTCTGAGTTGGCCGTATCGAGATTGCCTGTCGGCTCGTCGGCGAGGACGATGGCGGGCCGGGTGATGAGCGCCCGGGCGATTGCCACGCGCTGCTGCTCGCCGCCCGAAAGCTCGGATGGCCGATGGTCAAGCCGTCCGGCAATGCCAAGCAATGCGGCAAGCTCCGCCAGATATTTGACCTCCTCCTTGCTGTCGAGCTCGGCAATCTCGAAGGCAATCTCGATGTTGCCGCGGGCTGTGAGCGTGGGCAGGAGGTTGAACCGCTGGAATACAAATCCAATTTTGCCTCTTCGCATGCGCGTTCGCTCGGAATCGCTGAGCTTGGCGAAGTCGGTGCCGTCGATCAAGACGCTGCCCGATGTCGGACGTGTGAGGCCACCCAGGATGTAAAAGAGAGTCGACTTGCCGCTGCCCGAAGGGCCCACAATGCTGACAAACTCACCCCGTTGAACAGAAAACGATACGTCTTTAAGAGCAGAGACTGCGACTTCGGCCCTCCCGTAGACTTTGGTCAGATTATTGGCCGAGATGATGGGCTGCACCATTCAATTGTAACTGCGGGCCATGCGTGCCCAAGCTAAAGGGTGGCAGTGCGATTGCCTGCTCCATCGCGGATCTCAATTGCGGACCTCGATTGAGGACTTGGGTTGCGGTCTTCGATCGCTACCGTGGATTGTGACCCTCGAGTGTGATCTGGGGACCGACGGCAAAAAGGGACCTACCGGCCGACAGCTGCAACAAGCTCTACGTTGTCCGCCTCTTCAGGCTCGACAGCAGAAGGACGCATGCCAATGCGTACTTTCTTGGGGCCGCGTTTGCGCGCCACCATCATGCGGATCCGTTCCAGTAACTCGGATGGCGAAGAAGCCCCTTTGGGAAGAAAGGCGTCCGCGCGGTTGGCGCGATCGAAAGCCTTCACCGTCCCGCTCATGAGAATTGCCGGGACCTCCGGAGCAATATCCTTCATGCGGCGAACCAGCTCGTTTCCGTCCATACGCGGCATGACGAGATCGCTCAGAACCAGATCGATGCCGCCTTCGCGAAAGAGCTCGAGAGCCGTCTCCCCATCGAGGGCAGTAAGAACGCGATATCCACGCGTTTCCAATAAAAACTTACGTACAGAGAGAGATTGCTCGTTGTCGTCCACACATAGAATAGTTTTCTTTGGTCTCATGGGCTGCCGAACTGCTCCTTATATCGGGGGGTTGGCAAAGTGCTGTCGTGCCGGTCGAAGGCGCGCTGCATCGGGTTGGGTGGACCGCATTCCAGGCCCGAGAGGAAAAAGAAGGCGCATCCGTGGATCGCGGTTGGGAATACCAAAATGCCATCCCAGCTACGCGCTGAACACAGTGCCGCCTTAACCCAGCTCGGGCCAGGTTGCGGAGAACGGAAGCGCAGACACGTTTGCCTGCGCGTATTGTGGAACTGAGCCTGCGCCTCGCCGGGTCAACGGTCTCCGGAACACGGCAGGCGTTCCATTCGTTGAAGCGCACATGCGGCACTTCCGTTCAACGTCAGTCGTTTGTCACGGTTTGAATGTTGCGTCTCTTGTGGTTTCCTCTGAAACGCTTGCCAAGAGTACGAAGCCCGAAGCGGTGTGTAAACGGAGAAGATCAAGCGAAGTGGTGCTGCATTTTGTTCTCAAGTTCCACCGGGAGTTGTATTCGTGCTGTCAAACCTGCATGTGAGCTGTATTTGGTCTGTTGAAAGAGTGTGAATCGCTGAAGGAAAAGGCGCTCTTTTGTAGCAGGAACAGTGCTCCCAAAGTGGCAGATTTTTGATCGACACAAAGTTTCGCCATGGCCCTTCCCGAAGTGATGCCAAAAGAGGGCTGAAATGCACGCTCCGCGCTGGCCGGGTCAGAGCGCCATTAGAGATGAGGCGTCGAGATGGCGCGTCCAGAGTAGCGTCCAAATGGTGCGGCGGCGGGGGTCGAAAGGGTATTGGGAGAGCACATTCATGTCATTCCAGGGCCATTCCCGGTGATAGACGCTGTGTCGTGCCGGCCTGCTGGCAGGAGTAAATCCTCCGAGAAGCCGTCCGCGGCTCGCAGCCTCGGTTAGACATGGCCACTGGCCAAGGGTCAATGGCCACGGGTTTGACATGGCCTCCAGCCAGTTCTATGCTCTACGCAGTGCAGTGGTTTGCCGCTTCACAAAAACTTTCAACGAAATGGTTCCGGTCCACACATCCTCGTATCCATGTCGCTGCTGCTGTCGCTTCGCGCCGGCTGGGGTGTGTCTGATGAGGAACTGATTCAGTCAGTCTTGACGCATTGAAACCCACCCGCAGCCGCTGTGCCGGGTGGTTTTTTCTGCTTTTTTGGGCTCCGTAGTTCCAGCTGAGAGCGAAGACACGGGTGAAGCCATCGTTGGAACCACCCTGCGGTCGAGCTCTTGAACGCATCACTTCAACGAAAGAGTAGCAAGAGGCGATTTACCATGTCATTGCGCATTAACGATGTAGCTCCTGATTTTACAGCAGAAACGACCCAGGGCCCGATCCACTTCCACGAGT
>DASYBJ010000298.1:0-18526 GCA_036500845.1 Acidobacteriaceae bacterium
GCAGAAGTACCTTGCGCGTGTAACTCCTTGCCGATTGGACTAAGCATGTACTGGAGAGAAAGTAGATCGAAGCGCCAGTGGTTCCATCCCAGATACCAAAACCAGTCGGTGTAATACAGCCAGCTGCGCTCGTTGAAGGCCCGGACGTGTGTGGGGTCCTGCCACGCACCCCATGACAGATCATACGGGACGTTGATACGGAACACGCCTCCGACCCTCAACCAGGCCAGGCAGGTCGACATCGCTGTGGAGAGTTGAGGAATGTGCTCCAGTACATCAAATGCCTGGATCAGATCGAAGTGATCGTCCTTCAGCCTTATCTGTCCGAAACGTGCTGTGGCGAATTCAATTCCGTACGGGGGCAATGGTTGATTGAGGTCGTACAGCACGTCGGGACCCCATTCGGGTTCGATGTCGAGATTAAGGGCATCTTCTTTCCAATCTTTTCCGCTGCCGATGTTCAATACGGCTGGAATGACCCCTGGCATCTTCAAACCCTTTCTCTTGGCACTTCGCCGGTGAATGAGCGGCCCTCATCCACGATCGACGTAGCCACGCATCAACCGTACCAGAGGGCGCTCTCGTCTATTGGTTTTGCTTAGTGGCCGTCGCCGTCGTGATCAACATCGCCCGAAGCTGCTGCCTTATGACCAGCAGCGCTGATCGAAACGGTGGCGGCTGGCGCAAAGGCAGCTGGCGCAGAGCCAGTTGGTGCAACTGATGGAGTACTGTGTTGTTCGACCGGCATTGGCGGTGCCGACGCGGATATGCCAATTGCTGCAAGGCTCATAATCGAGTTTCCCTTTCTGCTTTGACTATCGGCACCCTGCGGATGAACATAATCCCACCCGGGGACGGGTTCCTCGGTCCCGCACTAATTGACGTTTGGAGGTGACAGTGATCCCTCACTTCAGGTAGCTGAAGAGGTTTGGCTGTTGGCTGATGGAAGCCATGACGTTGAGCAACGCGCTTCTCTGGACCTCTGCGTTCGAAAGATCCGTGGCCGTCTGCGCCGGGTTGGCCTGCACCAACGCGTCCTCGGACGCCTGCAACTGCACCAGTTGGGTTTGGGTGTAGGTTACAGCCGACTGCATCTGATTCAGCGAGCCGTCGAACTGGGCGCGAATGGTGGAGACCTGGCTCAGGCTCGTGTTCAAGGCTTCAGTGTCCCCAATGGCCGAGGAGCCTGAGCTGAAGTCGTTGATCAGGTTGTTGAGGATACCGAGCACATTGGCGCTCGTGCCGCTTCCACCGCCGAAAATCGAATCTCCGGGGATGGAGGTCGGGATCACTGAACCGGAGGGCGTTTGCGTGGTCGGTGCAACGTGGTCACCGCTATACGTCACCGTGGCTGGACTGGCCAAAGTATTAAGGCTGAACGGTGCAACGTTGGTCTTACTCCCGGCAAAGATCGCGACCCCTTGATAGGTGGTGTTGGCCAGGCTGAAGACCTGGTTGCGAATGCCGGCGAGTTGTTGGGCGATCGCCGACTCGTTCGCTGCATTCAGGGTTCCGTTATTCCCTTCCGTGGCCACGGAGATCGCTTGTGTCATTTGCGTGACCAAACTGCCGAGCGTGGAGTCAACCACCTGCATCTGACCGGTGGTGGTTGCGGACGATTGGATGAACGTCGCATCCGCGTTCATCTCGCTCGAAATTGTGGAGTCCTGGGCGGCAGCGCCAGGATTCGACGACAGCGACGTGACGCTCACTCCAGAGGAGAGTTGTTGAGTAAGCTGCTGCAGTGATAACTCCACTTGATTGAGGGAAACCAGCGTATTCTGCACGAAGAATGGATCGACTCGCATCATTTCACTCCGGCTATGCCATGGCGCTTTGGACGCCAAGGTTCAGGGCAACGCCCATCAACGTGTTCAGGATATTGAAGGTCTGTGAGGCTGCCTGGTAGGAGCGCTCGTAGGTTTGGAGATTCATCGCCTCCTGGTTCTGCGAGACGCCGGAGAGACTACCCTGCTGCGTCGTAAGCTGTGCCAACGAGGCTGTAACTGACGAAACTTGGGTTGTGAGGCTCTGTACGTTCGAGCCTAATCCGGCTAGGAATGCCGCGTAGGAACCCGACGGCGTCGCGCCGCCAACAATCGCCTTATTGGCCAGGGCAGCCATTGTCTGCGCATTCGAACTATCTCCGGGGCCGTTGCCGACCGCGGCGGCGGCGATTTTTGCTGGATCGGTAATCGCAACCGAAATTGTTGCGGCAGCTCCCGTCGCCGTTGCCGGAAGCTTGAAAAGGGCCACGCCGGCAGCGCCATTCTCATCGGCCCCCGCCACTTGCACCGCATTCACACTGCTGGCGACCTGATAAGCAAGAGTATCGATCTGCGACTGAACGGCTGGGATGTCCTGATACAGATTGGTCAGTGTGCCTCCTAAAGAACCGCCTTGGATCGAGGTACTGATGTCCTGCCCACCCGACAGAACCGCCTCGGCTCCTGTCGAAGAGAGGGATGTACTGAGAGCGTACGACTTGTTGCCCGAGACCAATACGGTGCCGTTGGCTGTGGTCAGAGTTAACCCATTATTACTGGTCTGGATTTGATTGACGTCTATGAGCTGAGAAAGCTGAGAGAGAGCTTGCTGACGCTGATCCTCGAGCGTGCCGGCATCGCCAGTCGGAGTCGTGGTAGAGATCTCCTGGTTCAAAGAGGCGAGCGTCTTGGTGAGGCCATTGATCTGCTGCACACTCGTCGTTACCCGCAGGTTCAGAGAATTAGTATCCCCGGTCAATTGAGAAGCTGCAGAGTTGAAGCTGCCGGCAAGGCTTTGTGCGGCGCTTAGCACCGTAGCCCGCACACTATTGTTTGAAGGGCTGGCCTCGAGCGAGGAAAGTGAGCCGAAGAAATTCGAAAGCGCGCCTCCGATCCCTCCGGTGCCGCTGCTGCTGTTTGCCGTCGTGACCTGATTGAAGATGTTCTCAACAGCTGTGAGTCCATTGAGGCGGCTTTGCGCGGCAGAAAGGCTCTGCTGCTGCTGATCGATCGCCTGATTGAGGATCAGATCGCGTTGCGAGCTGACCGAGCCAATTGAGCTGCCTGTTCCGAGCTGCCGACCATCGATTGTGACTGGGTCATTCTGCTGCCAGTTCACGATTTCCCGCGTATACCCTGGCGTGTTTGCGTTGCCAACATTGTTCGCGGTGACATCGATCGCTTGCTGATCGGCCAGCAACGCTCCTTGAACAATACCGAATGCCTGGCTTAGTCCACCCATAGTGCTCTTCCCGGCGTATAGCCATATTTGTCTGGTTGGTTGGTGCCCGCCCCAAAGATGCGCAGATTTCTGCGTGTTTCAATGAGAACCGCCGAGAAAAGCTGCATTTTAACCTCCATCTTTTTGCTCTCGGCAGGCGTCATCTGTAAAGCTGCATCCTTGCGAAAGCATTCCGCTGCCGCGGCCAAAGCCTCCAGATGCTCCGCATCGAGCTCGACGAGAGAGTGAATCACGTCATCGACGAATTCCGGACCGAGCGTTTTGGTCACGCGCCGCTCCGGCCTATCACCCTTCGCTGCAAATCGTGGTTCAGAATCTGGAGGAACCGCGGTCTTCATGCCTGTTCAACCATGCTGTTCATCAGCTTGCCCGCAACTCCTTGTGCGCTGACCTGGTACGTTCCACTTGTAATCTGAAGCTGCAATGCCTGGACTCTCTCGGTGCGCACGTCATCCCCAGAAAGCGCTTGACCAAAATTGAGACTAGCCACGTCTTGCTGGAGCGGCCGCTGCGGGGAACCAGCGGCACCCCCAGACGCAGCCTGTGCGCTGACCGTGGCGATAGAATCGAGCGGCTGAAAGTTCTGGCTTTGAGAGCGAATCTCCATAGAAGCCCTCCTAGGACTTCTATTGTCATCGGCAAATCGGAAATGGATTTTAGAGCGGCCTGCGAATTGCCTTGTAACAACCAATCCTGAACTTCGCTACTTTTCACGGGTGTCATGAACCCACCATTCCAGTGTGCAGCTATCGGACATCCACTTGCCGCGCCACCGTACAGGAACTGCGCGACAGTGGACGTGTCCTGGAGAGGACTCCAGCCGGTTTCCGCAGGACTTCGGTCGAGTTTTCTTGCCGCGGTCTCCTCATGGAAAAGCCGCACAGGCAAGGCCGATGCACACAATCGTGATCTCATCTTGCTTAGTCTCTTCTGGCTTAGTCTCATCTGGCTTGGCCTCATTTCAGCGAAAACTCGCTAGGAATGGAGCCTGCTAATGTCCCTGTGCTTCTCCATGCTTTTGGGCCGCCTCTACCGGCGCGAGTTTGGCGAGGACCATCTTCGCGATGCCTAGACCGCCATGATCCGACAGCGATCGCGCCATTGCCTCGGTACCGTACTCACGCATAGAGCCTGCGCTGCCCGAATTGTCGCCATCCTCGTCTTTGTCTGAGAACTCCGACCGTTCCTGAAGGGGCTTCAATAGCTCAGTCAGCATTGATGCCTCGAACTGATGCGCCGCGCTGGCGAGCCTGGGACTGGGGCTTACGGCTGCTACGGGTGACTCTACAGCAGGAGTCAATCCAGTCAGATTCATTTTCTAAATCACCTCGAGATCGGCCTCTAGGGCTCCGGCCTGTTTCATGGCTTGTAAGATGGAGATCACATCTCGCGCCGTCGCGCCGATCCCCTCCAGACCGCGCACGAGATCGTCGACCGTCGACCCCTCTTTCAACTGAATCTGATTTACTGGCTTGTCCTGGCTGGTCACAGTCGTTTCAGGAACAACAGTTGCTGGCCCGTAAAAGTTCGGGGCAATCGCCATCTGCGTGGTCACGTGAATCGCAAGTCCACCGTGCAGAATGGAGACGGGCGACAAACGGACGTCGCCACCGATGACAACCGTGCCCGTGCGCTCATTGACCACGACGCGAGCTCGGGTGGAAATCGATACGGGAAGCATCTCGAGGCGAGCCAAGAGCTCGGGAACATCTTCACCTTGATGGACGGCCAACTCGATCCGTCGGCTATCTAGCGCCCGAGCGCGCTCGCTGCCAAGATCATGATTGATTGCACCCGCTACTGACTCCGCGCTCTTGAAATCCGCCTCGGTGAGCAGGAAAGTAATTGGATTCAGCCGCGCAAGCTCGAGAGATACCGCCTTCTCCGTGATCGCGCCATCCGGGATGCGCCCTGTCGTGGGATGGTTTACGCGCTGCGAGTTTCCGTTGGCGCTCACACTGTAGCCCCCCAGCACAAGCGGCCCTTGGGCTGCTGCATACACCTTGCCGTCCGCTCCGTAGAGCGGGGTCAGCAACAAGAGTCCCCCCTCCAGGCTGCGCGCGTCGCCGGCCGAAGAAATGGTCACATCAATCTTGTTCCCCGGCTGGGCGAATGCCGGCAACGTAGCAGTCACAAAGACCGCAGCCATGTTCTGTGTCCGGATCGAGCTCGTGCCACCGATGGCGTTAGGAATGTTCACTCCCATGCGCGCGAGCACCGACGTCAGCGTCTGCACTGGAAAGCCCGTCTGCTGGCTGTCTCCGGTGTTGCGCAGGCCGACGACCAAGCCATATCCGATCAACTGGTTGTCCCGGATCCCTTCGACCGATGTAATATCCTTGATGCGCGCGAGACGCGATGCGGAGGATACCAGCGCTTGACCATGCGCAAGCGCCGTAAACAGCATCCCCGCCGCCAACACTGCGAAACACCGTATTGAGGAACTCATGCTTTCCTCTCGCCAGCTCGTTAAAAGATCAGTAGATTTTCCAAGGCACGAACAATGAAGTTCGGGCGATGAGTGTAGTCATCGAGAATGCCCTTGCCGCGGACCTCGAGCTCCAGACTCGAGATCGCTGTCGAAAACACCTCGTTTTGCGGACTGACATCCTCCGGCCGCACCAGGCCACGCAGAACAATGGTTTGCTTCTCCTGGCTGAATTGCACCTGGCGGGCTGCCTCGATGACCAGAACTCCGTTGGGAAGCACTTCAACCACTTCCCCGCCGAGCGTCGTAGTTAGGGTGGAGTTGTGGATGCTCTGTGCGGTCGCATTGAGCGAGTTCGAGGATGACTGATTCAAAAGATTTGCCGCCGCACTCGAGGTCGAAAACGCATTCAACAACCCAGTGATCTGAGAATTCGCCGCCGATGCGCGTGAACCCTTCACTGTTCCATCCGTCTCGGCCGCCATGTTTTCCGACACCACCACGGCAATCAGATCGTGCACCTGAAATGCTCGAACATCGCTCGAAAGCCGAGCCAGGCGGCCGGTATCGCTCCACGTAGACCCGGCGGACGCAGGCGCGCCCAGATTTTCAGCACGCGCGCGGAGGAGATACTGATCGAGCGAAGATGTAGCGGGACTGACGTTTTTGGCAGACACGCCTTTCGCAGCCTGCTGGGCCAAACCGCTGCGCCCACCGAAGATCACCGTGAGCAATAGGGTCAGCATGGACGCGGGGAGGAGCAGCGCGCCGAAGCAAAGTGACACGAACCCTCGCGATCCTCTAGCCGGCGAGCACCTCTTCTTTCCAGTGTTACTGGTCACGGCTTAGTTCCTCTGCTGCTGGTTGTTGTGAGAACAATGGCGGTTGCGGAATAGCAGAAAGCCGCAAATCACTTTCAAGCCGGATCTCGTCTTTGCCGGTGACCGTACCCGCCAGGACCTGGCCGTTATGCCAACCAGGAATGCGCACATGGATTCTGGCGCCCCGCTCGCCCGCTTCGAGTGCTATCCCTGAAAGGCGCAAGGAAAAATCCTTCTCCGACTCGATCACGACAACACCATCCCCTGCATGCACACTCTCCTCCCGGACTGCCGCAGCGTAGTTCGGCTTCGGGCTCTGGCTTTCCATCTCAAGCGGAACGGAGATCAGTTGTGCCGGACGGGCAGGACCGCCACATGCCGCGACCCACACCCATTGCCGCCTCAGCCCAGGATCGTTTGCGGTGCGCCACACGCGGTATCCATATCCCGCCACGCCACTCGCGGTCACGATGGCTCCATGACTAGGCAAGTGCGGACTCGGCAAGTGCGGACCCATCAAGTGCGGACTTAGAACATGCGGACCCGGAATGCGCGCACTCAGAAAACCAGCTACGGCGGTTTGCGGCGTGGCGCTGCAAGCCGGCTCTGCGGACGCATGCGAGATCCACCCCAGCATGCAGAAGATCGCCGCACCTAAAACCGCGGAACTGAAGATCGCAGAACTCGAGATCCGGCAACCAGAGACTCGGGAACCAGAGTTCGCGAAACTAGCGCGGTAGATTGTTGGTTTGCGAATACATGTCATCGGCGGCTCGAATCACCTTGGAGTTGCTCTCAAATGCTCGCTGGGCCAGGATCATCTGTACGAACTCAGTCACGACATCGACGTTCGAATTTTCGACATATCCCTGCTGCAGGGTGCCTACACCATTCGGGCCCCCTGGATTTCCTGTGATCGCGTTACCCGAGGACAACGTCGCAGTAAGAAGGTTGTTTCCGACGCTATTCAGGCCGCCGGGGTTAGGAAAGGTGGCGAGCTGGATTTGGCCCACCTGTTGCGGATTGGTCTGTCCAGGCAGAGTCGCATTGACGACCCCGTACTGGGTGATCGTAATCGACCTAGCGTTCGGGGGAAGGGTGATCTGTGGCTGGAGCAGATTACCATCGGCCGTAACAACGCTGCCCTGTTGGTCGAGGTGAAAGCTACCGTCGCGCGTATAGGCAAGTGTCCCGTCGGGAAGAGTCACCGTAAAGTATCCTGGCCCTTGAATGGCGACATCCAACGGATTGCTCGTCTTTGTGAGAGTGCCTTGAGTCTGGATGACCTCAGTCGCAGAAGACTTGGTGCCCAAGCCCACCTGCAACCCGGCCGCAACCGTCTGCTGGCTTTGCGCCGCACCCGGCGTGACCATGTTTTGATAGATCATGTCCTGAAAGTCCAGCCGGCGCCCCTGGAATCCCGTCGTCGCAGAGTTCGCAAGATTGTTCGCAATCGTGTCGAGGTTCAACTGCTGCGCTTCCATTCCGCTCGCTGCGGTGTATAAAGCTCGAATCATGTCGCGGTTTCTCCTGATTTCTCGCTTCGGTGAGTTCCTTACTTCATAATTGCCGTGTGATCGATTGCCCGGTCTGGTTTTTGATCTTGGTCGAGCATCTTAGTTGGTCAGAGCGATCTTATTCAGAGCGGTGTCACAGTTTTTTGATTTCTTTCCCCGCTTATACGACCTTGGCCAGATCCTCGGTGGCTGTCTTGTTGAGGTCCGAGTAGAAGATGCTCAGGGCCTTCTGCATCATCTCGGCCTGCCGCTGCACGAGCATCAACTGCATGGTGCCTTCCACAACGTTGAGATTAGAGCCCTCGATGCTGCCTTGATGTAAAGCCGCCGATCGGGCAGGAACGGCTGCCTGCGCCGGCGCGCGGTAAAGAGTTGTCCCTTCAGGCGAGATAAGCGTGCCGGAGGGAAAATCGACGACCGCGATCCGACCGGCTACACCTCCCCCAATCGAGACCGTTCCGTCCGGGGCAATCTCGACCTGGCCGGGAGGAAGTATGATCGGCCTACCGTTAGTTCCGAGCAGAGGCTCATTGCGCGAAGTCGTCAATGTACTGTTCGGGGAACGTTGAAAAGCGCCATCGCGGGTGTAGCGGACTCCATTTGCAGTCTGGACAGTAAAGAAGCCGGAACCTTGGATGCCTACGTCCAGCGGGTTTCCGGTAACGGTAAGCTGGCCCTGCCCGAGATCGATGTGGTTGCCGCCGAGAACTCCAAAATTGTTCAACACTCCATTGAGCTGAGAGCCGGACGCATTCGGACCGAGTACCGCATCGCGAAAGAAATTCTGTTCTGCGCGAAAACCGTTCGTGCTCGCGTTGGCCAGATTGTTTGCCGCCGTATCCAGAGCCTGGCTTCGCGCCAGCAATCCGCTCAATACTGCGTAATATCCGCTATCCATATCTAACTTCCTTGCATGGCTGGTACCAAATCGCCGGTGACGTGGTTAGAAACCGCTTATTGCGGATTTGGCGTTTGCGACGGCAGGCGATAGAGGTAGTCCGCGGCGTTGACCTTGCCGGATTGCATGTCTTTCCTGAGTACTTGCGTGACGCCAAGAGTGCGTAACCATATGTATTGATGGAAACGCGTGAGTCGTGCATCACCTACTTCTTGACCCTCGAGCGTGGAAGTAACCGCGGCATGGAGCTCGGCCGTGGTTTCCACCGGCACTACAGCGGCCGCCCGGGTTTGCAAGGGAAGAGCACGCCTCCAGGCATTTTCGAAAGCGCTCTCCGGCGCTACGCCCGACTCGATAGGGACTCCCGTCATATGACGAACCGCATACGAGGCGATGGAGTCGATTCCGTTGTCGAAAGCAAGGTAGAGCGCACTTCGATTGCGGGCGGGGAGAGGCAGAATGCGGTAGGTTTCCACGAGTTCACGCGGAATCTCAGCCGTCTGTGGCCGGTACGCCTCAAGATCGAAGACCGGGCAATTCCATTGCATCGCAAGAGCGCGCGTGATCTCTTTTTCAGTGATCGCCGTCTGCTTGCGTAACCAATCCCCGATGCGGCCCTTGCCGGCCTTGCGCTGCGACTCAAGAGCAGCCTGCAATTCATCCGCGGTGACCCATCCCAACGAAAGCAGCAGCAGACCGATCGGCACGCGGTGCGCATGCGCGGCCACACCACCGGAGTCGCCAGCCACGAGTTCCCGCTCGATCCGCCGAAGCAGCATCGCGGACCAGCATGCCTCCGAACACATCCAGCGCCCCTCGAAATGGCGCCCTGCGAGTAGGCCGTGTTTGCGGTGAATGCCGCCGCAGGCCGGACTCTCACACTCCCGCCAAACAGCTTCGGTCTTGACGTTCTCTTGCGGCGGTCTTCTCTCAAGCAGAACACCGGGATGCGGAATACCTGCTGTCAACCGGCGCAACGAATCTAAAAGAGGCATCGGACAGTCTCCAATCGTTTACGAGGTTCCGCCACTTCGGTGACGCGTAAGCCATAATTGCCGTCGACCAGCACTACTTCTCCACGCGCAACAATACGATCACCAACCACCAGATCGACCGGAGCCTGCACCGTCCTGTCCAGGGGTACAACATCGCCCGGGCCAAGATCGAGGATCTCGTGCAAGGACATTTCGCGGCCGCCAAAGCGCAGCGACGCCTGCAGCTCTATGTCGAGCAGCAGATCAAGATTCGCGCTCTCTCCGTCGAAGGCCGATTGTTCTTTCTGTTGTATTCCTGGAGAAGAATCAGTAGCCCGCAACCCTGGTTTCGCTCCCGTTCGCGAAGGTTTAGTGAGGTCTCCTCTGATCGCGAGGCAAACCGGCAAGTTGACTCTGGGGCTGGTCAGAGTGCAGAAGAGTCCCGCTGCAGATGCGTCGGGTAGATCCCGCTCTGTACGCCGTTCCACACGTTCGACCTTGCAGAGCAGACCGGTTTCCTCCAGCACCATACTCAACCATTGATTCGCGATTTTCCCGGAGAGATCGTCCCAACTCTTCTCTTCGCTGTTGCCGTCGTTTTCCGAAAGGAGCAAGGAGGTGAACTCTCGCGAGGAAGCCGGGATTCCGAAGACGAGCTGGCCACGGAAATCGCCGCTGATATCGAACTCCGACCGCACACTCAAGGAGCGTTCAGACTCGGCTTCACTCATAGTTCCGATTTCACAGCTCATTCCGGCGACTTCTTGGAGAACCTGGCAAACCGAACGCAGCCACAATTGCTCAAACGTCTGAATCCAAGTCCGTGCTTCTCGAGCGTCGCCCGCTGTCTTGCCCCGCTTCCTTGCCCGCGTTTCTCGCTGTCCTTTCTGCTCTGTCATTCGCTGGTCTTCTCCTGCGCCGCCGCTGTCTTGGTTACTGGGGCGGCTATTTCCTCAAGCTTCGCTCGCATGTGCAGAATTGCAGACGAACGAATCTGTGATATCCGGGATGCAGTCACGTTCAGCACCAGAGCAATCTCCTTCATCGTGAGCTCTTCGTAGTAATAAAGGCTGAGAACCAGGCGCTCGTTCTCCGGCAGTTCTTCAATCGCACCTTGCAACCGGTCGCGCATTTCTGCCCGCATACATAAAAAGAGGGGATCCTCACCGGGCGGCCCCGGCACATAGGCCAACTCCTCTTCTCCCGAATCTTCGTTGCGTTGCGCGTGCAGGCTCCCAATTTCCAGGCCTTTCAAATCGCTCAAAGTCTTTTGGTATTCCTCGAGCGTTTGGCCCAGCTCGTTGGCGATCTCTGCCTCGACCGGCGCTCTCCCGAGCCGAACCGTCAGGGCCCGGATCGCGTCTTCAATCGCCCTCCCTTTGCGGCGCAGATCGCGTGGACCCCAGTCCACATCACGCAGGCTATCGAGGATGGCACCACGGATACGAAACTGAGCGTAGGTACGGAATTGGGTGTTCTTCGCCGGATCAAATTTGGCGGTCGCGTCCATCAAGCCCAGAATTCCCGCACTGACCAGATCTTCGAGCTGAACGTGTTGCGGCAGCTTTTCGTGAATGCGCCGGGCGACGAAGCGAACCATTGGCAGGTTCTCAAGAAGTACCTGTTCACGGTCGGCCGGACACGCCTCCCCGGCAGAGGGCGCGGGCGCCTGAGATGGTGCGGGATAAGGAACAGACTGCCGGCCATAGGTAAAGCTCTGCATGCACTTACCTCATCAGATACGAAACAGACTTCTCAGCCAACGCACAGCAGCGTGTGCCTCTGCCACCGGCTCGAGATAGGCAAAGCGGGAATTTAATTGACCACTCCAATCGAACGAACCTGGATGCCGGACGGGATCTCCGCTGGAGCGATCACCGCTAGTCGCGGCGCAAACGGCTCCAACCACCGTCGCAGGTGATACCGCGTCGGACTCGAACAAAGAAGCACGGGAGTTGCCGATTCCGGCTGATGTTGGATTAGGGGTTTCAAAGCTTCGATCAGTTTGCGCAGCACATTTTGAGAGGAATCCGTCCGCGTGAGCGGATCGCTTCCTGCGCGGCCCCCCGATTCTCCCTCGAGCGTGCGAACGATTTGGTCTTCAATCTGTGGCTGCAAGGTTAGGACCCGCAAAGTTCCATCGGGGGAGAGCAGGGGCTGAACGAGATTTCTTCCCAAAGCCTGCCGCGCACTCTCGACGAGTGCGGGCAGTGTCTTGTTCGTCTGCGCGGTTTCAACGAGCGCCTCGAGAATTGAGCCCAAGTTGCGGATAGAGACAGCCTCGCGCAGCAACTGTTGCAAAACACGTTGTACTTCTCCAAGTGTGAGCAATTTCGGTACCAGTTCCTCAACCAACCGCGGGTGCGAGTCGTTGAGTGTCTCGAGCAGGCGCTTCGTTTCGCCGCGCCCCAGGAGCTCCTGTGCGTTCTTTCGAATCAGCTCACCTAAATGTGTAGCAATCACCGTTGTCTGGTCCACGACGGAATAGCCCGCGGCCAACGCCTGATCTTCGATCTTCGGATCAATCCAGCGCGCAGGCACTCCGAAGGCAGGTTCCGTCGTCTCTTTGCCTTGAATCGGGCGCGCATGCACTTCGTTCGAGACGGCGAGCACGCAACCTGACTCAAGTTCCCACTTGCCGATCTCGACGCCACGCATCAGGATGGAATATTCCCGTGGACGCAGGCGGAGATTGTCGGTGATGTGGACCGAGGGCACAATGAAGCCGAGTTGCGACGCCAGATGCTTGCGCAATGCACGGACCCGCTGCAACATCAGGCCACCTTGCTTCTCATCAACCAGAGGGATGAGCTGAAATCCAATTTCCAGGCAGAGCTCGTCCAATTTGAGCGAGGCAGCAAGATTCTCTGAGCCATTCGCCTCCTGCTTCGCAGCCTTCGAGTCTTCCTCGACCGTGACTGCCTGCCGCTGGCGCCGGTCGACCGACCGGGCCGCCGCGCCAAGAGCAATCGCCACCAATAAAAATGGGAGCTTTGGCATGCCGGGGACCAGGGCGAGCAAGACAAGCACTCCAGCCGCAACCCAAAGTGTTGTGGGGCGGCTGAAGAGTTGTTTCTCCAACTCGTCTCCGAGAGGTGCGGATGAAGAGGCCCTGGTCAACACGAGGCCCCCAGCTACCGATACCAGCAGCGAAGGGATCATCGTCACCAGGCCATCGCCCACTGTCAGGATGGTGTAGGTACGGAGCGCGTCGCCGAGTTGCATGCCTTGCTGCAAAACCCCGATCAGCAAACCGGCTGCGATATTGATGGCTGTGATAAGGATGGTCGCTAACGCATCCCGCTGCGTAAAACGCGCCGAGCCGTCCATGGCACCATAGAATTCTGCTTCCCGGGCGATCGCCTCGCGCCGTTTACGCGCTGCCACCTCATCGATCAATCCGGCATTCAGATCGGCGTCGATGGCCATCTGTTTGCCCGGCAGCGCGTCAAGCGTAAAGCGCGCTGTCACTTCCGCAGTACGCACCGCGCCGTGGCTCACAACAAGAAACTGGATCGCGATCAGAGCCAGAAAGAGAACAAATCCGACCACATAGTTTCCGCCGACCACGAACTGCCCGAAGGCCTCAATGACGTTGCCGGCGGCCGCAGTCCCTTCGTGCCCGTGCAACAGGATTCTGCGGCTGGATGCGAGGTTCAAGGAAAGACGCATCAACGTCAGCAGGAGAAGCATCGTCGGAAAAACGGAGAAGTCGACAGCACGCTGCAGCTGCAATGCGGAGAGAAAAACGACGAGGGCGGCCGTAATCGAAGCAGCCAAGAGCACGTCGAGCAGAATGGCCGGAAGCGGTACCAGCATGACGAAGACCATGCTGATGGCAGCGATCGGCAGAAATAGATTCGAGAGCCGCTGGCTCCAGTGCCGCATGCCGCGAGCTTGACCCGTCCCTTTCGCAACAGTGGTTGGCTGTGACGAACTCAGTCCGGGCTGGGAGGAACCGGGCGATTGAGCGGAACCAGATTGCACAGAGCTAGATCGGACAGAGGTCGCTTGAGCAGTGACTGGAACCTGATGTTGACGGTCACCCTGCGCTGCTGGCTGCGGTCCTGTACCGGCAGGTCCAACTGGGGTTGCCAAGGTTGCTTTTGCAGTACTCATGCTTGCGGGGCTCCTTGTTCGCTGTTCTCGACCAGCTCTTCATTTGCGTTCGGCGGTGGCAAGGACGCAGACGCGGGCGTAGGCGACCCTGGGCCCAATTGCTGTAGATTTTCCGGTGGAGCAGACTGCCCCGGCGGAGTGCCATGTGTCTGTTTCGATCTCCGCCGTTCCGCACGCACGCGCTCACGTGCCCGCTGTTCGAGCTCCGCACGATAGAGAAAGGCCAGAATCTCCGCCACCATGGCATACAGGTCGTACGGAATGCTTTGCCCCGGCTCCACCGACCGGTAAAGCGACCGCGCAAGCGGCGGGTTCTCGACAATAGGCACGCCTGCCCAGCGAGCCTCTTGCTTCATCTGTTCCGCAATCAGGTTTCTGCCTTTGGCCAAAACTTTGGGAGCTTGCATCGTCTCGAAAGAGAACTCCAGGGCCACTGCATAGTGTGTTGGATTGGTAATAACGACGCTGGCCCGGGAAACGTCCGCCCTGAGCTGCCGCCGCCGCATCTGCCGCTGGATGGAACGGATCCGGCGGCGTACCTGTGGACTGCCCTCTGTCTGCTTCATCTCGTCGCGAATGTCCTGCTTGCTCATCCGCATGCTTTGCTCGTGTGTCCACCACTCCACGAGATAGTCCAATCCCGACCAACCGAGCATGAGGCAGGAGGCCTGCATGAGCAGACTGTAGGCTTCCTGATACATCTCCGGCACTCGCATGAGCGAGAGGAGAGGCGTCGAGAGGAACTGGCTCGAAACCAGGCGCCATGCGAGAAAAAGCATAAAGAGCGTCGGCACAAGAGACTTCAGTAAGCGCGCTAGTCCGGTAAAGGAGAATACCTGGCGCGAATATGAGGCTGGCGACAACCGCGAAAACTGTGGAGTGAATGCGTCTTGCTTCACCGCAATGCCTCCACTTTGCGCCACGCTCACCAGAGCAGCAACTGAGAAGAGACCCCCCATGAGAAGCTCAACTGGAAAAAGCGCCGGGAGCAACGACGCGCGCACGAGAAATAAGGCCTGATTTCCTGCAAGCACGCTGAAATCGCAGTGAACGGCCTGCTCCATAACCGTAAAAAGAACCGTCCGCCATTCAATCACGAATGCACCGGCAAACCACCTGAGAAAAAGACATCCTCCCAGCAGAACGAGTGAAGCCGTCAACTCGCGGCTGCGCACCACCTGCCCCTGCTCTCGCGCTTGTTGCCGTCTCTTCGGAGTCGCTTTTTCTGTCTGCTGATCCGCCATCTCTTTGTCAGGCCTTCAGATGATGTTCGAGCAGTTGCATCGCCGCATCCAGCAAAGCGGAGAATCGTCCATCGATGAACCTGGGCCACAAACCCAGGCTCGCGGTCAACACCACGTATCCGGTGAGAGTTTTGAGAGGGATGCCCACAATCATTACCGGCAGCGAGGGCGACAGTTTTCCTACCAAGGCCGTCGTGACCTGAACCAGGAAGGTGGCCGCGATCACCGGCGAAGCCAGCTGAATGCCGGCGAGAAGAATACCGCCGAACATACTTAGAATCGCTGGAGAGACGAACGCGTCAAACCGTGCCTGTCCTGCGGGGACAGCGACCAGCGTGCGCAACATCGCCTCGACCACCACCCGGTAGAGCCCTCCAGTGAAGAGCACAAGCAACAAGATCAGGCTGGCCAACTGACCCATCAACGGTGTTTCGACCTTGCTGCCCGGATCGAGCACATTGACCAGTGAGAAGCTGAATTCCAGATTGAGAAGATAACCGGCGAAGGTCACCGCCTCCTGCAAAAAGGTGAGCAAGATGCCCAGCAATAACCCCACAGCCAGCTCCCCTAGAATTGCTTCCACGCCCATGCTGAGCGGCCTCTTCGATGCGGCGGCGATAGGCGCAATCACAATCGTCAAGACAAGCGTCAGGCCGATTTTGATCCGCACCGGGATCGCATCCGAGGAGAAGGGCGGTGCAAAAACCATCAGCCCGCTAATGCGCACGAGCAACAGCAGCGCAGTCTCGAAGAAGTTCCACCAAACCTCGGCCATACCATTTACTGGGGGAGCGAGCATGAACCTGCCTATCGCGCGAACCGGTGAAAATCACTGAGCAATACCAAGGAATAAGCGGCCAAGCGGCGGACCATCCATGGCGCGCCCACCAGAATGGCTAAGCCCACCACCAACAAGCGAGGCACTGTCGAGAGCGTTTGATCCTGCAAAGAGATGAGCGTGAGGACGAGACTCACCGCGAAACTGACAACCGTGGCCAACAAGAGAATTGGCCCGCTAATAATGAATGCCTCCTTCAACAGCATTCGCATCAGTTCCGTCACCTGATCTGGGCCCATCGGACCTCCTCCACGCCGCGATTGGAATCGCTCTCAGAAACTCTTCAGCAACGAACCGGCCACCATATTCCAGCCATCCACCATCACGAATAGGAAGATCTTGATTGGCGTCGAAACCACAACTGGAGGCAGCTGCATCATCCCGATCGACGTTGTAATGGATGCAACGACGAGGTCGACCAGCAGGAATGGCAGGAAGAGTACTGCGCCGATCTGGAAGCCGGACTTCAATTCGGAAAGCATGTAGGCCGGCACCACAATGCGTAACGGCAAATCGTTACGCATTTGGGGGCGAGGAATACCCGACGCGTTTGCAAAGAGCGCCAGATCCTTCTCGCGTGCATAGCGGAGCATGAACCTTCGGGGAGGATCGGCTCCCAGACGGATAGCGGTCAAGCCGTCAACCTTACCCTGCTGAAACGGCTCCACCGCCTCGTGCTGCACGTCCAGGAGTACTGGCTGCATCAAGAACCACGTCATCATGAGTGCCAACCCCATCAACACCTGGCTGCTCGGAGCGGTTTGTGTACCCAATGCCTGACGCAGGAAATGGAAGACGACCAGCAGCCTGATCATGGGCGTCATCGAGAGCAGAATTGCTGGAACAAGTGTGAGGAGAGTCAAAAGGAAGACGATCGTCCACGGGACGGTGTTGTTGCCGACCAGCCGCAACCCCTCCGGTGTGAGCGGAGCGGCTGGGGGCAAAGCGGCAAAGAACAGAGGCGCGATGATTGGTCGAATCATGAGTTCAATCCTCGATCGCCGGTCACGAACCCGGCCGCGAAGACTGGGCCGGCGCTGGCCTGGTCAAGCTGCGAGGACGTGGCCGCATATCCTGATGCCGTAGATGGCACCGGTAGAATGCAGTTCACTCCGGCTGCTCCGCAGCCAACGAAGTAGGAGCTGCCATCACACTCAATCAAAACGAGCGACCGTTTACCCCCGAGCGACAGACACTCCTCAATGCGCATTCGCCGCTTGCTCCGGTTGCGGACATGCGACCACAAGGCCCAAACCCATCCGGATTTCGAGTCTGCATCCTCATTCGGTTCACGAGAAGCGCGTAATACGCGCATTGAGCTTTTCATCCATAACCTCGAACTCTATCCAGGCAAATTGAATCTCGCCGGCCAGGAGAGGGATATCCCTCCCCCCGTGCCACTCTGACGACACGATGTACCCCGGCTTCAGCGCTAAGACATCGCGAACACGAAATTTCGGAATAGGCACCGCCACCATGACATTTGTAGACAGCATCCCGACTGCCGCCCAACCGTCCAAGCCAGGGTCTGTACTAGCCGGAGCGTCCTCGTCTTCTATAACTGTGTCGGTATCCATTCGCGTCCTCGAAAGTCGCCTCGGCTCCTAGCCAACCAGCCCTACCGTTCAACGAGAAACTCGGTGAAGTAAATATCTTTCACGCCGGAGCTTGGATCCTTGGCATTCAAAGCGGACTTCAAAGCTTTCTTGAGTGCTTCCTTGCCTTGAACTGTCAGGAGGGTTCCGGCATCCTGAGCCGAAAGCGTATTCAAGATTGTGTCCCGTACCACGGCGGACTCAAGAACTTCGTGCGGGGTGTTCCTCGATTTCGGCGTCGTTCGGCTCCGGACAGCCAATGTCATCGCGACCTTCAAGTAGCTCTCCCCAGCTGCGAGATTGACGACGAAGGGTTCGAGGGGAACGCTCTCAGATTGTGGTTGAGCGGATGCCTGAGCCGCGGCAGTTATCGGGATGGCGCCTTCCTGGACTTTTGTGCGATAGAACCAGAAACCTACGTTTGCGCCGATGAGCAGCAGAGCGCCGATGATGACCCATGCCCTGCTGGCATTCTTCCTTTTTCCAACTGCGGAGCCGGAGGTAATCGAGCCAGATGTTTCTGCGGAAGCGGCCATATGCATCGGAATAGTGCACTTTGAGGTCCAGAACAGGCCGACGCAGATGAGGCGAACCTTAGGCAGATACTTAGGAGTTTCTAAACAATTCTCGTAGGGAAGCTCTGATTAGCTAAACAGAACGTCATAAGTAATTGCGTGTCGAGTGCAGGTCACGAGCAGCTGCAGGTTACGATGCTGTGCTTCCCTGTCATCGTCGCCCAGAGCCGGGCACCGGTTGGAGGAGAATAGTGCGCGATAAGCGCGGTAAGCGCGGAAAGTTACCTTTGGGTAGCGAATGAGTTCTGCGTGGTAAGGGTGGAAGCCTCTTTTGAGGAAAACTGGCTGC
>DASYBJ010000299.1:0-3749 GCA_036500845.1 Acidobacteriaceae bacterium
CCTTCTACTCAGCGGTTGCGGCGGCAGCTCGACTTCCGGTGGTTCGTCAGGAACGTCGGGTCCAATCAGCTCAACAGTGACAGTAACGGCATCAAGCGGGACACTCTCCCACGCCATAACCTTCACACTCGTGGTGAATTAGCTGTCCTTCAGAGTTTGGCTGATTTGGGTTAGTACCGATAAAGTGGGCTTCCCGGAAGTGATCGCCTTGTCACCGATAGGCATCTTCGGGCCGATTCCTGGAAAGTACGCTTATCGGTAAGGTCAATCGTCATTTGATGAGAAGCAGGATTAAGCGCGTTTCCAGCCTGAACCCGCTCGATTTGATACTCGCCGATTTGGCATAAACCGAGAATGGATCGCTGCGGTAGTCCTGACTACATCGAGGATCCGTCCATTCGAGGCGGAGCCCCGCTGCCTCAGTCTTCGCGCAGCAGCATCAGAGGATTGACCGAAAGCGCACGCTGCGCCGGAATCCAAGTGGCCAGCAGGCCCAGCGCAGCCATTGCCAGAATAACGCCGGCCAGCACCACTGGATCGCGCGGTGTCGCCTGATAGACGATAGAAGCGAGAACCCTGCCGGCTAGGATTCCCAGCACCAATCCCCCGGTCGAGCCAATCGCCAACAGTTTGAACGCACGTCCCAGCGCGGCCTGCAACACTTCGTTTCGTTGCGCTCCCAACGCCATTCGGATTCCCAGCTCGCGAAGCCGCTTGCTCACCGAGTACGCCGCCATTCCAAAGATGCCGGTAATCGACAGCATGGCGCCCATCGCGCCCAATACACCAAGCGACACGGTCGCCATGCGCGAGGGGAACAAAGTCGCACCCAGGTCCTGGCTCCATGGTCGAACCGTCAGAACCACCCCTGGGTCGATATCCCGGAGCACACTTCTCACGGCCGCGGCAAGTTGCTGCTGGTCGCGGTTGGAGCGTACCGCAAGCCATGTCCAACTGGCCGGCGATTGCAGAAGGGGGAGGAACATTGCCGGTTGCGGACTCTCGGTGAGACTCACATACTTTCCGTCTTCGACCAGACCCACCACTTGCACGCGCCTTCCATCCCGCATTTTGAAATGCCGGCCGATAGCGTCCGTTATTGTCCCCAGCACCTTGTTTGCGAACTCCCGATTTACGACGGCTACGAGCGGGGCGTTTGTGTCGTCATGCCATGAGAAGGCTCTGCCTGCCAATAAAGATGTGCCGGATGCGCGAAAATAGTCTGGGGTTATATTGAACATATAAGAGTCGGCCGCCGCGTTCGATGGGCTTAGATCCCCGGTTGTGTCGGTATAGACAATCCCTTGCCAGGGACTGCCCATCGCTAACGGCGGATGATTCACTGATCCTACGGAATCTACGCCAGGAATTCCTTGCAGGGCATCGATCATGCGCCGTTGCATAGCGGGTATCCTGTCGCCGCTGTAACCTGCTGTCTTCAGTTCTGTGTCTACCAGCATCACGTTTCGCGGGTCAAAACCGAAGTTGCTGTGCATCGAGCGCATGAGTCCACGTAGAGCAACCATCGATGAAGTGACCAGCACGGCGCAGATCGCAATTTGGACAACAAGCAATACGTCTCGCGCGGTGATTCGGCGCCCGAACGCGCCTGTCGATCCCGCTTTGACGATCTCGTACGGATTGGCCCGGAGAACCTGGCGCACGGGAACAATACCAAAGAGAACTCCGCTCACCAATGCCAGGACCAAAGCCAGCAAATAAACGTTAGCGTCCGGATTTACTGGCACATGCATGGGAAACTGCGGAAATGGCTGCCACACGCTCAACCGGCGCAGTAGCACTACGGTTCCCACGAGTCCCAGAATGCCTCCGGCGATTGAAAGCAGCAGGGATTCCGTGAACAATTGCCGCAGAATGCGATTGCGGCTCGACCCGAGCGCGAGCCGCAGAGCAATCTCCCTGGAATGGTCAGCGGCGCGCGCTGCAAACAGGCTGCCCAGGTTGGCACACGCCGCCAACAGGATCAAACCCGACAGCAGCATCAATCCAGTGAGGAAACCCTGCATTGGCCGGCCTAGAAGGTCGCCATGAAGACCTGGCCGTGCCAAAGTATAAAGCTCTTTACTTTCTTCCTGGGGATAACTTCTCTTTAGATACGAATTCACGGAATTCAGATCGTCAGTGGCCTGCGCCGGGGTGACTCCCGGCTTCAGATGTCCCATCACCTCAAACATCCAGGGTATCCCGCGCGCGTCCAGGATTTTTTCGCCCGACAACTGCTCGTGGTTCACGATGGGCAAGAAGATATCCGGAGCGTAAAACAGCAATGTCCCCCGGAACCCTGGAGGCGCCACGCCGAGGATGGTAAATGGATGCTTATTGAGCCGAACTACGCTGCCCACAACGCCGCGATCGTCCTGAAAATGGCTGTGCCAATATGCGTAGGAGAGCACGACATACGGCATGCTGTTTGGGCCGTGTTCGTCGGAATCGTGGAAGAGACGGCCAAGGTACGGATGCATGCGCAATACGTCGAAGTAGTTTGCGCTGGTCTCGTAGTCCCATACATTGGACGGATCCTTGCCTGTATCCAGCCCTGTCTGCGAGATGGCACAAGTTGCCAGATCATCGAAGCTGCGATTGCGCTGGCGAAGATCGCGATAGTCGGGATAGGAGTGGGACCCGAAGTCTCTCCCGTGCTGGACGATGAAAAGACTCTCTGCCTGAGGCACATTTAGCGGACGCAAAATGAGCGCATTCAATACCCCAAAGACAAGGCCATTCGCGCCAATGGCCAGGGCCAGCGTTGAAACAGCGATAACCGCAAATCCGGGAGAATGGCGCAACTGCCGCGCGGCAAACCACAGATCGGCCCCGATCGATTCCAACGTGGGCCATTGCCACACTTCGCGGCTGCGTTCCTCAAGCAGCGTCCGGTTGCCGAAAGCTCGCCGCGCTGCCTGCGTCGCTTCTTCGGCACTCATCCCATCGCACATCAACTGCTCGGTACGCTCTTCAATGTGCAGGCGAATCTCTTCGGAAAGATCTTCGTAGAACTTACGGCGGCGGAAAATCTGCGGAATCCAGTCCATTGGAGATTCCTTTCAGCTAGCCCCATCAACTTGTTGTGGCTTTACCTGGGTTCAGGACCAGTGAGATGCCCTCGAACATGCGCTCAAAGCTGGAAATCTGCTGCTCCAGGCGGCGCAGGCCCGCAGCAGTTATCTGATAGGTTCTCACTCGCCGATTGGTCGAGGAGAGTTCCCAGTCGGCCTTCACCAACTTCGCCTTCAGCAACCGCTGCAGCGCGGGATAGAGTGAACCCTCTTCTACTTGCAGCAGGTTGTTGGATCGTTGCTGGATGTGCTGCACCAGCGCATATCCGTGCGCCGGCTGCCGGCGGAGCGACTCGAGAATCATCATCTCGAGCGCGCCGGGAAACAAATCGCGTGAATTGGTTTCTCTCATAGCCTTGTTCACTACAGGCATAGACTAAACAGGTATAGGGGGGATTGTCAAGGCGGACGTCACCATTGTCTGTGAACGACTGATGGGAGCAACTGTCGCCAACAGGCCAATGCGCTCATCGAGAGAGAATGAGTTGACCTGAACCGACACTGGCCTACTTACCGATAACCCCGTTTGCAGGAACCTGAGCAGGACCATGCATGTTTGTTATCTTCGGTGTGGAGCGATTATGTCCATTCCCTACCCTTTCCAGAACACGTTCAGGGCCGTTCTCCTAGGTAGTCTTGTTCTGAGCCATCAAGGTGAAGCCGCTGACACAC
>DASYBJ010000300.1:0-12150 GCA_036500845.1 Acidobacteriaceae bacterium
GCCTCATAACAGGCCCGCAGCTTCTCTACTGGGCCAAGCTTCTTTATCAGCTTGCCTATCGATTCCCCGCGGTTCACAATCGTCCCAAAACTTCGTACCTCTCCCTCCGGCTCGGCAATCGCTACGGCTATTGTTTCGGCATGGACATCTAAACCCAAAAATCGTACCTTCTCCTTCATGACCGGTTCCTCTCCGCTTGTGGCTCTGAGCTGTGACTCTCTCTGAACTCACAGCCTAACCCACGGTCAGCGCATTGGACCGGTCACTCCATTCTGACTAACCTGTCGGTTTCAGACGCATACTCGATTGCCGGCGCTCGGTACCACCGATTCCAGCAGCGCCTTCCTCGCCCACCAGCTTGAAACCAAGCCTAATCACCCGTCTTCCTCTCTTCATGCATGCGCTGCGCCTCCTCGTTGGTCAACGGAGCGTCTATCGCCAGCAGGCCTTCCGGCAGAAGCATCTCGATGCGCTTGGCCGGCAGATCAATGCGGTGGAGATAGGCCTTCACGAAGGGAACCAGCGCAGCCTCTCGAGCGCCTGTGTTCAAGACGAGCATCGCCGGTCCTATGCCCTCTGGTATGACGTCGACAATTTCCCCCACATCCTCGGCTGGAACACGGCTGACATCCATCACGCGCGTCCCGACAAGGTCGCTTACGTAGACTGCGTCATCAGCCAGAGGCATTCTTTCCGAAAAGGGGACCACAACCTCGAAACCGCGGAATGGTTCCGCGTCGCTGATCGAGTCAATGCCGGCGAACTTCAAGACGACGCGCCCTTTGTGATGCCAGAAAGTTTCCAGAGCAACAGGGCGAACTCCGGCGCCGGCTTCGCCGCTCTTTGAACGGAGAAACAGCTGCTTGCGCTGGGCGAAGCTGTCGGGAAAATCAGTTAGAACCTCGGCCAACAGTTCTCCGCGGCGACCCTGTGGGCGCACCACGCGGGCGAGGACCACCCAATTCGCATCCGTCGTCGCGTTCTCCAACTCCGCCCTCGTTGCAAGCTTGTTCTCGGGCCACAGAAAAACGGCCCCGTCAACGCCTCTACATGCGTGACTGGAGCCCGCGTCGGCGGGCTTGCTTTAGGCGGATCCCAAGCTGCGGACCTGAAAAATCTACTGCTCCACCGCGCCTGCAGCACCCTCTTCGAGGATGTCAAGCGTGTAACGGTGGTGCAGCTTCATACTGACCGCGCTCAGAATGGTACGCATGGAGCGTGCCGTCCGTCCCTGCTTGCCGATGACCTTGCCAACGTCGGAGGGTGCTACCCGCAAGCGCAAAATCGTGTTCTCGTCTCGGGCCACGGCCTGAACTTCGACCGCTTCAGGTTCATCGACTAATGCTCTGGCGATTTCTGTCACCAGTTGCTGCATGTCGTCATGCTTCTCATCTAACGTCATCGAATAACGCCCTCGGAAAAAAATGCCGTAAAACCGGGACCTATCAACATTCCTAGGCAGTCGGCCAACAGCGTAAAACGCTTACTTGGAGCCCGAGTATTCTCGGTTCTCCTTAGGAGGACGCATTAGACAGCCTGCGCCGCTAGTGTGTCCAGTGCTCATCTTCAGTCCCCATTTTCGATGGAAATCCGAAGTTGTGACCAAACAATACACGAACTCGCTGTGCTAAGTCGCGGGAATTTCCCGCGACTCGCGATAGCGATTGAAAGTACACGACATCTACTCGGGATTTTAAGAACTAAACGGCGGCGGGTTGGTTGGGTGTGGAGAGCAATTTTCCCACGCGATCAGAGAGCTGGGCTCCCTTGCTCGTCCAATACTCAATGCGTTCCCGTTTAAGATCAACGCTAGCTGGGTTGGTCCTCGGGTTATAAGTTCCCACGACCTCGATCGAACGCCCATTGCGCGCCCGGTCCTTCTCAATCACTACAACGCGATAGTAGGGCTGCTTCCGCGCGCCAAAACGCGCCAAACGAATCATTAACACTGGTCTTCAAATCCTTTCCAAACTCTTTTCACGTGCAGGTCCCACTCGTGGAGACGCACAATCCAGCCGCCCTTACAATGCATACTGGATGTCCATTTCCAGCTCGGTCCCTGTAAATCGATGGCCGCTAAAGAACGCCAGGAAAAGTGTGATCCAAGCTTTCTGCGGGGATACGGCAAAATCCTGCCACGCTACTTAGTATTCATGAATTCAGTGCTTTCCGCAACCTTCCAGAGGGCAGGCGCAAACTTCCCGCCCGCAGTAGAGGACGCAGAAGTACATTGCCTTGCGACCACGGTCCACGGTCCTGATCCCCAGAGCAGGATAATTTGTACAACCCCTCAAAGGCCCTGTGAAGCTGTGTTCGGCTAAGCTTGTGCTTAAGGGGAGTCAAGACCCGGATCCTCGCCCTGTCGGCGGCATCCTAAGGAGAAGCATGGTCACTTCAACGAAGCAACCTCCAAAAATAACGTCCTTCACTTGCCGTCAACTCGGTAACTCAGACTTGCAAATCACACCCGTGGGCTTTGGCGCATGGGCGCTCGGTGGTGGCGATTGGCAGTTCTCCTGGGGCCATCAGGAAGATGAGGATTCAGTTGCAGCCATCGAGCGCGCCATCGACCTCGGCCTCAACTGGATCGATACTGCGGCAAGCTACGGCCTCGGGCATTCCGAAGAGATTGTCGGGCAAGCTCTCAAGAACATCGTCAAAAAACCATATGTCTTCACCAAATGCTCCCAGTTGTGGAAAGAAGACAGAATCATCTATCGCAGCTTGCGGCGGGACTCGGTGCGCGGTGAACTCGAAGCGTCGCTGCGCCGTTTGAAACTGGATGTAATCGACCTCTACCAAGTGCATTGGCCAAATCCCGACGAGCAGATCGAAGAGGGTTGGGAGACACTTGCGAAGCTTAAAGAAGAGGGGAAGGTCCGCTATATCGGCGTTTCGAACTTTTCCGTAGCGCAAATGGAACGGGTGCAGAAGATTGCTCCGATCACCTCGCTGCAGCCTCCGTTTTCCCTTGTGCATCCCGGGGTTGCCGATGAGATTTTGCCGTTTTGCAAGCGCAACAACATCGGCGTGATTGTTTACTCCCCAATGGCTTCTGGGCTACTCACCGGCAAGATGACCGCAGAGCGTGTTCGCAATCTGCCGCAAGACGATTGGCGGCGCAAGGCGCCCGAGTTCAACGAACCGAACCTTACCCGCAATCTCAAGCTCACGGAGTTCCTGCAAACAATCGGCCGGAAGCACGGAGTTGAACCGGGTGCGGTTGCCATTGCCTGGACGCTTCACAACCCGGCAGTCACTGCAGCGATTGTCGGCGCGCGTAATCCTGCGCAGGTGGAAGGAACGGTTCCGGCCACCACGTTCCGCCTGAGTGAACAGGAGTTCGCTCAAATCGAAGAGTTTCGCAAGGCACAGAAATAAACTGCTGCCTGCTGTCAACTGAAAAAGCCCCCGTTGTTTGGCAACGCGGGGCTTTTTCAGTCGAGGACCGTTGTGCGCTCGCTGACCGAGATCTTCAGGCAACCGCGTCGAGATACCGCGGGAAAAGCATTGCTGAGTGCTCCTGCATGAATCCTGTCAATCGAGCCAACATACAGCTATACTGCTGCGCCGCCCGATGTGCATTGACCGCCGCTCCAACGGAGGAGCCTGAGATTGCATGTTGAGCGAGTGCACGCAGCACAAAAAGGCGGATTTGGAAGGCATCACTTCGCAGCCCTTCAAGCAACTCCTGATCTACGCCATCTCCGTGTTCAGCTGCATAGTCGGCCAATTCGACCAGGACAGGCGCGTTCTTGTACATGGCCCAAAGGCCGCGGCACCCTGTGATGCGTTGCCATATGTCATCCGTGGTCGCGCGGATTCCGGTCTTGTAGAGGTACCCTTCGGCGATCTCTTCGATGCCCCAGTCATGATCGCGGAGCTTACAGACGATCTCATTCCAGCCTCTTTGGCGGCGCTTCATGAGTTGCCTACGCCAGAACGCTGCGCAGGAGATCAGCAAGGCAGTTACAAGCACCTGAAACAGAGGGAGCAACATGGCCTTATTTCCCCGGTGACCGAGCAATCGCGGCACGAGTTTCCCGTGCACGTCCAGATATTGTTACCAGAAATTCCTGCATTTGGGGACTAAATTCTCGCCGTTCTACAGCTTTAGTTGTAAATGCCCACACGAAAAACCCGAGTTCGACCACATAGCCGACGCCCCTCATGCGGTCTGCCGTTGCGGAAGGGCCATGCTGGCTCTGAATCAGGCCCCCTATCAACTCGACGGCGCTGTAGAAGGAAAGACCGGTAGCCAATTGAAGCACCTTGTCTTTCCAGCCAATTCCCAGCATCTGAGCGAAACCCGCGGTCAGGACGAAAAGAATCATTCGCAGAACGCCAATCGTCAAGTCGAGCCGAAATTTCAGTTTTTCCAGCGTTTGCGCGGCATCCGGATTGACTTGCCATGCAAGCAGTGCGCCTCCGGCCAGCGCGGCCAGTGTGAGATAACCGAAAATCTTCAAAACTTGCGGCGGGAGTGAAGACTGCACTGGTTTGACAAGGTGCCAGGCGATCTCAACGAGAACCGCTAATTCAAGCAAATATTGCAGCGGCAGGAGCAAAAACCCCGCCTGCTGGGCAACCGAATGGTCTGGAGCTGCGCTGAGAATGCCCACAAGCAGGTCGAAACAGATATTAAAGGCGATGTAGATCGTAAAGACGGGAAATGTCTTGTATTGGCGACGCACCAATAGAACGCCGAGCAGAGCAAATTCTGCAAGGAAACCTAACAGAAAAACGACGATGAAGAGCGCCTCGAGCGTCACAGTGCACCAATTATAGTGAAGGATAGACGAATCGTGCCCAATTCCCAAATTGAACTTATAGGGGATGCTGGGATCGAAACCGCTCCAGGCATTGACGGCTGCAAACCCGAAGGAACTCTCCCGGTTAAAAAGCACAATTGCTTGTGGCCCTAACCAGGAGAGCTAGCCCTGCATTACCACTGCCAAAAGTTAATTAAGTATAGGAGCGAACTGGCGTGCGCTGATGAAGCACTCATGGCCAGAAGCGAAGCCACACTAAGGACGCGAATTACGGTGATTTTCAAAGAGAACCCTCGCAGAGCGCAGATGCGCTATGCAGACGTTACCTTGGAATGTAACCAAGCGCTACGACTTTTAGGTAATTAACTAAGAAATATACAGATAGTGCCGATAGGCATCTCCTCCGGCATCTCCTCCGGGTGCGGCATTAAACGGCCAGCGGTTGATAAAATCTTTACCAAGTGATGACTTCCGTACCCCATTTGGGCGGTCGAATAGTCCCTTTGGGTATTTCCCTTCTTCAGAAGTACCGCTATTATTTGGGAATGAATTCAGGCGTATCCCCGCCGGTGGCTCCCGCAATCGAGCTCCGGGCAGCAGTCCGCTTTCCTTTGCGCATTCCGATCGTTGTTACGACCGAAAGTGGCGACGTAAGTGCCATGACTGTCAACATTTCGGCCAGCGGCATCCTGTTTGAGGAATTGGCGGCCCCGCTAGCCGTTGCCACTGCTGTAAGCTTTACGATCCCCATGCCCGCGGAAGCGATGGGTACTCCGACGGATGTAGTAGTTCGTTGCGCTGGGCGTGTGGTACGCTCCACAAAAAATGATGGTGGCTGGCAAGCTGCTGCCGTCATTGATGAATATCAATTTAGTCACTAGAGCCTATGGTCGCAGGCAAACCAGAATTTTTCGACGAATTATCGCCCGAAGATGCTTATGCGCCTGATCCCGGCGCGGATTCCGCAGCGATACGCATCGTCCTCGCTGATTCCCAGGCAATCTACCGAGTGGGCATGCGCAAGATTTTTGCTCTCGAAGACGACATCCGCGTAATCGCTCAAGTGGATACGCTCGCCGGGTTGCATGGGGCCGTTCAACGATTCCCTACCGACATCGTTCTGCTGGAAGGTAGCCTCATCTCCGGCACAACCGATGCGATCCCAGAGCTCGTTCGTCGCGCGCCGCAGCTCAAGATCATCGTCCAGTCAGCACAGACGGATGAGAACAATACTGTCGAACTTTATCGTCGCGGTGTTCGTGGGATGATCCCCCGATCGATTTCACCTGACCTGCTGGTGAAGTGCGTACGCAAAATCGCCGCTGGAGAAACGTGGATCGATAACCAATCAGTCAATTGGGTCATCGAGGCGTACCGCTCCCAGGCGACTGCCCTGACCAGTCCACGGAGTCAGCCGCGGCTGTCACCCAAAGAATTGGCCATCATCACTTGTATTACGCAGGGAAAGCGCAACAAGGAGATTGCCTATCAATTGGGAACAACCGAGCAGGTGATTAAGAACTACCTTCGCAAGGTTTACGACAAGCTTGGTGTTTCAGATCGTCTTGAGCTTGCGCTCTACTGCTTGCACCATCAGCTGCACAAGAAAGCGGCAGTCACCAATGGTGTAGGGTCTGCCGAGTCGATTGCAACCACCACTGGAAAGAATTAACCGGCCTCAGGTCCACAAAGTACAGCGAGCGCTTTTGGTCAGCGCTTTGGCGATTTCTTTATATTCAAAAGACCTTCCTGTTTGCAAATAGACGGTCGCATCCACGTTCTGCCTTTCCGGGAGCATTGCCCCTCAACGATGCTGCCCGAACAGCATCCAGACAAGCAAGCTCGCGAGTCCGACACCACAGAAAAGCAGAAACCCGCCCAAGAGAAGCGCTACTGTGCGCTCTTGTTGGGGCTTTGGCGGAGTAATACCGAATACATTCACGAAGGTGTCGACGAGGAATTTCAACAACGGCATGGGACTCCAATATTTCCGCAGAACTTGTGCGCTATGGCGTTTTCACAATTGGTGTAGTCCAGGATTGGAGTCCGAACGCGGCTTTTCAAGAAAAGCTGCACATAACCAACTCTGGCCAGATCACAGTAATTGTGAAAACGCAATAAGAGGTCCACTCTCTCAGTTGCGCGAAACGCAAATCAAGTGCAGGGCTATCTCTGCCCGCGTGAAGGCCAAATCGGTTCACGTTTATTCAAGAACGCCTGGAGACCCTCTCGAAAGTCTTCTTCATTGCGTAGCTTCTCACTCCAGCGGATTGCTCGCCGCAGATCCATGTCCAGTCTTGTCTTTGAGAAGTTAGCGAGCAGCCGCTTCACCTCTCGCATCGACACAGGGCTGTTCTTCATTAGGGATGCCGCGAGCGCACGCGCGCGGGGCATCACTTCGGCCTCCGGCAATACTTCGGATGCGAGGCCAATTGTGAGGGCTTCGGCTGCGGGCACGAGCCGCCCCGAAACCAGTAGCTCCCGGGTCCGTTTTTCGCCTACGATTGCTACCAGAAAAACCGCGACGACAGCCGGGATGAAGCCGACCTTGACCTCCGTAAATCCAATCTTCGCGCCAGCGGCTGCGAGTGTGAAATCGCATTGCATCGACAACCCTGCCCCTCCCGCAAGCGCAGTTCCGTTCACCGCAGCAATCGTAGGTTTCGGGAACTCGTAAAGCCGGCGCATCAGCCAAACGAAGGACTCAGCATCCGCACGCTGGTCCTCGGGCCGCTCCTCGCTTAGCGTCCTCAAATGGTCCAAGTCCATTCCCGAGCAAAAGGCTGTACCCGCGCCTGTCAAGATGACAACTCCGCACGAGCAATGTTCTGCGGCATCGAAGGCATGGCTGAGATCGCTCATCATCTGCGGGTTAAGAGCATTCCGGCGTGCCGGCCGATTCAACCTAATCGTATGGATCTCTTCGGATTCCTCTACGAGTACCGTGCTGTAAGACTCCGGCATTCGCCCCCCACGTTTGGTATCGCGATCTTATTGCGTTGCGGCGCCGAAATTTTCCGCCATCACGCGGCTCATCGTCAGCAACTCATCGATCGATCGAAGAGGGGGCAAGAATGCCCCCAGCCTGCCGAGTTCGGCCAAAGCGGTTTCCGTTGCAACGTTTCCCACAAGCGCATCTTGCGCAAACGGACACCCGCCTAACCCTCCCAATGCTGTATCGAAGCGCCGGCAACCTGCTTCATAAGCAGCGGCGATCTTGTTTCCGGCCTCGCTGGGCCGCGCATGCAAATGTACGCCAATCTCAACGCCGTTGAGTTCACCCTTAACGGCGCGCACCAAAGAGCCCACTTCTGACGCAGTTGCCAGACCCACAGTATCGGCGAGCGATATTTGTTTCAGTCCCGAGTCTGCAAGCAAATCGCAGGCGGCTATCGTCTCCCCTTCGTCCCAGGGCTCTCCATATGGGTTGCCAAAGGCCATCGATACATACGCGACGACCTCCAAACCAGCCTGATACGCGAGTGTTCCTATCTTCTCGAGCTCGTCGAGCGCCTCTTCAGGGCTTTGTCGCTGATTGCGCTTGAGGAACTCAGAAGAAACAGAGTAAGGAAAGCCAAGCGTCCTGACGACTCCAGTTTGGATCGCCCGCTCGGCCCCCTTTTCGTTGACCACGATGCCGATGACCTCAACGTCTGCAGGAGGGTCAAGAAACTCGAGCACGCGCTCGGCGTCCGCCATCTGAGGGACCGCAGCCGGCGATACGAAGGAGACAGCATCGATATGGGTAAAGCCTGCTTCTACCAGTAGGCGCAGGTAGTCTGCCTTGGTCTCAGGCGGAATGTGTTTCGGCAGGCTTTGCCAAGCATCCCGGGGACACTCGATGATCTTCACCATCTCCGCTGTCATCGTTCTTTGCCGTCTTTCTGGAAGGGTTCCCGGGGCGAGATGTGCTTCGGCTATCTCTGCGTGAGTAGCCAAACAACCCCAAAACCCACAAAGTGGATTACACCGAGCTGCACCATAACAGCCGGCCAGGATTTCCATTGCCTGACTACCATCGCATACACCCCGTAGAGCGGGAACTGGGCATAAAGCATCCAATGCGAAAGACTCTCTCGAAGCGATTCGGATAGCCCAAGCATGTGTTCGCGGAGCAGCATAGCGAAGGGGTAAAGCAGCCGGAGTTTCATCAGCCCTCCGGGTCCCATCAGCGGTAAGATCTCCGCCGTCTTTAGGGTGAGCGCCGTCAAGGCGACGCCCACAATCAACGGCCACCACACCAGCTTGCCGGTAGTACGCCCAGTAGTTTTTTTCTTCGGCCGAGATTTTCCGGTTTGAGTTCGCGCTTGCGGGGTCATCGTTCAAGAATAAGGCTGAAGAGGGGAGCGAGGTGCATCCCTGGCGGACAGGAAGCCTAGCGGGGAACGAGGATGCTCTGCGGAACTGGAGCCTCGTCCGATTCGGGACCATCGCTCAACCCACCATAGCGCCGCTCCCGGCGTTGATAGTCCGCAATCGCTTCAAGCAGATGGATTCCGCGGAAGTCTGGCCACAGGCGCTCTGTAACGTAGATTTCTGAGTAAGCGATCTGCCAAAGAAGGAAGTTTGACACCCGCAGTTCGCCGCTGGTCCGAATCACCAGATCCGGGTCCGGCATGTGCGCCGTATAGAGATGCCGTTGAATATCCTGCTCGTCGATTTGGTCCAATGACAGATGGCCCATGATCGCTTCTTGGGCCAAGGCGCGAAAAGCGTCGACGAGTTCGGACCGGGCGCCGTAGTTCAGAGCAAGCGTTAGCACTGTGCCGGTGTTTCCTGCAGTCTCTTCGGCGGCCCAGCGCATCTTCTCCTGCACCTCCGCAGGCAAATCGTTCGTACGGCCGATATAGGAGATGCGCACGTTATTGTCGTTCATCCGCTGAACGTTGTTGATCAGGTAGGAGCGAAGAAGCCGCATCAGGAAGTTCACTTCGGTCTTTGGTCGGCGCAGATTGTTTTCCAGAGAAAAAGCGTAAAGCGTCAGCCAGGGAAGATTGATTCGAGAAGCGGTCTCCACCACATACTGAACCGATTCGGCACCCTGCTGATGGCCCAAAAACCGCTTCAGGCTGCGCTTTCCGGCCCAACGGCCGTTCCCATCCATAATGATCGCCACGTGCCGGGGCAAGCGCCCAGAATCGAGACGTCGGAAAATGGCCTGTTCCTCAGGGGAAAGTTCGTGGATCCGGTTCGGCTGTGCGGATTGCAAAACTACTGCCCTCGCCTTCGACCGTAGCACATGGCTCTACTCGCCGCAATGCGGCTTGTAGACCACAAAACGGGGGCGTCAAAGGTTCCGTAAATCGCTCCCAGGCTGTCCCCGTCTCTGTGAGCAGCACTCAAGTGGTAAGGCGGCGTGGCACACCTTGTCTCGAGCGCTTCCTGATGGGCAAGCACGCACTAGCAAAGAGCAGAGAAGCACACTCACCGCAAGCGCGAACATGCCGCGCTTGCGAGTGCGCTAAGCGCTTCTGCGGCGCCCTGTGGCCATGTCGCGAACTTGGTTGAGGAACATCGATCGTTGCAGTGAATCGAGTTGTGCGATGTATGGAGCGATCTCGGCTAGAAAAGGATCACCCAACACAGCATTCGCTTCCTCGTGCCGGCGGCTGCGCGCATCCCGAAGCAAGGCGCAGATATCGATCTCAAGAGCGGTGGCTAACCTTTCCAACGAAGAGAGCGTTGGCATCGCCTTACCGTTCTCGATTTTCGAAATATACGTGCGCGGCACTTGCATGCGCCCGGCGAGTTGACGCTGACTCAGATTGCGCGATCGGCGCATCTCGCGAACAGCACGAGCGACCTGAATCCCGTTATCGTCGGTTGCTGTTTCCTCTTGAGCAGCGAGAAGCTGAGGCACGGCTGGTTCCGGCTCTTCAATCTCCAGGGCCTTGTGGCAGCGCCTGCAAAGTGAGTTCGAAGTGCGAAACTGAACCAACGTGCAGTGTTCGCACCGAAGTACTTCTCGCGACTGAACGGTAGCTATGGTAGTTGCCATATTTTAGAAAACACGGAGCGCCAGAGCGGGCACGCCGAGCGAAACGCGTCTTACTCCTGCCTAAAACACATTCAAATACTTGAGTCCAGCAGTACGGCGCATCTCACTTGATTCATGACTACATTGATCCAGGGTATCTTCATTGTCAAGTGAAAAAATAGGGTCAACCCAAAAATAACGGGATAAACCCCGAAACAACCCGGAAAAAACTCGAACCCTTGCGGTTAACCCCGCAGATTCAAAGGAAGGCGATGAGCGATCGTAAATACACCCGAGACAACGCATGGACACTGCTCACCGAGTACACGCAATCGGCGAGTCTGCTTAAGCACGCAATGGCTGTTGAGACGTGCCTGGTTGCGTATGCCGAGGCTGAAGCTGCTCGCCGAGGCTTGAGCGGCGCGGAAGCGGAAGATCTCGCCGCAACCTACAGCGCGACTGGCTTACTGCACGACTTCGACTACGAAAAATTCCCCACACAACAGGAACACCCGTTCATCGGCAATCAGATCCTGGCAGAGCGGGGGTGGCCTGAAGAAATCCGGGAAGCGATTCTGGGTCATGCGGAGTATTCAGGTGTCCCGCGAAATTCTCATCTTGCCAAGGCGCTGTTTGCATGCGATGAGCTCGCCGGTTTCCTCACAGCGGTCGCGCTGGTCAAACCCACTCGATCGATTCTCGACGTGGATGTGGCCGGCGTTCGCAAAAAGATGAAGGACAAAGCATTCGCGCGCGCGGTGAACAGACAACACATAATTACCGGTGCGCAGGAATTAGGCGTGGATCTCGATGCGCACATCGCTTTTTGCATTCAAGCAATGCAGAAGAACGCCGCAGCCTTGGGTCTGTGAGTGACTCGCCGACTCGCTGCCTCATTCAATTCGCCGGTCTTTTTCCGAACGAAGTACCTGATGGTTCTCCGGGGCATGCAGATCAATCGCGAAATCGTAGAGTTCGCCTAGCTCTGCTGCCGGGGTCTTCGGGATCGGCACCAAGGCATATTCGCCCTGCTCCAAGGAGTCTTTCGGCGACAGTCTGTACCAATCCGTGGCGGCGACTCGCTGCTGAGTTAGTTCGATCACATCGGCAGACTGTAGTTTTTTCCGCTTGTCCTTACCCGCGGCGGCCACCTCGTCAGATGCCGTCTTTGTCGCCTCGCGGCGCTGGCCCAGTGAATTCAAGCGAACTAGAACGAAATCCGACCGGACTGCGTCATCGTCATTCCCACTTACTCCGCGCAAAAAGATCTGTGGAGGGTCTTTGTGGATGCGCACAGATGCCGCCTCACCTTGAAGGACGATTGAGTGTCGCGGTGTAAGCGAAAAGCTATGTTCCAAAGCGCTCTGCGAGTGACGTAACTGCACCAACTCGGAAACGCCC
>DASYBJ010000301.1:0-6989 GCA_036500845.1 Acidobacteriaceae bacterium
AGCGCTGATCGAAGCCGGCGCGGGCGCGAGTTGTCCAAAGTGCGGAGCCGTTCTTCAGGTTCGATCTACCGCTTCCCTATCCGGCTGGCTAGAGTTGCCGCCACGGAAGGATATGGCAAAGCTGCAGTTTGGTAACTCCTCCTGCCAGATCGAAGGGCTCTACGTTCCGGTAGCCGACATGAATCTGGCCGCGGAAGATAGCGTCTACTTCACTCATCATGTTTTGCTGTGGATGGACCCGCAGGTCAATCTATCGACGATGTCGATGAAAGGCGGCTGGAAGCGGATGTTCGCAGGAATGCCTCTGATCATGACCCAGGCACGAGGTCCGGGTCACATCGCATTCTCAAAAGATGAGCCAGGAGAGCTAATCGCTTTGCCGCTGCAGCCCGGCCAGGCAGTGGACGTACGCGAGCACATCTTTCTTGCCGCAACCTTGAACGTTGAGTATGACTGGTTTCAGACGCAAATCTGGTATCGCGTCCAGGAAGACAAAGATGCCGAAACGTTCTACCCGGTCGGTATGTTCATGGACCGGTTCTCTTCTCCCACTTCTCCAGGGCTACTGCTGCTTCACGCAGGGGGCAGCTTGCTGGTCCGTCAACTCGCACCGGGTGAAGCTATTTTGGTGAAGCCGACGGCATTGGTATTTAAGGATCCATCTGTCCAGATGCAGCTGCACCTCGAGCATCCAAGCTCAGGTTTATTTGATCTGGGTACCTGGATCGGCCGCTCCAGTTGGACGAACCGTTCTATTTGGTTACGGCTCATCGGCCCGGGACGGGTAGCGATTCAGTCGGTCTTCGACCGGTTGGAGAAAGAGGGGGGAAATATCGTGGGTCACTCGTACGCCACGATTCAGCAGTGGTAGCAGCATAAACGCAGCTAGGGCCGGCTAACACTATCAGGGCGAACAGGCCCTAAGAAGCGGTCAGCGAAAGTGCCCGTGGAGACTGAGGACTGAGGGTTGCTCTACGGTTGGGCTCCCCCGCACTCTG
Organism: Acidobacteriaceae bacterium; assembly: GCA_036500845.1. Classification (GTDB taxonomy): domain Bacteria; phylum Acidobacteriota; class Terriglobia; order Terriglobales; family Acidobacteriaceae; genus PALSA-350. The sequence continues at coordinate 999 of DASYBJ010000301.1, forward strand.
GACAGAACTTCGCCACCCTGGTGATGGAGTGTCCACAATTCGTGCAAAATTTGGTATCGGGCGAGGCAGCCGCGGGCTTCGCAGCAGCAGTACTGGCTGAGGGCGCTGCCATTGCCGCTGCGGGATTCATCGCCTTCGCCATCTGCTGCCCCAGGCCGAGACCCGCTCCAAGGCCCACCCCTAAACCTGCGACACCGCCTTCATTCGCGGCCGCGATCGGGAGGGACTGCGCCGCCTGAAATTGCGTATAGCGATTCATATCGCCAAGCATGTTCATGCTGATGCGCTGATCGAGCATCTTCTGCAGCTCTTCAGGCAATGAAACGTTCTCCACGACGAAGCTATCCAATGTCAGACCCAGACCGCTGAATACCGGAGCCAGCTCCGTCTTCATCAAGTCCGCCATGCGCGACTGATTTGCGGCCATATCCAGGAAATCCACGGTGCTCGCAGCAAACGCCGTAGTCATGCGCCCGATGATCGTGTTCCGCAGCTGTCCATCGAGATCGCCGACACGATAGATAGCGCGCGTACCACTGATGTTTTCATAGAACGATTTCGGGTTGGAGATGCGGTAGGAGTAGATGCCGTATGCGCGCATCCGCACGGCCCCGAACTCTTTATCGCGAATCGTGATGGGCGTGGGCGTGCCCCACTTCTGGTCGATCTGCAAGCGGCTGGAGAAGTAGTAGACATCGGATTTAAACGGGGACTTGAACGCCTTGTCCCAGTTCATCAGGTAAGTAAGGATCGGAAGAGTGTTCGTGCTGAGTGTGTATAGCCCGGGACCGAAGACATCGGCGACGCGGCCTTCATTCACGAACACGGCCATCTGCGAATCGCGTACTGTGAGCTTCCCGCCATTCTGGATTTCCATGTCTTCCATCGGATAGCGGTACGCCAGCGTGCCATCCCCGCTCTCGGTCCACTGAATGACATCGATGAACTGCTTGGAAAAGAAACTCATACGCGTCGCCTCATGGGAAGTATAGGACAGCTATGCTCTCAAGCTCTCCATTGAGCAGTCAAGAAACAACTGGTCTTCTATGCCAAGCATGCCGTGATGATAAGGTTCTATTCACTTAGGGCTTTTAGCACTATCAGGGCGAACGGGCCCTTAGGGAGACTCTGAACAACAGTTCCGCTGCTGGTCGAGCAGACGAGATATAGCTTGCGAGAACCAATTCAACGCACGCGGCGTTGGTGGTAGGAAAGCAGATCCCTCGGCTCGCTGCGCCTCGCGCGGGATGACAGCGTTTAGGCTGAGAGGATAGATGGCAGCAGATCACATATCTGCTGGCGCCTCGTCCGCAGCTTCGGCGCGTTTTTCAGAGTCTCCCTAGGCAAAGGAACCGAATGAGCAGCGATATGACGCGTCGTGACACCCTCAAGCTCGGAGCCATGTGTGCGATTTCGGCGGCTGCGATTTCAGCCGCGACAGCTCCGTTGTTATCCTCATCTATGAGAATATCCGGCTCCGACTCCCAATCTGATCAGGTCCCTTCCTCAACGAGCGTAACCGCCGACTCCCCGGATGAGATCTGTTTTATGAGGGCGGCCGACATTCTGGACGGAATGCGAACGAAGCAGTTCTCTGCGCGCGACGTCATGCAGGCGCACCTCAAACAGATCTACCGTGTAAACGGTAAGGTCAACGCGATCGTAACGTTGGTTCGCGAAGACCAGCTGATGGCGCAGGCGGCCGCAGCAGACGAGGCGCTCGCAAACGGCAAATGGCTCGGACCGCTGCACGGTTTGCCGGTCGCTGCGAAAGACCTGCACGAAACGAAAGGCATTCGTACAACGTTTGGCTCGCCGCTGCACAAGGATGTTGTGCCGGACTTCGACTGCCGCGTGGTTCAACGTGAGAAGGAGGCGGGAGCGATCGTTATCGGCAAGACAAACGTGCCCGAATTCGGGCTCGGATCCCAAACGTTCAATCCTGTCTTCGGTGCCACACACAATCCATACGACGTGACAAGGACATGCGGCGGCAGTACCGGGGGCGGCGCTGTAGCTGTTGCTTGTGGAATGGTTCCCCTGGCCGATGGCAGCGATATGGGAGGCTCACTCCGCAATCCTCCCAACTTCTGCAACATCGTAGGGATCCGGCCTTCGCCGGGACGCGTTTCCAATGTCCCCACGCAGTTGGGCTGGTTCGCACTCTCGGTTCCCGGGCCAGTCGCCCGGAATGTGACTGACTGCGCCTTATTTCTGAGCGTGCTTGCCGGATTCGACCTCCACTCGCCCATCTCGATCGATCAGCCGGGCTCCCAATTTGCCCAGCCACTCGCCGGACGGAGCTTCAAAGGAGTGCGGATAGCCATGTTTAAGGACCTCGGACTGCCCTGGGACCCCGAGGTGAAATCCGCGGTGCACGAACAGCGTAAGGTTTTCGAGTCGCTCGGATGCGTAGTGGTGGATGCCGAACCGGATTTCAGCGACGCCAATGAGTGTTTCATTGCGTGGCGGCATTGGTCGACGGAACTTTCGTTCGGCGATTTGATGGCAACGCATGGCGACCAGCTCAACCAATACATCCACTGGCACGTTGAAGAGGGGCGCAAGCTTACGGGTCCATATCTTTCCCGTGTCGAAGCCAAGCGCACCCAACTCTATCAGCGTTTGTGCGGGTTCAAGGGAGAGTATGACTTCTTTGTTCTCCCTGTGAATCAGGTGCTGCCCTTCGATGTGAAAGTACACTACCCCACCGAGATCGCTGGTGTGCAGATGGAGAATTATCTGGCTTGGATGAAGTCCGCTTATTACATATCGGCGGCGGGGAATCCAGCGATGTCCGTTCCGTGTGCATTTTCTGCCAGCGGGCTTCCAATCGGAATCCAGATCGTTGGCCGGCATCATGACGAGTGGGGCGTGTTGCAGTTAGCTTACGCGTTCGAACAGGCCACCAATATCGGCAAGCGTCGTCCTGCGATCGTCTAATACTCTTACTAAATTAGCTAAGCTAAGCTAGGAAAAGCCGTACAGCGACCCTTTAATCGATTTTGAAAAGGAGGTTGTCCCTGAGCTTTCTTTCCAATAACGCCGATCTCGAAACGCTGCGCTATCCAGTCGGCCGTTTCGTATTACCGCAGACCGTGTGTTCCAGCGAACGAGCGGTCGGGCTCGAGACGCTCAGGGAACTGCCTGTTCACCTGCGGACGGCTGTCTATGGGCTTTCTGAAGCACAACTCGATATGCCTTACCGCCCGGGTGGGTGGACCGTGCGCCAGCTCGTGCATCACGTGGCAGACAGCCACGCGAATGCCTATACATGCGTGAGGCTGGCTCTGACCGAGGAGTGGCCCACCGTCAATCCATATGACGAGGCTGCTTGGGCGGAGCTTCCGGACGCAAGGCGGATGCCGCCGTTGGTTTCGTTGGACTTTGTCACGTCGCTCCACAGCCGTTGGGTTGAGCTGTTTGCATCACTCGATGCAGCCCAATGGAACCGCGGCTATCTCCACCCGGAGAGCGGTAAGCGAACGTTGCAGCAGGTACTCGCGGGTTATGCATGGCATGGCCGCCACCACGTGGCGCATGTGACTCGACTCCGGGCGCGCATGCACTGGTAACAACCTCAGGATTCCAACCGCAGGCAGGAGATAGGGACACGTTCGTGGTCTCCCACCCTACACGCCGAACCACACGGCGTGTAGAATGGAGCACCCTGATTCATTGCTGGACAGACTGAAACAATGTTTTAAATTTAGAACGGCTTTTTTCGGTGGTATCTGCTATGTAAGCGATCGTCTGATTCGACCTCGGGCGAATATTGGGTCTGTTTGAGGTGCGGGACAATACAGACGGATGCTTCGGCTGGTAGAGACCTACTTCGCCTCCGCCGGGAAGCAAGATCTTGGTAATTGAACCCCATCTGGCCTCCTGCACCTCCGAACACTGAACGCCCTTCGACCCGAGCGCCAATATCTCGGCCCTTAGATCGTCACACATGAAATAGAGTTCGGGCCGGCCATTCTCTTCGGCCGGATGGACCGCTACTTCCGACGGAGGCAGCGCGAAGATCAGAGCTCGCGGCAGTTTCCTGCAGGCGGGTGCATAATGGGACGCGTTTCCAGGCTCGTGCAATGCGAAGAATTCTTCAGACCCAATCTTCCGCGTTCTATATAACAGCGGCGATGCTTGCGATGTTGATCGTGCCGGCTGCATTGACGCTGCACACAGTCCATATGAGCGCGCTCAAGCCCGATGTGCCTCCGGATGCCTCCCCTTATGGGTATACAGTCAGCTTGCTGCTATTTATTGTGCCGTCGCTCTCCGTAATCCTGTGGTTCCTTCCGCAGGAGGGACTCAGGATTTCGCAGCGGGCGTTTGCGTGGACCATTGGGATCCTGTTCCCATTGGGCGCACTCTTGGACTTCTTTTTCGCGCAGTACTTTTTCAGGTTTCCGAATGCAAAATCGACTTTGGGCATTGGTGCTCCGGCATTAGGCGGAACAGTACCGATCGAAGAGTACGCCTTTTATCTCACCGGATTTATGGCAGTCGTGTTGCTCTACATCTGGCTCGATGAGTACTGGCTTGCCGCCTATAGTGTCCCCGGGAATGCAGAAAAAAGGACTACGTTCGAGCGGCTGCTGCGCTTTCATCCCAAGTCGCTCTTACTCGCGGCGGGCCTGATCGCAGCAGCCATTCTGTACGAGAAGTTGGTAGTCAGGATACCCGGACGATTTCCGGGATACTTTATGTTTTTAGTCCTGTTTGCGTTGCTACCATCGTCGGCACTGCTTCCCACAGCGCGTCCGGTCATCAATTGGCGAGCGCTTAGCCTCACGATGTTCATCCTGCTGCTCACGAGTCTGCTGTGGGAGGTCACACTCGCGTTGCCATATGGTTGGTGGAACTTTCAAGACAAAGAGATGCTTGGCATCCGGATTACAGCCTGGTCCTTTCTGCCGATTGAGGAAGTGTTTGTTTGGATCGCTGTTACTTATGCCAGCGTGATTGTGTATGAGATCGTCAAGCGCTGGAAAGGTTCAGGAAGAGCGGCACGGCATGCCTTCCTGGGGCCACGGAATGCTGCGGATAAGGCCAAGTGAGCTAGGGGAAAGCGCTCATAGGACGCACAGATTAATTTGCCTGAAGTTTACTTGACGCGCGACTCCAACCGGATCTAGAGTTTCGTGTCTGCCAGTGGACTCTTCACTGTGTTTTGTAACACGCAGAGAGATGCAATGCCCCCTGCCTCTGCGCTCCGGCCCTCGTTACTCGTCATGTTCGATCATCCTTTTGCCTGGAGCATCTATGCGCAAACCAATGCATCTCGCCCTCATCCTCATCGCGGTCTTTCTGTTCACCTACAGCACCGCATTTGGACAGGTCCCGCCCGGGCTCTATTGCGCCTCGGGTCTTCATCCCGATGGTTACATTGACTTCTCCGGCCTCCCGCCCGCGCCCAATATTACGGGGTTCGACGGAACTTCTACTCCGGTTACCGCTACTTTACCGGTCACCGGTATACCGGGGCTCACCGTCACGATTACAATTCCTGGGCTGGCATCCTTAACCTCAGGGCCGGCGTACTCGGTGAACGGCGGGACGCTGCAGCTGAACGGCTTCGCAGGTGGAGGTACGTTCTCTACCTTGCTCACCCTCAAGTTCAATCAGCCTATCTATGGGTTGGGCCTGGATGTGGGAAACCCGCGGGGGCGATTCGGATACACCTATAATCTGCAGGTCGGCACGTTCGATCCCTCTTTTAATCTCCCTGTTTTCAGCACCACGGCCTCTGGATACACACTCGACGAATTCTCCCCACGGACTGCGAGCCTTCAGATGGTAGGACTCGACACGACGTTCCAGACGGCATCGGTCCAGTTCCAGGGAGACCCGCTAGAGCAATTTATGACCACCACCTTGTCTAACCTGCGTGTCCAATCGACCTCGCCGCCGGATCCCGCGAGCTCAGTTCCGACGAAAGGTCTACAGCAGTGGCTTCGGGCAGATAAGGGGACCAATTCTTCTCCTTAT
>DASYBJ010000302.1:0-2462 GCA_036500845.1 Acidobacteriaceae bacterium
TGCCAGTACTTGAGGATAGCGTCGAGTTCTTTCGCAGTCGCGAAGTAGTTCTTCGGGATCACACCGTAGAAAACGTCACGCTTCAAATGTTAGCCGCCATAAGCGTTCGAGTCGACAGTTGCAGACTAAGCCGAATAAGCATGCCCGGCACGAACATCCCTTCGTTGAGGCTGAAGGATGTCCAGGTTGCCGAGTCCGACTTAGCCAACGTAGAGGCTAGGGGTCTAACGGTCGTTCGGGCTGAATTCCTGAATTGTCGCATGACGGGATTCCGCGCGATCGAAGCAGACTGTCAAGACCTCCTGATCCAAGAAGGCGACCAACGATACGCCCAGTTTCGCTTCGGACGTTTCCAGTCGGCTGAGTTTAGGTTCTGTAATTTCGAAGATGCAGATTTTCAGGGAAGCGATCTTCGAGGAGCCATTTTCAAGGACTGCAACTTGCGCAACGTCGAGATGACTGGGGTGAAGTTGGAAGGTGCCAACCTTCGGGGCTGTCAAATCGAAGGCCTCAAAGTCAATGCTGGGGATGTATATGGGGCGCTGGTCGATCCGGCCCAGGCGATGACTTTTGCGGCATTGCTAGGCATCAAGATCGAGTGAGGCAGGTAAGCCGACGGTACGTGTACCTCTAGCCCCCGCTGCGTGGCGAAGGTCCCAAAGCATCCGAATCCTGGAAAGGAATAGGATGCCGAGCGAAATGGAGAAGGATAGATCCATAACTTCGAAAAAAACCTACAATGGAACAGTTCGGACAAAGCCACCGGCTCATTTCATGGTGTTTCACAGTCCTGGTGATTCAATAGACCGACCTTCAATAGTCGAGGTTGCACTCCAAGCTGTACCGCCGAGACAAACTCCGTGTACCCTCTGCGCCGGCAAAGTCGTTTGCGTAAAGTCACTGGAAACATGGGCCTTACAAGTGCAACTGGACGAGCAGTTGGTGGCACTCCTGCTTGCGCAAAATTTTTTTGTTAAGAAAATTTTTTTGTTAAGATTGTGAATGCCTGAACCGTTCAGGACGGCTGCTGCATCTGGTCTAAGCATGATGGGGCCTTATCTATGCGCATCTGTCAGATCTTTTGTACCTTTATCCTTTGCATCGTTCCGATCACTGCGCTGAGCCAGCCGCTCGTCACGCCTGAGCCGCAGCGCGGAAGCATCGGCGGCACCGTAACTGATGTTCAGGACGCCGCGATTCCCGGCGCAACAGTTACAGTGGATGGACGCTCTTCGAGCGAACACCGCACGCTCACGACCGATGAAACAGGATCGTTCGAGCTCAACGGTCTCGATCCGGCGGTTTCATACAAGATCACGGTCAGTGCAAAGGGATTTGCAGATTGGACCTCGCCTGCCGTCGTCCTCCAGCCTGGCCAAGCATTGCAGATGACTGATATTAAACTCAAGATATCAGTGGTGGAGACGACGGTGGTCGCCCTCACAGTCGAGCAGCTCGCTCGCCAACAGGTTAAGGAACAAGAGAAGCAGCGCATTTTGGGAATTATTCCGAACTTTTATGTTGCCTATGACAAGAACCGTGTGCCGCTTACGACGAAGTTGAAGTACGAGCTTGCTTTAAGAGCCGCCACCGATGGTGTCAGTATCGCCGGCGACTTCTTCCTTGCAGGGGTCAATCAGGCAGCTGACACTCCCCACTATCAACAGGGGGCAAAGGGTTACGGTCAGCGCTTTGGGGCTGCCTATGCCGATAGCTCTTCCAATGTTATGCTCGGGGGCGCAGTCCTGCCTTCGCTTCTGCATCAGGACCCGCGCTACTTCTACCAAGGCACAGGCACGGGGAAGTCCCGCGCGATTCACGCGATTTCAAGCCCTTTTATCTGCAAGGGAGACAATGGCCGTTCTCAGTTCAACTACTCAGGCATTGGCGGCAACCTGATCGCCGCCTCCCTCACAAACATCTACTATCCGCCTCGTGATCGCGGCGCAGGATTGGTCGTCTCGAACACTCTCATCAACATCGGCGGCCGGCTCGCCGACGATTTGGTATCGGAGTTCATTCTCCGCAAGTACACGAGCAATGTGAACAAGCAACATTAAGAACCTGGGTTCCTTTACGAGAGCCCGCTCGAATGGTCTGGAGTCTCTAGCAGCGGCCGATCGTTGTGACAGACTGTGCTGCATCACATCTCCTGATTGCAATGCCGTCAGCGATTCTTGTTGAGGCGAGCGCCCGGCTTCCGCGCAAGAATGTACGCCCTTCGGCTTTGGTACTCCACTTCCGGGCATAAGGCTTTCGCTCCAATACCTCCTCGATTGCAAGCCCCGCAGCTTCCACGTAGTGCCGAATGGTCGAGGGCGGCGCCATCGATGGTGACCCCGACGGCAGCCGCCGGCTTGCGTTTCCTCGTAAACAAGGCGCTGTACACTCAAGGAGTGGTGGTACTCCACCCGGATTGAGCGTTGTAGTGATGATTCAGACCCTGTTTGGCAGTCTGGAAG
>DASYBJ010000303.1:0-10657 GCA_036500845.1 Acidobacteriaceae bacterium
GCCTTAGGCATCAGTCAAAAACAGGCTGACACCATCTTTACCGGCTGCCGCCTCGCCGGCCATAACGGCAACAGTGAAGGCGTGAAGAACGAAGAAAGCAAATACCACCCCGATATCTTCGTCTGCGGGCCACCACGAAAACCGTGGCCAGTTTTGTGGAAAGAGCATCAGGACTTCGGTTGATATTCAAGAAGTTTAAGGATCGACAGGCAACCATCGCGACCCGTTCCGATCTGAAAACCCGCGAAAAAACTGCGTGGGGGATTTTTGGGGGGTCAAGAGGAAAAATGGGGATAATTCGTGGCAATCACTCAGCACAAGGTTACGCCGTATCCTCTTTTAAAAGAGTACGATGTGGCAATACAGAGGACGTGGTAGAAAGGGCTCGGTTCGGCCTTTTAAGCCGGGGGTTGAAGGTTCAAGCCCTGCCGCGCCTACCAGCGTGGAATCAATCAGTTCCGATATTACCGGCGCAGGGCGGTGCTCACCGAGCCGTTACGCTAAACGCCGCCGCTTGAATCGCAGTGAACGTCTTGCTCTCGGCCGAGGCGAGCATCTTCAGGCCATCGTCGAATTTCGCGACGAAAACGACGTTCTTCCCCCGGCCGCCAAGGAGTAGCCCTGCAAGCATCCCGGCTGGACCGAGGAGCGCGCCGCCCACCAGTCCCCATCCGACCGTGCCGCCCAGTTTCTTAACGTTTTCCTCGGTTGCGATCTCAACGGCTGACAGCGAGGATGCTGGAACCCGCTTCGCGGCGAATGTCTTGCCTTTGACGCCCAGCGTAAAGATGTCGGTGAGGGCAGAGAAATGGGCTTCGCCCTCGCGGAAATCGCCTGCATGAATTGTGAAGGTGTGTTGCCCGAGCATGGAATGCTCCTCCCTGAAAATCAGCATTGAACAGCGGGGGAAGGTCCTACCGGGGGCACGAGTTTTGTACCACAGCGGGCCGGAAGAGGGCAGAACTTTTTACGCAAAGGTACTCTTTATCTAAAGTCGAATGAGCCGCCGTGGATGGCGACTCCTCAGATTCAACACGGGAAATAGTCAAACGGACTGCAGCCCGGGACTCGGCCGGAGAGGCGCCTCATCTGCTACTCTCGGGAGCGGCGTTTCGGTTTCGCGAGCAGTGGCCTAGATCTTCTCTGGCGCCGGATGAGCGTCACCAAGAACAAACTGGAACAAGGAGGGCATTATGTCATCCCGAAATGGCGACAAAGCGAGATTCAACAGGTTAAGGAAACAAAAGCTTCACCGCCGCGAGCTTATGGCAAGGTTGGCGACCCAGTCGGCAGCCAACACAGCACAGTTGGGCCAAACACCCTTTGCGTCATTCACTCGTCGAGTATCTGGAGAGCATCCGGGGTAATGCTCTCCTTCGCGATGCTGTCGCTGGCAATTCTGGTTGTCTTCGAGGCTCGGGTTCTCCCAAGTATTCCGGTTGCAAAAGCTACCTTCGCTTCACCATCCAACCGATCAAAAGTCCGGTGGTGATGCCGATCGTAATTCCGGTGGCGACACCTATTGAAAATGTCGCTATAACGGTTTCGATAGGATGTCGCTGCAGGCGCTTGATTGTGTCATCGATAAGCTCTTCAGCAGCATCGCCACCTTGTTTTGCGACACGCCGCGTCGCTCCTAAGCTTTCCTCAAGTGCATCCGCAACGGCAGTTGCCGCCCGTGAAGCGTGGCGCGCCGTTTGCGCAATTTGGTCGCCCGTCCATTCCGCCACTGATTGAGCCATGATGTCTCAACCCCCTCTCGTCTCTGAGGTTCAATTGCAACGCTCATTTACCCATCCAGTCAACCACGTCGCGGAGAGCGCCGCCTTCCAGTTTCAGAATACGTCCCTTTTCGGCAACTTCCTAGATCTCCTTGTTAGGCCCCCGCCAGCTTTTCCAAATACCGCTCGTCCACGTCCAACTCCTTCGCCAGACCACGCAGGACGGCCTTCGTTGGAATTTTCTTCCCGTTCACCATGGCTAGCAGTTCACCCGGATCAATGCCCAGTCGTGGGCTGAGCTGATATAAGCTCACCATTTTTCCGGGCACACATCGACCCGACGAATTTGGTGAACTCGAGACCTCGGGCATGGCGCCCAGTCTAGAGGAAGCCATCTCCTAACGCTTCCCGATCCACTCGAGACGACTACAAAAAGCTCTGTAGATAGCCTTCGGAACGTTCTCTACTTAGCGGCAAACAGACCAACCCGCGGCTGGAAATCCGATCGCCGCATATTCCACCAATGAAAAGAGATTAGGGCGAAAATTTCTAGCGGTTTAGCCGTTTGGGGGAAGTCTCCAGCGGCTCGAGCAGCTTCACCGCTTCGGGAGAGCCGGCGAGCTGCCAACTCCTCTGGCGCAGTAAAGCCCGTCCGCAGTCCCAGCGAAGACACCAGTGGGCACCCTCCGCCGCGTGGAGCTGATTGGATGTCCACAGGCGCATGCGGCCTCCGCGTGTGTGTCCTAGCAAACCGCTTGAAGGTACCCATGCTGGGAGGCCCTAGCAGGTTGCGGAAACCGCCGAAGCAACGAGCGAGGCGCAAAAAGATGTATCGCCCCGATTCGGTGCACCCCAAGGAATAGACGAGCGGTTCGCCGCAAACCAGTTTTTCCGCAGCCTGCCAGGCCTGCTAACTGGCCCTAGTCTTGGTCTGGAATGCCCGCAGCGAACCAAGGGTGAGCGCCCCCGGTCGTCTGGATAAGGAGAACTGGAGTATTACAGGGATCCGGCGGCGCCGGAGACAGAACATCGTTGATTGTGAAGTTGCCCTCAGCGTCGAGAGCCACGCCGGTCATACTAGAGCTCGAGGCACTCGCGCTGGCAGCAGGCCCGCAGAAGAGCGTCGCAAAAACACTCTGACCCGCGTTCGTTCCGATGCCGTCGCCGCCGCTCAGCAACAAGCCGCGGCCGACCACCAGAATATGCCCGTCCAGACTGATTTTGGCTGCTAGATCGGCGATCACCCATGGTGTGGTGGGAGGAGAAACGCCCCGCACGGTATTCGGTGAAACTGTTGTGGTTCCCCCGCTGACGGTTACGTTGTTGACCGCATCGACTCCGATGCCGCCCTTGAATCGAACCAGCGTATTTGCTCTGCCGTCATAGGCGGCAGTTGTGAGAGGAATAAGCGCGACGAGCAGAAAGAGCGCGAAACCTAACCTGGATTTCATAGCAAATATCTCCTTTGAGAATTTTCCGATTTCAACCCAATTTCCGGTTCGGCCCATTGACGAGCGCAGCATATGCCTTTCGAAGTAAATTTGTCATCAAAGCGCTCGCAGCCGGTGTAGTACGCTCAATCCGCTAGCGCAGGGCGGCGGCAAAGCTCGCGAAATTTCCTGTTAATTCTCTGGCGATTCGCGCAGGGGACGCGATTCGCGCAGGGGACGCGATTCGCGCAGGGGAGAGGCATTGCATGTGGCAGAACACCGTCGGTTTTTTGTGCGGCCCGGCGAGCTGCAACTAGTTGCGGTTCGGACAGGTGGGACAAAATGCAAGAGTGGAGGATGGGATCCGATTCGCCAGTGCTTGGAGTCGTTTGTCAATGCGTGCGATCGCAGTCTCGATCAGGGTGATTCCCGCGGGCAGGGAAGCATCCGCGGCGGCAGTATAGGCTGCCCGAGCTTTCTGGTTGGCTCGATCGGTGGCTAGCCGAGCGCTGAGCATCGTCCGCTGCTTGCGGAGCTCTGCGGGGGAATCCCAGATCTCCCGCTCGATCTGGCGCTCCAGGTCATCATCGCGCCGCTCGAGTGCGTAAATCTCGCCCTCTCTCTCGGCCTTACGCTGCCCCAGATCTGCGCTAGGCCTTGAGTAGCGGGCCGTGTCGGCTTGGACGGCACAGCGCTTGAGATAGCACGCGCCGACGGTGGCCGCCGCGATCGCGAGCAGGATGATCAGGAATGCTTTCATTGGTGCGTCTCCGAACGTACTCAGGGGGGAGTCTGCAGGCGTTAGAGTGCAATAACGCGATGCTGGGGAAATCCTTTTCTATCACGCACTGCGCGCGAGTGTCATGCGATTGTCTATGAATCGCGCTCAATGGAACGGCCAATTGGACGATCGAGCAGTGCTACCGCCGCGCGCACAAGCTGAGTTTCTGCCGGCCGGAGCATTATCTCTTTACGTTCCGCGTCACGCGCGGGACCTACGACCCTACGCGGCCGCCGTCGTGCTGCTGGCTGCGCGACTCGTGGAACAAACTGCGCGAGCACACCGGCCTGACGACGCTCTGCCCGCACGATCTGCGGCACCAGTGCATCACGCGGATGCTCGAGAACGGCATGGGGTCGGAGACGGTCCGCGTGATCGCCGGCCACATGGGTGGCCGAGCCGGAGGAACATCGCATTTCGATGGATCGCTGGCAATGTGAGTAGGGTGTATACGCCATGTCACTGTAAACAGCAAACTGTAAACGGCGGTGCACAGCGGCAATGTTAGAATCAGGCGCAAGCTATTGAAATCATGGCTCCGTTGACTCTCCGCGATATGGATTGAAAATTGCTTTTTCAGAGCGTGTCAGTGAACCGCCTCGGGGGAGGGTAGGTGAATTGACAGGCCCGGGGAACATTCTCTTACCGGAGATGTTCCCCGTTTGCTTTGCTCCCTAGAAGCCGGGAACGTGCGGCCTCAGTGTACAGTGCCCGGTGGTCCTACGCGGCTCAATCTGCTGCCCGAACGATGGAGCCTCAGCTCCGTGTCTGTCTCGACGAGGAAGGCAGCGATCACTAGCAGTACTTGCTTTCAGGCACACCTTCACGGGATATGCAAATTGAAACTTCTGGGAAGTTGACCAACACGATAACGAGCAGTTAGAGGTTTCGCCCCGTATCTCGACCCGATGCAGCCATCGGGCAGCTGCGTCCGATGACGTCCGGTGCAAAGCGAGGAAGCTGCTTTGCGCCAATACTCAGCGAGCAAGGCTCGAATGATTTGTAGGATGGGATTTGTTGGCCGGAAATGTCAGGCTGCGACGATATAGCGAGGTAAATTATCCCTCAAAAACAAGGGCAATATAGAAACAGATACGTGTAGGAGAGGGTTGGAATGGGAATTTCGTTATCGCTGCATGAGGGAGAGCAGCTCGTCAATATCCCTGTATGCATAGCTGCAGTGCTCTGTCCTCTGCCATGCACGACCTACAGAGCTGTCGGTGCGAAAGCATAGCATCGCTGGCTCGGATCATTGCCTGCTCTTCCTCTTTCGCTAATTGTGTAGCTCGCTGAGGAGATACCCCAGGTTTTTCTGCGTCGGATAGAAAATAGCTCATGGACTCATAATGAGTATCCCGGGCTGTCCTGAAACCTTCGTAGCGATGGCATTCCATAACTTAATTATACTCCCTGGGAAGGCGCTAACAGGCTCGCAAAGCCTCGCGTAGGAGCGGAATCAGCGGAATGAACGGAATTCCTGAGGAACGGAGCAGAACCTCTCGCTCGACTTGACCGGATTAGCTGACACATGGAGCTAGGTGTTAGGAATTGCGCATATTCACAACTTCGATCCCTCTGGCCTACCATGACAAACCTGCCTCCTTACTACGGGCGCGTGCTAAACTTGGCACTCATCGTTTGCTTCCCCCACCAGAGGCATTCATGAAAGCACTTGTTCTTCTCGGTCTCGCCATACTCGCCGGCTCGGTTTTCGGTTGGATCCTCCATGTAAGCATCGACCAGGAGCCCGCGCCCCCGCCCGTCGTAGCGGTGCAACCGTATAGCGGTCCCTCCATTTCGCGAGTGATGCGAACACTGGCGCTGCGCGACCTTAGCCTGTTCACCGATCGCCGCGAGCTCGAGTACATCGCCAAACGTGGAGACCAGAGCGCCGGCGTGGACAAGGGCACAGAGAAGATCGAGCGCGAGATGAGCCGCCTCGTCAGCCACGAGCGAAAGACCAGCAGCTCTTACCTGGGGGACCAACTGCTTCTCATGCAGCTCATGCACGCGCGAATCACTACTTTCGAATCGGCCTGGGCAGTTCATGCAGGCGCGGATTCCACCACCTTAGCGAACTCACAGCAACTTGCCGCCGTCTGCAGTGCGCTCGCGCGGAATTCTGCCCAGACAGGACGCTTTGTTGGATGGCACGACGAGCAAAACCACGCGTGCCTCGATGTTCCCAATGACGCCGATCTCCATACGGTGCTTACAGCCACTCTCGCCTATACAGACAATAGGCTCGCAATTGCCGAAGCCCAACACTCAATCTTGCTCTCTGACAAATCCGCCAAAACCGCAAAATGAACGCTCACATTACGCATCGCCATGCAAATGAACTGAGCTAACTGCTCAACTCTCTGAGCACACTCAATAGAAAGCCTGCGTGAACAAGTCCACGCAGGCCAAAGTACGACTTTCACCGATCAAGTCAAAGAACGAGTTCAGGCCGTTTTCTTCGGGGTCGTTCGATCGATTAGAAGATCATTGTCAGAGCGGGTGCCAAGCGGCTGAGTCGGGCGCACGTCGCTTGACGGAATGCGGTCTGAGTCGAGGCGATCGGTAGTCCGGTCTTTGCCCACGGTGTGGGTGCTCACACTCTTTTCTCCGGACGAAGCCACGTCTTCTCCGCCTGCCGCCTTCAGAATGTCTTTCGCGCGTGAGACTTCCTCCGAACTGTCGCAATGAACCGAGACTAGAATTCCACCATCCTTGACCCTGCCTTCATATCGCTTGGCTTCGTACTCGGGTATGCCCATACCGACGAGGGCGCCAACCAATCCTCCCATCGCTCCGCCAACACCCACTCCCGCCAAAGTAGCCATGATCGGACCAGCCGCGATGAGCGGACCAACACCAGGAATCGCCAAAGCACCAATTCCCGCCAACAGTCCCAACGTCCCGCCGACTGTGGCGCCAGCTCCCACCCCAGCAGCCGTACCTTCGGGCGCCTTGGTGTTCTTTTCAGTTGCAAACTCCTTCGTTCCCGACTGGTCAGACATCAAAACGGATACGTCTTGGTTGGAAAAGCCTGCTGCGGTGAGCTGATCAACTGCCGATTCTGCTGCCGCCCGGTTCGGGAAAATTGCAAACACTGCTGTGTTTTTACCTGCCATGAGATTCTCCTAATGCTTATGCTGCAAGCACCTGTGTATTGGTTACGTTGTGTGTCAGGATCTTTCGACGAAGCGATTATTGCTTCACCGTAAGCTGGTTGCTGACCTTGTCTGAGCCGACGACTTCAGCAGCTTTCGAAGCAATCATCTGCTTTTCGTCTTCTGAATGGACCGGCCCTTTGAGCGTCACAGCACCGTTCTGCGTAATGACCTTGACGTTGTGCCCATATGTGGAGAGGCTCTTCTCGGACATAAGGGACTGCCGAATCTTCTTGGTGATCTCGCGGTCTGACATGTTTTGCTGCTGCTGATCGGCCGTTTGCGAGTGGGCTTTATTTCGGCCTGAATTGTCAGGAGCAGTTGAGGTTTGCGGATTAGTCTGATCCTGGGCATTCATTGCCAATGGTGTCGCGCAAAGAGACACAAACGTCCCGCACACGATCATCGCTTTTTGTAGAGTCTTAGGTCTAGGAAGCATCTTTTTACCTCGTGGAATAGCTAGAGCCCACTCAAGAAACACGTGCGCACGTGACCTCCAGCTAACTTAATGAAATCTCCAAATTGCCTCGGTAGTCTTTCACTGAGTCACAAGTTGAGATGCCTTGGTGTAGGGGGCTGTTGCCATTGCGGACCATTTCTAGAAGGGTAGTGAGCAGCTCATGTAACTTTACATTTAGGGCCTGTTAACACTATTAGAACGACAGGAAGAGGGGGTGGTAGCTCTTCATAAGAGCTACATAGCCAAGTGTTCCGGCAATGGAATGAATAGGCGGAATAAGATAGCCGATCGTTCCCGCCGATCATTTCTGGCCAGCATTTCTGCCGATCATTTCTATGGATCTTCGATTGCCTTCTTCCTTCCAGCAGAAGCTTCGCTGCTGGCCCCACATGCGACTGGTCTGCGGCATCTGGCGGCGGCTGTGCGGACATCCTCCGCCTGCTATCTCGCATCTGAAAGGTTCGCTGAGCGCGCGCCGAAACCCGCAATGATGAACAAAGCAAGGAACCCTGCCCTTACCCCGCCAGCGAACATCCGCTCATCTCGTAAGTTGTCCGCATCTCGCCACATGAACGCCAAGTGCCCTAGCAGCTGCATCGATTTCAGCGTCGAAAAGACGGAATTCAGTGTACCGCTGTGTATCCTCTTCGCTACACGTGAATGGGATTTTCAGGTGGAATGCCCGAAGGCAAACTTTCGCTCGAGTAGGTCATCGTTAACAGGCTAGCTTCGGAATTCCCCTCCTGCTTCTTCGGGCAGTGCTGGTTTCGATGCTCTTTGCCGATACCCATTCTGCCCAGAAGACGCCCCCAGGGCGCGATTGGACAACCTGGGGCCACGATCAGCAGCGGTCAGGGTGGAACCGAGGACACAAAGACCGGCCAGGTCATCGGACAGATGCAACGCCGGCATCGCTCCGAGGAGTTTCGCAATTTCCTCCACACCATTGAAAACAATGTGCCGGAAGAACTGGATGTGCATTTGATACTGGACAACTACGGCACTCACAAGATCGCGTTGATACGCAACTGCTGGCCAAACGACTGCGCTTCCATCTGCACTTCATGCCTACTTCGGCCAGTTGGCTGAACCTGGTCGAACGATGGTTCGGCGCGCTGACCAACAAACAACTCCGACGCGGAGCGCATCGCTCGACCAGAGAACTGGAAACTGCCATACGCAGCTTCATCCAACACCACAACCGCAACCCAAAACCCTTCGTCTGGCACAAAACCGCTGACCAAATCCTCGATTCCGTTGCTCGCTTTTTGGACGAACTTTAGACTCAGGAGACTAGCGGTAAATATCAATTATCTGAGAGATGTTCTTCACGTGAGACTCCCCAAGCCGCCCCAGCATGCATAGACAACAGGGACAATCCGCCACGACCAGTCCGCATGTACTTTCATCCCACCTCCGCCGGTACGCAGCTCACGCCAGATTGCGAATCCGGAGAATCTCAATTCACAGCCGCCGGGTGCCTCACAAACATCACCTTCTGAAGCACCCGCGCTTACGAAAAGCGAAACTATCGCTACTGTGTTCCGTACTTATTGCGAAGATAGCTTTCTACCTGCGCCGCCTCCTGGTTCGAGAGCACCCGGTTATAGACCAGAATTTCGCTGATCTCTCCGTTGAAATATGTATTGTTGATGCCCTTGCCGATTGTGCCGGCGCCGGTTACACCACTGAGCGCAGGTAACTTTCCGCCCTGGGAGAAAACCCGAAGACCGTTGACATAAATATGGTCGGTTTCGTTGCTGTGTACGGCACGCGTAATCGTAAAGTCTTGGCCGACGCCGCTTCCCGGCCGTGTGTAGCTAAGATTATTACCGACCTGCGTGGTTCCGAAACGCGCATAGACGTGTGTCTGATAGGGGCTTACAAAGGTATTCCCCCAAAATGCATTCTCGGTCCACAGGATGGCGGAGGCTTCCGAGTAGTAGCTGCCGTCGGGAGGATCTTTTGCGCTCTTCGCGACGAGAAAGACGGTCATTTCTGTCCAACCGGCGATGGGCAGGTTGAAATCAAAGGAAAATGAGCCATTAAAGAGGAAGGTAGCTTGGCACGTGCGGCCGTCTGCGGTCAAGGTGGGCTGTTGACCGGGTGAGGGCGTCGCATCGTGGCCATTGCCCGACTGATCCTGCCAGATGCCTGTACCGGGGGAATAAGGAGAAGAATTGGTGCCCTTATCTGCCCGAAGCCACTGCTGTAGACCTTTCGTCGGAACTGAGCTCGCGGGATCCGGCGGCGAGGTCGATTGGACACGCAGGTTAGACAAGGTGGTGGTCATAAATTCCTCTTGCGGGTCTCCCTGGAACTGGACCGAGGCCGTCTGGAACGTCGTGTCGAGTGCTACCATCTGAAGGTTCGCAGTCCGTGGATAGAATTCGTCAAGTGTGTATCCAGAGGCCGTGGTGCTGAAAATAGGGAGATTGAAAGAGGGATCGAACGTGCCGACCTGCAGATTATAGGTGTATGCGAATCGCCCCCGCGGGTTTCCCACATCCAGGCCCATGCCATCGATGGGCTGATTGAACTTGAGGCTGAGCAAGGTCGAGAACGCACCTCGACCTGCGAAGCCGTTCAGCTGCAGCGTCCCGCCGTTCACCGAGTATGCCGGTCCAGAGGTTAGGGATTCTAGCCCAGGAATTGTAATCGTGACGGTGAGCCCCGGTATACCGGTGACCGGTAAAGTAGCGGTAACCGGAGGAGTGGGAGTTTGAGAGAACCCTGTAATATTGGGCGCGGGTGGGAGGCCGGAGAAGTCAATGTAACCATCAGGATGAAGACCCGAGGCGCAGTAGAGCCCGTTGAGCGGGACCTGTCCAAATGCAGTGGTGTAGGTGAGCAGAAAGACCGCGATGAGGATGAGGGCGAGATGCATTGGTTTGCGCATAGATGCTCCAGGCAAAAGGATGATCGAACATGACGAGTAACGAGGGCCGGAGCGCAGAGGCAGGGGGTATTGCATCTCTCTGCGTGTTACAAAACACAGTGAAGAGTCCACTGGCAGACACGAAACTCTAGATCCGGTTGGAGTCGCGCGTCAAGTAAACTTCAGGCAAATTAATCTGTGCGTCCTATGAGCGCTTTCCCCTAGCTCA
>DASYBJ010000304.1:0-12585 GCA_036500845.1 Acidobacteriaceae bacterium
GTGATTAGCTGCGCTTTCTGGAGCGTCTTGGCGAAGCTGGAGAGATTACTCCAGGCGTACACGCGATGCCATTCGGTGCGGTTTTCGTAATCGCCCCTTTTCGTTCTTCCAGCTCTCGCTTGTCGCCAAGCTGAAAACGACGTATTCCTTGCGCTTATTGGATGAGCATGATCTGGGCGGCGCCAGTCAATGGCGCGGTTCCAGCCGAATGCGAGATCACAGAAGCTCTTGCTCTCATCGTATGGGTGAATACATGTAACGCGATTTCCTTGTCAAATGGCTGTGCGGTTAGACAGCAAGCTTGAGCTTGCTGTCTAACCGCGATTTACCTTGAAAGATTTCGGTTCTATATCAGAAGTTAAGTCGAAGCGCTAACTGGAACTGCCGGTTAGTTCCGAACCCCACGGTGTTGGACACAGTTTGTGTAAGCGCTCCGAAATTGCCGCCAGCAGCTGCAGCTGTATAGGCTTGGCCTGGTTGAATAATTCCTGTTGCATCCGCCAGTCTGACCTGAGCACCACTAACTGTATTGTAGCCAGGCGCTTGGTACACCGGACTGTTTAGAATGTTGTAGCATTCCGCCCGGAACTCAGCGCCTAGGCTTTCTTTGATCGGAAACCTTTTGGAAAGTGTCAAATCCAATTGAGTAATACTCGGGCCCCGCAAAGCATTACGCCTAAGATTGCCATAGGTCCCAGGCGCGGGCATCGCGAATGCTGCGGGATTCAGGTAAAGCCAACCGCGATTGTGAACGTAAGGATCTACTCCGGGGACCACATTAGGGCGCGCCACATTGCGGCTTTGGCCGCCGCCAGGAACGTTGACGAGTGGATCAGTCATAACCGAGCCTCTGCTCACCACGGGAGTCGACGTGATGGCGCCCGTTGCTTTGTTTCTGTATACAACCGTAGGCCTGACAATTTCCACGTCGATCGGTAACCCTGTACGCGCATTGAAAAGAGATCCAACCTGCCATCCACCTAATACCGCTCCAGTCAAGGCGTTTGCTCTCGATCCAAATCTCTTCGTGCCTCCATATGGAATTTGGTACAAAAAGCTAACGTTTACGCTCTGTCGAACATCTGAAATATTGTCGCCGTACTCCGACTTGAAGGTGTAATTATTCGCCGAACTCCGCGCATCCTTGGAACCGTCGCTGTTGCCTATACTATGTCCCCATACATACTGCGCTCCCAGCGATAGTCCCCGTGCGAAGCGCCGGTTGAGCATAACCTGCAAGGCATCGTAATGATCGTTGCCGCCACTGGTTTTGGTATCGATTTCTGCGAATCGGTTCGTGACAGTAGTTCCGTTTACGACGCTGAACTCCCGCACAACAGTCCCCACCCCTGTATTGGGATTCATCACGACGCCCGTGATCCTATTTGTAATACCACGCAAGAATAGGTTACGCCCCTGACTGCCGACGTATGCGATTGTCAGTACGCTGTCGGAAGGCAATTGCTGTTCGACGGAAGCGGAATATTGAAGGACCTTTTCCGGAATCTTATAGCCCGGTAGATAGGCTCGCGGTTGGAACTGGAGGTTGGGATCGTTAATATTGAAAGTTGATAGAATGGACTGGGTATCCGCTGGAAAGGTCAGTAGTGGACCGCTTGTAATCGTCCGACTAATGCGGTCATTTTGGGCTGGTTGAGTTTGACCTTCACCCAGACCCGGGCCATAGTAGTAACCCGCTCCAACTCTGAATACCGTCTTTCTAGACAGACTCGTCGGCAACCAGCTCAGCCCAAGCCGCGGTCCAAAATTAGTCGTCTTCATTGTGTACCAGTCGGCAGTGTAGTTGGGAATGAGCGTCCCGGTTGGCACGTTGAACCAGAGAACTTTGTTGTTCTGTTCATGCAGCGGGCTATAGTACTCATAACGCAGTCCGTAACTCACTGTAAAATTTGGTCGCACCTTCCATTCGTCTTGTGCATAACCGATATAGAACGTTTGTCGCATATCGAAATACCCAGACTTGCCAGTGAATGGACTGAGGTCAGAGGTATTGCCCAGTACTTGGATATTCGACGGTGTACCCGCCATGAAGCCCTGAATACCATTAAAACTGTAAGTAGTACCCCCCAGAAAAGCGTTTTTGATCCATTGAGGCCGGATCTCAACGCCCAGCTTGATGTTGTGATTTCCTCGAATCATGGTAAGGCTATCGATGAATGAGAGCGAGTAGTTCGTGTACGGCGCTGCCTTGCCGCTGAAAGCACTGGAAACCTTAATCTGACCGGTAGGAGATGCGTAACTCGAGTTGCCGTCCAACGTTGTAACACCGCTGAGACTAATGGTGACGCCATCAAGGTTCACACCAGGCACTTGAGGAGCAACACCATTCACACGGGTTTTAGAGCCATTGAAGCCAAATTTCGCCTCGTTGATCACGTTTGGTGAAATAATCCGGTTGTAAGAGAGAACGAGATTCTGCGGCACAACCGTCTCGGTAGAACTACTACCTGTCGAGTCGAAAGGAATCTTTCCGTAACCCTGATCACGGTTATAACGTATGTAAACATGGTCTTTGTCCGTGGCTTGATAGTCGAACCGAAGGTTCCCTGAATATTCGTCAACGGAGCCGGGTTCAGAAACGCTGGCCCGGTCGAAGAATGGGCTGGACGTTGGAACCTGCCCAATCGGAAAGGCCGCAAGTACAGGCCGAACTGCCGGATTGATGCAGGTCACTGCCGTCGCCGACGGTTTCTCGCCGGGAGCGCAATCGCGTGCAGAACGCACAGCTGCACTGGGAGTATTTTGAACGAAGGGCTGTGCCGTCCTTTGCTTCAGGGCCTCGACTCCCGTAAAGAAAAAGAGCCTATTTTTGACGATCGGACCGCCTATCGATCCCCCAAACTGGTTCAGACGTAGGACCGAGGGATTGGGACCGTCAAATTCATTGCGAGCGTCTAGTGCGTCATTCCGGAAGTATTCAAATAATCCTCCATGGAAAGTATTGCCACCGCTCTTGGTAATGAGGCTGATTTGTCCGCCAGTCCCTGTGCCGAACTCAGCAGGATAGTTGCTGGAGTCCACACGAAATTCCTGCACGTTTTCCAGGCTAGATTGGAGCCGGAATACGCTTCCCATTTCGCCACCAATGTTACTTGGGTTGTTGCTGACGATACCGCCTGCCTCAATGCCGTCGTACCGAAGCGCATTCTCCTCGAAGGAACGGCCATTAAACCGAATGTCATCGAAGGTACCAGGTCCGAAATTAACTGCACCCGGTGCCATTAGATAGAGTTGGGAAAGCTGCCGTCCATTGATTGGGAGCTGTGCGACTTCACGCGAACTGACATTTCCGCCGATCGCCGCAGAGCTTGTATCCAGAACCGCTAATTCTCCGCTAGATACCGTGACTTCTGTAGCAACTGTTGCAGGCTGGATGATGATATTGAGAAGCCGCTCCTGCCCGACTTGCAAGGTAACATCCGTGAATTGTCGTTGGGCCATCCCTTCCGCATCTGCGGTAACGGTATAAGTCGATGGCCCTAACGGAGTAATGACGTAGGCACCTTGCGGATTGGTGGTGGCCCTGCGAGACTCACCCGTTTTCTGGTCTTTGGCAACAATCGTGGCACCTTGCACAACAGCATTTGTGGCGTCGGTGATTGTACCGCTGATGCGGCCTGAATCACTCTGGGCATGGAGCAAGGAAGCAATCATGGGCCAAAGAACTACGAATCCCATAAATCGGAATTTCATCTTGTCCTCCTGTCGCTATGGATCCTGTGGCAGTGCAGTGTCGGATTATGTCGTTGAACGTGCTAGCTCCGTAATGAGTGGGTTTCTGCGTGGAAATGCAGAGAGCGCGGAGTGGCACAAATGGACGGTACGTCAGGAACGTAAGATGTATTCGGAGAATAGCGTATAGCGATCTGTCTCTAGCCCGATGA
The DNA here is from genome assembly GCA_036500845.1 of Acidobacteriaceae bacterium. Taxonomy (GTDB): domain Bacteria; phylum Acidobacteriota; class Terriglobia; order Terriglobales; family Acidobacteriaceae; genus PALSA-350. The sequence continues at coordinate 3,906 of DASYBJ010000304.1, forward strand.
ATTTTGAATAAAATTAGCGGTACTGTTGCAAGTCGCCGCTTTCCTGTCGAAATCATTCTGGTATGCGTTCGTTGGTACTGCAGGTACGGGATCAGCTACCGGGGCCCTGGCGGAGATGATGCAGGAGGATTCGCCGTCTCGAGGTGCCCGTGCCGCCGATAACAACCGATGGCGCGAGGTCCTTTCGAGGATGCTGGCCTTTGCAGCTCCTTTTGTAGACAATTTGGGGAAGATGTTTTTGAGGGGTATCAGTCATTCCGTGCCTGTAGGCAAGTTACTGGTCACGCCGGTGAGGCGCCCCCGCTAAATTTGGTACGTACTGGTCCCGATCCGATTCACAATCTCGAAGATCTGCGTTTTCAAGCGAATCTCGGTGCTGAACCTGGAACGCCAAGATGACCCGGTTTGACTTGGAGGAAAATATCAGTAGCCAGATGCTGCTGCAATTCGGGTCCGGCCTAGCGTAGCTTGGCGACGAGGCAAACCATGACTCCTACGTGTCCGCTCGTGACCTGCATGACAGTCAGCCAGCCGCCGAGACTCCGGCATCTCACAGCGGCGATCCAGGATTTTCGTGCGCAGAGCTGGCCGCGAAAGGAACTGGTGATTGTCCTCGATGATTCGGAATATTCGCAGGAAGTGCAAACCCTGATAAAGGGTCTGGATGGCGACATCCGTGTGCTCGATTTTGCTGAACGGGCACCGTTGGGGAAGTTACGCAATGCGGCGCTGGAGTACGCCAACGGCGAACTGATCTGCCAGTGGGACGACGATGATCGCTACTCCACGCAGCGCCTGGAGCTACAGGCTGAAGCCGCCCTCGACAGCGGGGCGAGCGCATGTTTCTTGTATCAGCAACTTCATTACTTCGAAAGCACACGTCAACTCTTTTGGACCGACTGGCGCCTCTGTAACGGCGTCAAGAGTGTCCGGCCGCCTTCGTGCTGGATTCCTGGAACAGTGCTGTTTCGACGCGGCCGCCTGCGTTATCCGGAGCGAGGCATCTTCAGCTCCCGCGGCGAAGATTCCGCGCTGACCTTCGCGCTTTGGAGGGAGAACGCTGTTGCCATTGAAACGCCTCCGGGCACCTATCTGCGAAACTTCCACGGAAACAACACATGGGGCTGGAAGCATCATTCCGGGCTCGCCCATAAGCGATCGCAGGACCTAAGCACCTTATATGCATGGCGCGCCGATCTTGAGGATGCTGCTCGGCGATTCGGCCTGGGTAATTCAATTTCCCTCATGGCGGGCAAGGAAATCGCTTTCCGTATCTGAACCGCGACTTTAGATAGCAACATGGCGGGTGGCCTAGGTCTCGCGTTTGAGACCTGGGGTATGTGAGCATATTGAAGATACGACATAGTTGCAGATCTGAAACGTTCCCGACAAATGACCGTCTGGATAACCGCGACTTAAGATAGCAACATGGTTGTGGGTCTGCCTCGCCTGATAACGCGATTCACCCGATCCAGCGGGAGATTTCCTCTCTTCACGCGCTGTTATTTGTATCCAAGTGCGAACGAGATAACATTCGAGCCAACCGTTCCGGCGACATATTGACGCCCATCCACCATGTAGGTCATGGGTGAAGCGCGCCATGAATCGTTTGTGCGAAAGGTCCACAGCGTCTTTCCGGTCTTCGAATCGACTGCCGCAAAATCTCCACCGGTTTCGCCATGGAATATCAGTCCGCCCGCTGTTGCGAGCACGCCTGTATAGTTGGTCTCCTGCGGGCCGGTCAGTAGTTTCTCCCAGACGATGTCGCCTGTCTCAATGTTCAGGGCGCGCAAATATCGAGTACCGGGATCGCTTGGGTCAGGGTTGTTGTCCCAAATGCGGCCGGTCTTGCGATAAATCCCACAATCTTCAGCAGCCATCAGATAAAACAGCTTGGTGTTCGGATCGAACGCGGTTGAGTACCAGTTCGTTGCGCCGCGCACGCCAGGGCAGGTCTTCGTCCCCTTTATCGTGGGCGTTTGGCCGGGGACCAGGATAGGCGAACCGTCCGGTTTGAAACCGCTCGCCCAGGTCATCTTCTTGACGAATGGCTTCGCAAGCAGGAACTGGCCGTTAGTTCGGTCCAGCACATAGAAGATCCCGCTCCGCTGAGCGGAAAGCAACAGCTTACGAGGCTTTCCATGCCAATCCGTGTCCACAAGCAGAAAAGGCTCGGTAGCATCCCAGTCGTGCGTGTCCTGAGGGGTGAACTGGAAATACCATTTCAGCTTGCCCGTCCCGACGTCCAGAGCCACGACGGAATTGGTGTACAGATTTGAGCCCTCGCGCTGATCGGGATCGGTATCAGGATAGGGATTGCCAACGGCCCAATAAAGCGTGCTTGTCTCAACATCATAGGAACCGGTGGCCCAGGTTGCGCCGCCGCCCGTCGGCAATGCGCGGCCTGTCCAGGTTTCCGCTGGATGCTCGCCAGGTTTGGGAATCGTGTAAAAGCGCCAGGCGAACTCGCCGGATGCCGCATGATACGCCGCGATAAATCCGCGCATCGGTGAGTCGCCCCCTGCCACTCCGGAGATCACAAGATCGCCGACGACAAGTGGCGCGCTGGAGTTGTAGAACTTGCCCGTCGCGCCCGCTTCGGGCAAAGGTTGGGACCACATCACTGCGCCCGTGACACGGTTAAGGCAGACGATATAAGCGTCGTCAGAAACATAAAAAACGCGGTCGCCCAGGATCGCCACGCCACGATTCGGACCTTTCGGGGCCCCTGTTTTCGCTTGAGGGTGATCGCCCAACACCCTTGATCCAAGCCCATTGGTGCGTGGTGTGCACCATATGGAACTGCCTGTGCGCGCATCGATCGCACAGGTTTGCGGGGCACCTGTCACATACATAATGCCGTCGATCACAAGAGGTGTACCCTCCAGGCCGCTTCCACCCGGCGAAAAGATGAATTGCGGTTGGAGCTGCTGCACATTCGAGGGATTCACCTGATTCAGGTCACTGTAGCGGTTACCATTGAGAGAACCATTGTATGTAGGCCAGTCACCGCTCACGGGGTTCATCACCTTGTCAATGTCGGCCCCTAAAGGAGGTGGAGCAGGTCCGCTCACGGGACCGGCCTCGATGCCACCGAGGCTAGAGAGATAGGCGAGCAGATCTCGACGCTGAGCCGGAGCAGCTTTCAGTGCTGGCATAAAAGACCGCTTCTCCTGACGGACAAGCGTGTATTCGCTGGCATCCAGCAATCGCAGTTTGCCGTCGAAGGACTGAAGCTGCAGCTGATGCTCAGTCCGCTTGCGCCCGAAGCCGCGGAGCACGGTACCGTTCTTGAGCGTCACGTCCACGACCGCCCAAGACAAGTCGGGGCAGAAGGCCCAGGGAGGGCAGACTGCGAGCGAATGGATCCCTATCTGTGAAGTCGGATCGTTCAATACACTCTCTATTTCCGCAAGAGTCGAGCGCGCAGCGATGTTGGTGAGATCCGGCCCGTTGATAGCGCCGACACCATGAACCATATGGCAGCTCGAGCAGCCGCCTTCCCCAAAGAAATACTTTGCGCCGGCTGCAACCTGTTCCGGCGGAGCACTGGTGAGTGCGGACTGATTCATGGAATGAATCCATGCGGCCAGCAGAGTTACGTCGCTTGCAGGCAACGAGGAGAAAGCGGGCATGCCGCGTGAGGTGCCTTCCCGAATAATATTTTCGATCTGCGGTGCGGCCAGCTTGCGTAGATCCGGGTTCCCGTTCAGCGCGGGTGCGCGCTCTCCGCCGGCGCCGTCTGTTCCGTGACAGCCAGCGCAATTGGATTGAAACTTCTCTCTCGCCGCGGTGAAATCTCGATCTCCAGCAGGCAGGGAAACATCACGCTGAGCATGGCCTTCGAGGAGGATAACGAACGCTACGAGACTAGCTGCCAAAGGAACAAATCTAACTGTTTTCATCGCGTATGGGAATCAGGTCAAGCTCTGCTGGTTGTCGCTACGCCTGACCCACTTATAGGCTTGTAGCGAGTTCTTCCAGAAATATTTATCCGCGGCGTGCGGTCTGGTTGCAAAATAATCGCGCGTGAGTGCAACAATCTGAGCTAAGGTGGCGACGCCGACACTGTTGGGCCAATCGCTGCCGAAAACGACGCGATCCTCGCCGAAGGTCTCCATCAACAGATCGAGCCTTGCGCGATGCGCGGCAAGACCCGACACCACCTGTCCATTTACACGATGATCGATCTCAGAGAGTTTGGCGAAAATCGTCGGACGGCTACGAAGTTCCGTAAGTACTGCATCGTAGTTAGCCTGATCGTCCTGCGTAGGATCAAGTGACGGCAAATGGTCGATGACGATCCGTAAGTCCGGTACGCTATCGCTTACCTTGACGATGGCTTGTAGAAGGCTGACCCGCGGGTTTGCCGTATCGAGAACCAGATCAGCTTGAGCAAGCAACTTCAGTCCCTCAATGAAAGCCGGATTGCTTACTTGCTGCACGAGATCGTAATTCCACAAGTTGCCGTAGCGAATACCGCGGAATAGCGGGTTGCGGTGATAACGCTCAAGATATTCCGCAAATTCAGGCTTTTCCGGCTGCAGATTGCCGACTGTCCCTACCATAATGGTGTCGCTTTGCGAGGTCTCGAGAACCCACAGATTGTCCTCGATCCAGGGACTCGCCTCGACTTCGATGGCGCCAACGATGCCGAGCGGCTGCGCCAAAGCGCGGTAAGTTGACGGGAGCGCAATTCCACCCTCATACTGCTTCGAACCCTTATAGGGCGCGCCCTGCGGGCGGCTTGCATCGAATAGATGGATGTGGGTGTCGATGATTGGAACTCGAGCTCTTCCGGTAGCCGGGTCCGGCAGGTTCCCGAGGGGGGAATCCGGGTGTGCGCCTGTTGCTGCGAAGGTGGCGGCGACGGCTGCGGTCAAGAACTCTCTTCGTTGCATCATTTCTCTGCTCCGGGATTTTTTTATTCTGTCCACTTAGACCTTTGCACGAATCGCCCATACTCACCGTGCGGCTTCGAAGCCAAACCGATAAATAGCATCCGATAACTGCCGATCGATCGAAGCCGCCTGCAGGTCGGGCTGCGATGCAGGTGATAGAGCGAATATTGGCCTTTACCCGGCTGCAACGACCTCCAAATCCAGGCCCCAGCCCGGCTTCCGCGGCGGGTGCATGTAGAGGCCCTCGGGGCCTTTGCTGATCTCATAATTCTCATCGAAGATCTCGTAAACCTCCTTTGGGCCGCCCGGCGGAGGCATAAACAACTCCGCCCAAGGCCCGTTGACGTGGGAAATGGACCATTGGACCGCACCATTGAGGCCGCCGGCATGGGGAATGACGGGAATGTCATAAGCCGCCGCAAGCGCGCCAATGCGCTGCAGCTCACTCATCCCACCGCACCAGGTAACGTCGGGCTGCCAAATCGATGCGCCATCCGCCTCCAACAGGCGGCGAAAACCGTAACGGCTGTAGATATGCTCACCCGTTGCGATCAAGGTTGATCTGATTTCTTTCTTCAGCCGACCAAAGCCTTCCATGTCATAGGGAGGAAGGACCTCCTCAACCCATTTCACATGGCAGGACTCCATCAGCCCACACATCTCAATCGTGTAAGGCTCGTCCCAGGACATCCAGCAATCACACATCACGTCGCCGTCTGGACCCACGGCCTTGCGAGCGCGCTCGACTAACGCAACATTGCCCCGCATCCCTTCTTTTCCGCTAGGTGGACCATAGGGCATTGCAACTTTGACGCGCTTGAAACCATGTGCAACATGCTGTTCGATATCGTTGCCGGTGCAATAGGCCGGGACACGGGGCTTGGTTTCGCCTCCAAGAAGCACGTAGATGGGCACGTCAAGAGCCTTGCCGACAATGTCCCATAGCGCATTGTCGAAGCCGCTGATGGCGTTCATCGTGACGCCTTCCTGGCCATAGGATTCTGTGGCGCGCCAGTTGATGTCCCAGTTGCGCTCGATGTCGAAAGGATCGCGGCCCATCATCAATTGCGCCAGGTGGCCCATCACGATCGGCCCGCCGCCCGGACCGCCATCGCCATAACCAGTAATGCCCTTGTCCGTAGTCACTTCGACTGTGAAGGTCTGGACGCCTGTGGCCGCGAAGAGGCTGCGCGAGGGCTTATATTCCGGGTAAATGTTCAGTGGTGCAGACACCTCGACACCCTGCGTCGACCAACTGTTCGGATCGGGCTTGTAGTCGGGATATGGCCGCTTAGGTTTCGCCTTGACGAGACGTATGCGGGTGATCTTGAGTTTTGATTTTTCCTGAGCCCAGGCCAGGGGTGGCATGACGATCGCGGCAGCCGCAGCCGCGGCTCGCAAGAAATTGCGACGGTTCAAGTTGCCTCCCTTTCACTTACCCTCAACGTCTGTCAGCAGACATATACAAATACGATTCCGACATCCAGGGACGGAGGCGAAGTTAGGCAAGCTACTTCGTAGCATCCGCAGGAGCGGGAGCCATAGCCGCGATATCCGCTCGGACACTCACCTTATCCGGACCAGGGAAATCCGGCGGTACTTTCTGCGTGACTTTCCCCGTCGCGGCCCACTCTGTTCCGCGTTGATAGGTCGTGATAAATCCGACGCAGCTCAGCGCGACGACATCGTGCCCCATTATTGTGTGAAAGATTCGCCCCTTGCCATATCTCAAGGCCATCAGCATCGGCTCATCATTACCGGTGCCCTTGTTGTTCAACAACGAATGGGCCGTTGCCAGCACGTCCATGTTTTGGCCGGGACCACGAAGCTTTCCATAAAGCTCATCAGGCGCATGCATCCAGACTGGCGGGAGCCCTTTCATAATTGGGTGTAGCGGATCGCGGGTCGTCACTTGGAACGGGAGACGCTGGCCGTGCATGCCTGCCGCGCCCGGTGAGTTGTCCGAGACCAGCTTGCCGTCCTTGTAATACCAGCGGGGTCCGGCCGTCTCGTTCCTGTTTCTCCAGCCACCAAGCCCCGTCATCAGGTTGTAAGCGGGCCAATCCGCAAATGCGTTATCGGCGGCGTGCACGATCACGACTCCACCGCCTTTCTTGACGTAGTCCTCGAATTGCATTTTGAGATCAGCCGGCCAATCAGGCGAGTCCAGGTTTGACACGACAACCTTATACTTACCGAATTCGGGCTTGAAGTTGGTGAAGTCCCCATCTGGCGAGGCCGGAAACGTCACGACCGTCACCTGAAAAAGCCCGGTGTCTTCGAGCTCTTTCTTCAATACCGGAGTAGTCGCCCGCCAATTGTGGTAAGTCCCTCCACTCTGGCCATCCATCAGCATTACCTGAATGGGGTTGGTCGCCGCAGGTGCAACGGGGACAAACAGCACTGCGCTGCAGAAGGCAAAGAATATCAATTTCTTCATGTTGTCGTGCCCCCCTCGGTGTCTCTGTAGCCCCAGGTACAGATCTCGCGTCCTCTCAAGCTAACGCGAGGCCGGCCTCGGCCAAACCGGTGCGCCTGACCCATGAACTCGGATTGCTGGCCGTATGCTTCGTTGATCGCTCGCTGCCATCAACCGCACACAGTGGAACGCAGCTTGTTCTCACTTGGTCGGGCTGCTCGCAGTGAATTCAGAACAACAGGGCTTCACCGCTGGTTGAAATTCCATGACTTCGGCGCGCGTGTCATCCGGATCGTACATGTTGAACTGCCACTTGCCATCACGGCCAATCTTCGGTCCGGCATTTTTACCAGTCAGACGATCTCCCGCATAGAGAAGCTCGACCGTTTTTTCCATGTTTTGGACACCGAGAGAGAAGTGATCCATGCTCCCCAGCGAAGCCCGCGTCACACTAGGGGGAATGCCCTTCGTCTCCGGAGCGTGCACGACCATGTACTCGATCCAGTCGGTTCCATCCGGCACCTGTTGTGAGATCCAGTCCGTCACATTGTCCGACCGGCCGCCGTACCAATAGGGTCGAAAGCCGAGGACTGTGCGATAGAAAGCATCCTCCGCCGATCGATCATGCACCATATATCCGACATGGATGATGTGGTCGCTGAGTGAATTCACGGCAATCTCGGGAGGGGTGGCGGGAGGCTGCACGAACTGGACCTTGTTTCCTTCCGGATCCAAGACTCCGAACCAGCGGCTGCCGTCACTTCCGGTTTCGACCGTGCCGGGTACGCTGATGCCGTGTGCCCCCAGATATTGCCTCAAGCCGTCAGCGTCTGCCGTATTGAATGCCACATGATCGAGCCGGTTGATCGAACTCTCTCCGGCGGGCAGCGGAAGTACTTCCACAAATTGGATCGCACTGAAGTAGTACCGTACTCCTTGAGGGTTTTCCGGGTCTGTTTTCTTGACTGCGCCTAAGTCATGCACATAGAAGTACTCTGTCTTCGCGGCGTCCGTGCTGTAAACGCTCAGATGAGAGACTCCGGTGATTGCCGGACGGCCCGATAAGTTTTGCGCGTGAATGGATTCGCTACCAATCAAAGCAAGAACTGCAAACGCAACGAACAGCATAGGTTTCATCCAATCCCCCACCGTATGAGCGCGAGTGCAAACGAATCGTCAGCAGCCCTCGCATAAAGTTAAACGTTATTTGTCACAATTTGGCTGGTTTCTCTCCAAGGCTCCCGTTTCCGCTCTTTGGTTCGGCTCGCGAAGTATATTGCTCGAACGAGAACGAGGTCAATGTTGGCCGAACGAACGCCTTCCCCGGCCAGACGTGAATGTCCTCATCTGCGGAGAAACC
>DASYBJ010000305.1:0-4663 GCA_036500845.1 Acidobacteriaceae bacterium
CATGATGGCTAGCGCGACTGCCTTGGGTACGACGCAGGCGTTGCTCTCGGTCGATGCCCTAGAAGAGTTTCGGATCGCAACTTCGACGTATTCTGCTGAATATGGAAGACAGCCAGGTGCGCAAGTCAGCTTCCGTTCCCGATCAGGCTCGAACGAATTTCATGGAACAGCATACGACTATCTCCGCAACTCAGTCTTCGATGCAAACAACTGGTTTAACACCTACAGTAAGACTCCGATTCCCACCCCCGCGGAGCGGCAGAACGACTTTGGGGGTACGCTGGGTGGACCACTCACGATTCCGCGAGTGTACTCCGGTAAGGACCGAGCCTTCTTCTTTTTCTCGTATGAGGGCTTGCGCCTGACTCAACCCCAAGCCGCAAGCGTCACTTATGTTCCATCCAATGGCACATACAACACAGGTACATACACTAATCCGCAGTATAAAAATCTGCGAGCTAATGCACCTGCCGCGTTGCAGCCGTTGTTGAATGCATTTCCTTTGCCAAACTGTTCGACACAGCAAAACCCGCTGTGCGTAGATTATGGTCTGGGTGGATCGTCGTTTATCTATAGCGCATCCACGGTTGGAACAATCAACTCGATCAATGCGCGCGTTGACTATCAGCTGTTACCTTCAATGCGAATGTTCGCTCGTTATAGCGACACCATCAGCAATTCAACGAGCATCGGAGCCGTGTCCAGTAACGGAAACAGCGGTCGTAACCGAATCTTCCTTTTAGGCGCCGACAACGCATTCGCTGGGAACATTGCTAATGAATTGCGACTGCAGTATTCGCCGGCGTCTTTCCAAACTCTTGTTGTGCCCGGTAACGTAGGCGGAGCCACAGCGATCGACTTGTACAAAGCTCAAGGATTATCTCGCAATGGTGGGCAGGCGCTGATAACTCTCTCGTATCCGAACTCAACATATCTGTATCAGCAATCTTACGGTTCGCTTCAGTTCCAACCGAATGCCGTCGATACAGTTTCTTGGTCGCACGGAAAGCATCTTTTCAAGGCCGGTGTAGACTATCGTCAAACGACCGCCTACTACGGTTACGGCAATCTCTCCAGAGGCCCGCGCGTAACCTACAGCTTTACGAACGCCGATGTCATTTTGAAGAATAGTGCGGCGATAACGGCACAAAATATTCTTCGGACTGACCCCACAATGAAGAACCTGGGTCTTTTTGTGCAGGACGAATGGCATCTGCATCCGCGATTGAGTCTGTCTTTAGGGGTGCGTTGGGATCTGTATCCACCACCCTCTGTATCTGGGGCACCGACATACACGTACACCGGCAACATCAATGACCCGTCTTCCCTTGGGCTCTCACGTGCGAACGCTCCTCTTTATAAGACCACTTACACCAACTTTGCTCCTCGTGTTGGGGTGGCGGTTGTGATTAACAATCAGCCTGGCCATGAACTTGTGTTTCGTGGAGGCGGTGGGCTTTTCTACGATGGCATTTCTCTCAATCAGACTTTTGGCTTCGGTACGAATATCGGAGGAGCGCAGCAAGTCAACTATACCCAGGCTTTCCCGCTCACACCGAGTCAGATCCTGGTTCCAGTAACAATAGCGCCTCCGTACACGTTTCAGTGGTATCCGGACAATCAACTCGTGCCGCAGTCAAATATCCAATGGAGTGCCACACTCGAGCAGGCGCTCGGAGACAAGCAGAGTGTCACTCTTGGTTATGTAGCAACGCTGGGACATAAGCTCTCGACAATCAAGAAATACTCCATCAGCAAGCTCAATCCTCAGTTCTCGGACTTTTATCTGTATCAGAATGGACCGGGATCGAACTATAACTCTCTCCAACTGAAGTATCAGCGGCAGATGCAGCACGGGCTTCAAGTGCTGGCCTCCTATACTTGGTCGCACGCCATCGATTGGGCAAGTGCGGACAACGCGCCCACCGCAGCGTTTCCCCTCCAACGAGGAAATGCAGATTTTGAAGTTCGGAACAACTTCGCAGCAGCGCTAGTCTATAACCTGCCGACACAATACAAGAGAACACTTGAGAGGGCGCTCTTCGGCTATTGGAATGCAAACCTCTACGTCGTTGCCCGCAGCGCCTTCCCCTATACTCCTGTGGGGCCGGCGGTTATCGATCCAGTTACGGGATACCAGATTTCGGGCCAGTTGAACTACAACGGAAAGCAGCCATATGTATACAAGGCAGGGATTCCTGGAGGTCGCCAGATCGATCCGACGATTTTTAGCATTACGACGAATCCCTTGGGCGCCGGCACTGCTCCACGCAACTTCCTCCGTGGTTTTGGAGAAGCTCAGGCGAATCTCGCCATCCAGCGCAGTTTCCCGTTGTTTGAGCGATCACAGCTGCAATTTCGTGCTGAGGCCTTCAATTTCTTGAATCATCCGACGTTTGGGACGGCGAATACCACCTGTGGCGTCACAACTCCAGGTGCTACATGCAATAACGTGCTGATGGGGCAGGCGAACAATACGCTGTCGGACGCCTTAGGTGGCACCTCGACGCTGTACCAGCAGGGCGGTCCGCGATCTATGCAGTTCATGCTGAAGTTCCTCTTTTAGCCAACAGCAAGCACGCCAACGCCTCTCAACCACATTGTTGAAAGGCGTTGATTGCGTGCAGTAGATCACCGAGTGACGCTAGCTTCGCTACTGGAGAGATATGAATAGACGACGGTTTCTGCGACTCGCCTCTGCCACGGGCCTGTACAGCTCTGTGCGCAGTTTTGCTCAAGGCGCCTCCCAAAAGCTGGAGCCCTGGCAGTCTGGGATGCTTGACATTCATCACTTGGCCTACGGTCGAGGCAACTCGACCTTCATCCTCTGTCCCGATGGCACGACCTTCCTGATAGATGCCGGTGTAACGAAAGATTCCACAATGGTCTCATGTGCTCAAAAACCAGATTCCCACGTTAGACCGGGAGAATGGATCGCTTCGTATGTACTAAGGCAAATGAAGGTCGCAGAGCGCAAAGAGTTAGACTATGCGCTCATCACACACATTCACCCGGACCATCTGGGCGATCCCACTGCGGAGAGTGTACCCTCGCCTAAAGGAAACTATCGACTCACCGGCATTACAGATGTCGATGCGCAGGTGCCGATTCGGACGCTCATCGATAGGGGCTTCCCAGACTATAGCTATCCGACACCTTGGCAGGCGCCTTTCGCTCAAAACTATATGGATTACATCAAGTCGCGACAGAGCCTCGGTGAATCCACAGAGCGCATCAAGGTTGGCAGTTCGACTCAGATCCGACTCCTCCAACATCCCGATCGCTACACAAATTTCGCGGTCTGGAATCTCGCGGCCAACGGCGAGGTCTGGACAGGTGTCGGAGAACAGACTCATAAGACGTTTCCAGAGCTGAAAGACCTCCGAAAGGAAGATTACCCGGACGAAAATATGTGCTCGATTGCGCTCCGTCTCAGCTACGGTAAGTTCGATTACTTCACAGGCGGGGATCTCACCTCGAATACTGAAGAATCGGGAGAGTCCTGGCGCGATATCGAGACAGCGGCGGCCAAAGCCGCAGGACCGGTGGAGGTTGCTGTAGCGGACCATCACGCGTACTTGGATGCGGTTGGCCCAAACTTCGTCCGTGAGCTTCGCCCCGACGCTTTCATTATTCCGGCTTGGTACGTTTCCCATCCAGCGGCCTTACCGCTGCGCCGGATGTTCAGCCGCAAGCTCTATCCGGGGGACCGCGACGTTTTTGCAACATGCACTATGGAAGAAAACAGACTTTTCAACAACCAGTTCAATTCAAAGATGAAGAGTATGGATGGCCATGTTGTAGTCCGAGTCGCACCGGACGGCGAGACTTTCCAGGTAGTCGTCACCGACAACTCAGATGATTCAGATCAAGTGAAGCTCGTTTCGGGGCCATATCGCTGCAGCTAATTGGGGTAACACGAGGGAAGCTGCGATATGAGCCAATAAGTCCATCGTGCCGCAACAGAATTTCCGTTTTGCCATTTAGCCATGGTATTTCTTTGATAAAATCGCGTCCCGCCGCGCCTTTTCGACGCAGAATCATGGGGCAAATTTAACGATTCTACCTCTTTTTGGGAAATCGTGCGCTGGGAATCAAGCGAAGAGGCCTCGGTGGCCAAAGTGTATCCACAGTTTCGCTCCCCTATTCTCAGGAGGAAGCGGTCGAGCATTTCCTCCTGACGCCGGCCGAACTGCAACTTGCATTTGTATGGCGCGGCGAGACGAATCGTTGCAGGATCGCGCTGACGACTCCGCAGATCGATGCGATCATTCCCGGTTTGATAGGCGATTTATTGGGTCATATCGCAGGATTTACATAACTTGATTCGGTTTGAGGTGAACCTTCGATACAGAGGATGCACAGGACCGTATATCAATTCATTCAGTCAAGGCGCGAATCGGTTCGCTCGACGCTCAACTAGCGCAATCACCTGCGCCCGCCTGACCCTCAATCATTCAGACTTCAGAACCTGACCGCGAATCTCGCCGGGCGGATTTGCCGCCGTGTGGAAATTGAAAGGAGTCCAGCAGCAACCCGGGGGTCAAGCCACCTTCTGAACTAACGCTGCGGTTTGCGGCTGTGGGCGAAATCTTGGGTACCAGCGCCGGAAGAGATCGTCCAATTCGTTATTGAGAACTTTGGTCCGGGTTTGGAGTAGCAG
>DASYBJ010000306.1:0-3021 GCA_036500845.1 Acidobacteriaceae bacterium
GCATTGACCCGGCCGAAGTCGAAAAGTCGCCACCGCAAACCCGCGACAGCAGCAGGCTGGAAACCACCTGAAGTGAACAAGCTTCCCGAGTTCAGACTGTCGAAGCCAAGCACACCCGCTAGAGAAATCTTCGGATAATACTCAGCAAGGGCTACTCCGATCCGCTCGTTCGAGGCTGCGAGCCGCCTCTCAGCTGCGATCATGTCTGGTCGGCGGCGCAGAACATCTGTCGGTTCCTGATTAGCGATACTGGGAATGGATGGTACCGGCGTCACCGTGTCGAGCTCGTGTGCATAAGTACCGGGCTGCGCACCCATCAAGACGTCCAGACGATTCAACTGCTTCTCAAGAGCCAGTCGAAGCGTTGGAAGCGTGGAGCGAGCTTGCTGCAAGAGAGCTTGCGATTGTTCGATTTCACGCTTCGTCGCAGCGCCCGCTTCGTAGCGGTTCTGCACGAGTTTCAACAGATGTTCGTCCGTTTCGATCTGGCTTTTCGCAATTGCGATTCGACCCTGATAGCCACGGACCTGCAAATAGGCGTCGGCAGCGTCAGCGGCGATGATAATACGAGTGCCGATCCGGTTCGCCTCAGCAGCTTGCACTTCATCTCGAGCGGCCGCTGCGTTATGCCGAATCCCGCCCGCCACATCGAGCTCCCAGCTTGCGGCCGGTCCAACTGTGTATTCGTGAATGTTCCTTCTGAAGGTTGGAACCTCGCGGGAGATTGTGCCCAGGTTTCCCTGTAAGCTCTGATGCTCTGCAGTCGCGGAGGCGTCGAGTTCCCCGGTCGGGAACAGTCTCGCCCCGGCCCCTAAAGCAACAGCCCGTGACTGGTTGACTCGTTCGAGCGATGCGGCGAGATCAAGGTTCTGACTCAAAGCCCGCTGCACAATCGTTACGAGCATCGGATCCTTGAACCCGTTCCACCACGCGTCGAGCGATGGAGCGGGCGTGTCGCGGGAGTTCGGCACTTCCAACTTGTTGTGAAAGGGAGCAAGCTCCGCTCCAGGCGGCGGAGGTGCCTTGTACTTCGGACCAACGGAGCAGCCCTGGAGAAACATACTCAACAACAATATGAGACCCACCGCGGTGGTCAGAGAGGATGCGTGGGTCTTGCGGTCTGTCTTGACCTTGCTTTTGCTCACGAGAGCATAGAAGGCTGGCGTAAATAAAAGTCCAAAGATGGTCACGCCGAGCATTCCGAAGAACACTGTAGTTCCAAGCGATTGCCTCATTTCCGCGCCCGCGCCATGTGCAACTGTAAGCGGCCCCACGCCTGCGATGAAAGCAATAGACGTCATCAGGATTGGTCGAAGACGTACATGTGCCGAATGTACAGCCGCTTCTTGAGGATCCACTCCGTCGTGATCTTGCCGCTGTTTGGCAAACTCGACGATCAAGATGGCGTTTTTAGCAGCCAAGCCGAGTAGCACGACGAAACCAATTTGCGCGAGGATGTCAATCGGCAATGTCCGGAGATTGAGCCCCGCCGTTGCTGCGAGCAGGCACATCGGTACGATCAGCACGATCGCCAGAGGAATCTTCCAACTTTCGTACTGTGCAGCAAGCACCAGGAACACAAATAGTGCCGAAGCGCCGAAGATAGCAGCCGTTGGGATACCTTTCTTCGACTGCTGGTACGCCAGATCCGTCCACTCGAAAGTGATACCGGGCGGAAGATTTTCCTTGGCGAGCTTTTCGATGCGCTTGAGCGCCTCTCCCGACGAGACACCCGAAGCGGCCTCGCCCATCACCTCTGAGGCAGGATAGAGATTATAGCGAGGGATGCGGTAGGGGGCGGTCTTCTCTTTGAAAGTCGCCACCGTACCTATCGGAACCATTTCGCCCGTTGCGTTACGAACCTTCAATCGTGCGATCTCCTCCGGGGTTTGACGGAATTGCTGATCGCCCTGCACAAAGACTGGATAGGTGCGTCCGAGGAGATTGAAATCGTTCACATACTGCGATCCCATATAGAGCTCGAGCGTCGGGAAGACATCGGCGGTGGAAAGGCCGACCTTCTCAGCTTTTTCGCGATCGATATCCGCATAAACACTCGGAGACCCAGCATTGTAGAGTGTGAAGACCGCGGCAAATGTGGGATCTTTCCTGGCCGCGGCGACAAGTTTGTTTGTCGCATCGGCAAGAGCTTGGGGGCCCACTTCGGCGCGATCTTCAAGCATCATTTTGAAGCCGCCAGCCGTGCCAAGTCCCTTTACGGCTGGCGGGTTCACCACAAGGATGTTAGCGCCTTTGAAGCCAGCAAACTCCTTGCGTAGGGTCGCCGCCATGGACGCGGCATTGACTCCTCTTAGGTGCTCTCCAAAGAGCGATGGCAACGTGGTAAATACCGTGCCAACGTTCGGAGCGATTGTATTCGTCGTTACATCGAATCCGGGGTTTGCGGATGTGTGTTTGATTCCATAAGTATTGAGAGCGATCTCATTCACCTGGTGAACGACCTCATCCGTTCGTTCCAAGCTCGATCCCGGAGGAAGCTGGCAGACCAGTACAAGATACCCGACGTCCTGCTGAGGGATGAAGCCGGTCGGCATCCGAGACATCTGGAAACCTGTCAATCCGATAAGAGCGAGGTAGATCAGAAAAATTACCCCGGTTACTCGAACAAAGCGGCTCGTCAGATTGCCGTAGCTTGTCGACAGCCAACTGAATGCAGCATTGAAGCGAGAGAAGATCGGGTGCAGGATACGGGCCACGCTTACGCGTCTGTTGTGCTCGTCGCCAAGCGCGTGTGTCTTCAACAAGACGGCGCAGAGTACCGGGCTGAGAGTAAGCGAGGCGAAGCACGAAATGATCGTTGAACCAGCAATCGTGATGGCGAACTGTTTGAAGAACAGTCCAGGGATGCCTGAGATGAAGGCAACTGGGACGAAGACTGCGCAGAGCGTCAAAGCAATAGCAATGAGCGCGGTTGACACCTCGGTCATTGTCTCGTGGGCGGCCTCGCGTGGCGACATGCCTAGCGCCATGTTGCGTTCGACATTCTCAACCACGACGATG
>DASYBJ010000307.1:0-5297 GCA_036500845.1 Acidobacteriaceae bacterium
GCGGCGGACCCGCTGAACCTGGTTGGCATCATCGTCCCCGGGGAGCGGATGCCGGCCGTGCCAGGGAAAACCATAACCTTCGCTGGAGGAATCGCTTGCGCGCCAGAGCAAACGCCGACTGTGGCGGCGATTTGACTAGGGCCTGGGCAGCGAGGCCGTCCTTCCCCAAGTTATTCCCAGCTACTGGGCCCCGTTCCTGATCTGCGGGTGAATGCGTGACAAACATCGCGCAGCTGGGTGTGTTTGGGCGACGAATCCTTTTGCCGTCTGAAGAATCTCGTCTTTGTAGAGTCAAGGAGGGAAGCATATGTCTCTGACTCTGATCGTTGTTTTGCTTGTGGGAGTGGCTACCGGCGTGGCTGTTTGGTTGAAGCGCAGCCGGGACCGTCGCGAACTGGAAAGGGACAGCATCACTCCCGAAGCCCTCTATGCCCTCATGAAGACAAATCCGAAAAAGGTTTTGGTCTTCGACGTTCGTCAACCTCTCGATTTGCTGGCCAACTCTGAGATCATTCCCGGAGCCAAAAGGCTCGCTCCTAAGGATGTTATGGCGAACCCCTCGCTGATCCCGCGGGACGAGGACACGGTAGTCTACTGTACCTGCCCCAGTGATAAGACCAGCCAGGAGATTTCGGAGAAGGCTCATGCTGCCAATCATCTCCGTGTGAAGTTTCTTCGCGGCGGGCTGGAAGCCTGGAAGGCCCAGGGTTACCCAGTCCTACCGTACGATGAGCCCTTCCATCTGGATACAGGGAGTTAACGTGTTCTCCCAAACGCGAGGTGTGCGGGCGCCGGTTCCGATCAGATAGTTCACCATCGCCGGAGTACCCAGTGCTGGTTGGGTGGCCCAGTCTCGCTCTTGAGACCTGGGTTTATGCTTACAACGCATGGCCAGCATTTACGACGTACTCCGGCACATTTGCGATCAGCAAGGCGTCCCGCCGCAAGTTCACCGGCAAGGAACGAGCCGAGGGATCCGGCAACGATTATTTCGACGCCTGATACGATAGCAACACTGTGGCCCGCTTCTTGTGACTCGGATGTCCGCGACAGTTCCGATCAGATAGTTCACCATCGCCGGAGTACCCAGTGCTGGCCCCTATGGTCGAATGGGCGAAACAACCTGGTGTTCCCTACCGAGAGAGCATCCAGCGGCATGCGACGGGTGAGCGGAAGTACATTCGCTTCTTTGCCGGGCGAGGTCACTTCGCGCATCTACGGCTCGAAGTGACCCCAAGCTCGGCGAAACTCTGCTCTGTCACTCGAAGCCATTCTCTTGAGATTCCCGAGTCCTGCTATCACGCTTCGCGTGCGGCTATCTTCAAGAGATTCGAAACAGGCCCAATCCACGGTTACCCGATGATTGGAGTCGATGTGAACCTGATTCAGGGAACATATCTGCCGCAGTACTCTTATCCGGATGCATTCGCCATCGTAGCCGAGATGGCTCTCGACGAGGCGCTCTCTCTCGCATCTCTCGCCGTATTGGAACCGTGGATAGGCATGAAGCTGCAACTGGAGCGATCAAGTTTACCTGAAGTTCTCGTCATACTGACAGATCTGGTTCGGGAACTGCCTGTCATTCTGTCTAGCGGTGAAATTCTCATGGTCAATGCGGAGGTCCCTGCGAGATTGTTGCCGGCGATCCGCAAGAAGCTGAATTTGCGCAGCCTCGATACCTTCAGCCTTCGCGATGAATTCGAATACCGCATCGCATTCAACGTCATCCCGAAGAGCGGCCAGCCAGGCATCCCCCTCGATGATTGGACATGATTGAACCTTTTCAAGGAACCACATAAGGAAGTGCAATGAGTCGTGATGATCTTGACCCCAAGGACAACGCGAGCGGGGAACGACCCGATGCAATCGAGCTCAAAGAAGGTGAAGACTACTATTTCGAAGGCCCCTACATGGTCTTCACCGAGAGCTACCATCTGAAGCGCGGCTCATGCTGCAACTCCGGATGCCGGCACTGCCCGTATAAGTCCGCTTCTAAACCATAAGTAGGTTCTAAACCGATCCAGGTCCTGGCCTCTAGGAACTTGTTGAAAAAGGGTTGGACGGCTTCAGATTGTGGTGTGAGTTGAAATTTACCGCACGGAAACGGCAAGATCAATGGAACCCATTCGCTCGTTCCGTTCAATCGATAGCGTCGTCGCAGTGATCTCCGAGCCACGATCATTTGCCCGGAACTCGGCATAAGGCAGATTGTCCCCAGTTCAGGCTAGCGCCGTCCCCATATAATCGTGGTTTGAATACCCAGCTCCGCAATACTTCTGCCAAGACGCATGCGCTAGCCGTAGCAACGGGCATTCTGCTCAGTCGCATCGTCGGCTTGGTCCGCGAACGGGTGTTCGCGCATTATTTCGGCAATTCCGATGCCGCCGACGCGTTTCGCGCTGCGTTCCGTATTCCAAACTTTCTGCAAAACCTCTTTGGAGAGGGAGTGCTTTCAGCTTCGTTTATCCCTGTCTATGCGCGTCTTAACGCAGAGGAGCGACACGGAGAGGCTTCGCAGCTAGCTGAGGCCGTATTCGCCCTTTTGCTCTTTGTCACAACGATCTTAGTCGTAGCTGGAGTCTTCGCTACACCATGGTTGATCGATCTCATCGCGCCTGGTTTCCGCGGCGATAAACGCCTGCTTACCATCCAACTGGTTCAGATTCTCTTTCCCGGCGCTGCGCTGCTGGTACTTTCCGCGTGGTGCCTCGGCATTCTGAACAGCCATCGCAGATTCTTACTGTCATACGCCGCTCCTGTAGTGTGGAACGTCGCCATGATCGCGACCCTACTGTGGGGAGGTCGCCATCATTCCGAATCCCGTCTGGCCGTGCTTCTCGCGATTGGCTCGGTGGTCGGTAGCGGACTGCAGTTTGCTGTGCAACTTCCAACTGTCACGCACTTCCTGTGGCCGCTGCGCCTGCAGATCAGTCTTGCTACCGTGCACGTGCGCACAGTAGCTAAAAACTTCTTCCCGGTCTTCCTCGGCCGCGGCGTCGTTCAAATCAGCGCCTACGTAGACGCGTGGCTGGCCAGCTTTCTCGGCACCGGAGCCGTTTCTGCACTTGGATACGCGCAGACTCTTTATACGCTGCCGGTCAGCCTCTTCGGAATGGCCGTCTCTGCTGCTGAGCTGCCAGCCATGTCCAGCGCCTTAGGTACGCCGACTGAGATCTCGGATGCTCTCCGGCAGCGCCTGACGCAGGGTTTGCAGCAAATTGCTTTTTTCGTAGTACCGTCAGCGGTCGCCTTCGTCCTGCTCGGAGATGTCATCGTCGCTACTATCTATCGCACGGGCCATTTTCAGGCCGGGGATGTCCTCTTCGTCTGGGGAATCCTGGCAGGCTCCGCGGTCGGCCTGCTTGCCTCAACTTCGGGACGTCTCTACTCCTCTGCCTTCTATGCGCTCCGGAATACGCGTACCCCGCTCAAGTTTGCTCTGCTTCGCGTTACACTCACGCTTTCACTTGGCTATCTCTGTGCGCTGCAGTTGCCGCGTCTCATTGGCCTTGACCCGCGTTGGGGTACCGCAGGCCTAACACTCTCCGCTGGCATTGCCGGCTGGTTGGAATTCCTTCTACTGCGCCGGGCACTGCACAGGCAGATCGGCGCCGTGCCATCCTCCAGATCGCGCATCGCTAGACTATGGCTCGTTGCGGTCGTGGCCGCCACAGTCAGTTGGGGGATCAAACAGGTTCTGCCCTTCCAGGCTCCGCTGCTCGTAGGCCCATCCGTTCTTATCCCTTTCGCAACCATTTACCTAGCAGCGACACAATGGCTCGGTATTGCCAACATGGGCGCTGTCGGCCGTCTGCTCACACGTCGCCGATAGGCCACTCCATTTGATTTCAAATCCCCGTTATCATTCACGGTCCGAAGCAGCTTCAATTGGCGGCTTCAGGCCGACTCATTGAGGGTTGACTGAGGACTGTCGCAGATCGGTGTTGGCAAACCCACTCTGGCCGTTCGCCCGCCAGAACTGTTGCTGCATTTGAAGAAACACCTTATCCACCGGAAAGTACTTCAGTTCCCGGACAACGCGTTTCTTGTCAGCCGACAGACGGGCGTCAGAGAAGAGATTCCTGGCTACCGAGAACGGGAGCGCGGACACAACGTAGTCACCCCGAACGGTCTCGTGGCCGCCGGCGCGTTGAATAACCACACTCGCACTCAGGTTACGTTGGCTACAGGTAACTCAGCCACCAGTCGCGCCGCCGAGCCTTCAGCCGTCCAAACCACCAGCATGGCAGGTATAAAGTCAGAATGACGCCAAGCCATACAAAGTAAACCAGGGGAAGGCTCAGACCCCACCCCGCAAGATCGCCGCCGTGGGGCGTTCTAGGCTGGATGAAGTAATGCCAGTTGAGGTGTTCGTGAACACTCAGCAGCAGCGCCGCACTGTGGAGCAGGTAGAGATGCAGAACATAGTAAAAAAGCGGAACGCGGCCGTAGACCTTCAGAAAACCGCGAAGCCGGGGCAGCCAGCCGCGTGTAGCGACGGCGTCGAACAGGGCATAAATCAGCAACAAAACACCAAGTGTGGCGAGAACATAGTGCAGCGAGGGTGGGTACTTCTCCACATCCAGAAACGACATCACCGTCCGTGACGGTGCAGCAAGATGCTGAAACTGCCGATGATCACCATAACCATGCCACAGGCGGAGCAGCGAAAACACGGACAGGAAAAGGCCGCCGCACAAAACTGCCATCCGCTGCCGCACCTGCGGTGCCATACAGACAAACGGCCCGACCGCATAGCCCACAAAAATAACGCCGATCCACGGGAGCACCGGGTAAATAATGACAAAGATCGCGCCGCCATGGTACCGCAGCAGCACCCCCTGGTGAATCATGTTCCAGAGCAACGCCCATCTGCCGAACGAGGTTGCGCGAATCGGGTCAAGCAGGTTATGCAGAAGCAGGATCGAAATCCCAACCGCTCCCGCAACCGCCCGCGAGAACCGCTGCAGAAGCCCGAGACAGATCATCGACACTCCGATCGCCCAGATCACCTGCAGATACGTTGACGGGGAGAACGCCCAGGCAAAGCTCACCACAGTCACCTCAAGCAGGATCAGCCAGGCGCCCCGCGTCAGGAGCATCCGCGTCATCTGTTCGGCGGACTTGCCCCGCCGGCGCTGCAGATAGACCGAGATACCAGCCAACGCGATAAAGCCTGGAGCGCAGAGATGAGTAATCCAGCGAGTGGCAAAAAGCGCCGGCCACGACGTCAACGGATTACCTGGATCGCCTGTCGGCACGCTAAAGAAGTCCCGCGTATGGTCAAGAGCCATGAA
>DASYBJ010000308.1:0-3044 GCA_036500845.1 Acidobacteriaceae bacterium
ATGGCGCACTACGACTGGCACCGGCGAACGACCGCCGGGCTGCCTTAGCCCCTCGACCTCAGCCAAAAGCCGCTCAAACGGAACTCCTTGATGCAAGAATCCGTCCAGTACCGTCCCGCGTACATGGTCCATCAGTTCATCCCCGGTGGGGTCCCCACTCAGATCCAGCCGTAGGGCAACGATGTTGATAAAAAATCCAATCAGGGGCTCCAACTCTAATCGCTCGCGTCCCGCCACAGTCGTGCCCAGCAGCAGATCCGAAGCTCGCGTCCGCCGATACATCACGAGCGCCCATCCGGCGAGCAATACCATAAACAAGCTAGCGCGGCGGTCGCGCGCATAGCTCACCAGCGCGTCGGCCACATATCTTGGTATGGGTCTCTCTACTTGCTGCGCCTCTCCCCTCGCCCTCGAGGCAATGACCCGCCCCAATGCAAGCGGCACCGGAGGGCCGGCAAGCGATCGCTTCCAGTACTCCAGCGACCCGCTCAGATCGCGCTCCCGTTGCCACGCTGCCCAATCCGCGTACTGGATGTCGAGTGGTACCAGACTTGGAGTACGGTCTTCTAATGCAGCCCCATACAGTTCTTGCATGTCCCGTACCAGTACGTCCATCGACCAGCCATCAGCAATGATATGGTGCATAGCTAACGACAACACGTACTCCTTGGCGCCGAGTTCGATCAGCAGGACTCGAAATAAGGGCCCTTGTTCAAGATGAAACGCCTTTCCTTCATGTGCCCGCACCAGATCTTTAACCTGCGAGCGTTTCGCTGCCCGCACTTGGAAAGCTGCTCCCGCCGGATTATCGATCACCTGTCGCGGCATACCATCCGGACTGCTGACGAAGCGTGTCCGCAGAGGCTCGTGACGGGCAACGAGAGCGTCAAGCGCAGAGCGCAGCGCTTCCACATCGAGGACGCCAACAAGCTCCAATGCGCCGGCAACCGTCCACGCTGCCCCTTCTCCCAAACCCTGCTGAGCCCACAACCGTTCCTGCACCTCCGATAGAGGCAAAGGCCCTACACGCGGCCGAGGGAGCGGCGCGGATGGAATGCCACTCTTGCGCCTCTGTTTCTCACTAAGCAATCGCAGGAGCTCTCTACGATCCGCGTCGGGTGTGGTGTTTCTCTGCATATCCGTTTGATTGAAGTCCGTCATTCCGTCGATCACATACTGTGGAGATTACTGCCTAATGCTGGCCGGGCGCATATCAGTCCACTCGGCCTCTATGAAAGAAAAACAGTTTTGCCTTGTGTCGACCGGGTGCACCATGCCCCAGCCATTGGGAACAGCAACTCGCTCGGGCCATAATGAATATTGTCCTTCAGCATTCATAAGAACGATGAACGTTCCATCTCCATCATCAAGCAGGTTAATCATTTCACTCTCCTTAACTCGTAAGTCTGCGACATCCCTCAGTCCGTTAACAACGTGGGGATCGCTCGATCTTTGTTGGTACGACTTGCTTTTGGTCGCAGGCTATTTTTAAGTCACTTCGAAATAACCTCCGCCTTCATAGCGCCGCGCAAAGAGTTGCAAAGCAAGATCTGATCGGCCTTGATAAGGTCGTCGACAAAGAGCACCCTCTCCGTCGCACTGAACTTTGCATCCTCCAAAAGGACGCCGCGCATGATCCCTGGCAACAATCCCGATGCGAGGGGAGGCGTATACCATTTGTTCTCTAATTGCAGAAAGATGTTGGTTCGTCCGCCTTCCGTAAGCTCGTTGCGCTCATTCATAAAAAGCAGGTCGAAAGCACCTCTGCTTTCCGCAAACTGCCACCCGCGATCATATTCGTCGCGGAGAGAAGTCTTATGCAGAATGAGAGAATTGTAGGAGCATTGTGGAGCGAACCCCCAATCCGCTGCTAGCAGCAGACCAACTGATCGCGAGTGGAGTG
Source organism: Acidobacteriaceae bacterium (assembly GCA_036500845.1). Taxonomy (GTDB): domain Bacteria; phylum Acidobacteriota; class Terriglobia; order Terriglobales; family Acidobacteriaceae; genus PALSA-350. The sequence goes on from DASYBJ010000308.1 coordinate 1,904, forward strand.
GCTGGAGTGGATAGCTTTGGACCTCAATCGCGCCTGAACGCTCGAGGCGAATACGCACCCTCCGCGGCGTTCCTCGCCGGAGCTTCGCTTCGCAGCCAGATGCCTCGGACCGTACTTTTTCTAAATCGAAAGCAAAGCCTAAGGCGTGGGCACTGGCCTCCAGTCTAGCAATGTGTCGGTCAAGGAAGCGCAAACCTGTGTCCCACGAACCAAAGACTGTTTCAAACAAGTAGAAGTCCATCTCAGACATTCAGTTCCATCCGCTGTTCCTTGGTGGAGGGCGCAGCTAACAAGGCGAGGGCACTGAAGGGAGCGAGAGCCTTCAATAACATCTCGTTGTATTCCTCTTCCGGGTCCGAAAGATGAATAATGGCACCTCCGACACCAATTTCAGCGACATTCCCTTGAATCACTACGGTGCGGATCACGATATTCAGGTCGACTGCTCGGTTCACGGAAAGATAGCCGATTGCCCCGGAGTAGATACCGCGAGGGGCCTCCTCTAAACTGTCAATGATCTCTAAAGTCCGCTTCTTGGGAGCGCCGGTCATCGATCCGCCGGGGAAACAGTTTGCGATACACCATACAGGCGACTGCGCTAGGGTGCCCCGAATCGTAGAGACGAGCTGATGAACAGTTGCATAGGATTCCACGTGCATCAACGATGGCACATGCACCGAACCAGGCACGCAGGAGCGGGTAAGATCATTGCGCAGCAGGTCAACTATCATCAGGTTCTCGCTGAAGAACTTTTGGTCGTTCAACAACTGCTGCCGGTTGGATTCATCTTCAACTTTATCTGCACTGCGTCGCGTCGTTCCCTTGATTGGCTTTGTCTCGACCACACCGTCCGAGCCGATCTTCAGAAAGCGCTCGGGAGAGCTCGAAAGGATGCTTACATGGCCGAAATGCAACAGACAAGCATAAGGTGCTGGATTGATTTGCCGCAGTGCCAGATACGCGTTGAAAATCTCGTGCGTTGTAGGGGAAGCAAGTGGGACGCGTACCCGATTCGTCAGGCACACCTCATACGACTCACCTTCTAGAATCTTCTGTTTTGCCAAAGCTATCTGGCGGAGATAAGTAGCTTTGTCGTGAAGCAGAAATGGCTCAACATCGCAGGACGCGAGAAGCGGTGGCA
>DASYBJ010000309.1:0-29296 GCA_036500845.1 Acidobacteriaceae bacterium
GGTCCGAAGGTTGTAGCTCCGAATGAACTCTTGAAGATATTTCTCCTGTGCCGGGTTCAGCCCGCCCGCCGCGCCACGTTGCAACGGTTTGAATGGCGTGAAGACCGGCTTGGCCGCTTTGCCCTCACCGGCTCCAGCTTCGGTACGAATTTGTCCTGCAGAAATTGCGGCTGCTGGCTCCGCTTTCGAAATGGCGGCAATCGGAGCGTCGGGAGTGGTTGCCCCGGATTTCGTAGCCGTGGCGGTTATAGGTGTGGCTAGAGCGGCCGTTGGCAAAGCAACCATCGGACCTGTCGGGACGCGGCCACTCAGAAATGCGAGCTGCTGGTTGAAAAGCCCGCTGAGTGCCTGAAGTTGCGCGGTGAACAGTGCATCGTAGGCACCCGCGGCCATGGTAGGAGGTGCATCCGGCGCGGATGTAGGAAAACTCCCGACGCTCGAAGGAATCGAAGCCGTCGAGGGTGCCGGGATTCCAGAAGGCCCTGGCACCGAAACCGGAGTGGAAATAAAAGATCCATTGCCCGTCACCGCCGGCGCCTGGCCAGATACCGGATTCGGGGAGGCAGATGCTGAGGTACCAGCGTGCAGCTGCGGCGCTGCCGCAGATTCAAGGTGCTTAGCCAGCGCACCTAACGTCGGATAACTCTCCATCACCTGTCGGAATGTCAATTTGACCCGGTACTTCGCTTGGATCGCCTGCGTCAATTGGGTTAGGAAAAGTGAATCAAACCCAAGTTCCAAGAAAGAAGCATCTCCGTCCGCTTCCGTAAGCTCGACGCCCGAGAGGTCCGTTACAAACGCCTTGATCTCCGCGAGCATAGCCTCGGAGCGAGTTGAACTGGAAGTGCATTCGGCCATTGACGGTTCCTCGGCAAGTTGAATAGTGCTACCAGACGCAAAAGTGTTTCCAGGGAGGGGAAGCGAGGTTCTTGAGTCCTCAACGGATGGACTCACCGCTTCCATTCTGGAGGGCGCAGCGGCCCCGAGAGCAGACTGCGGCACGGCCAAAACAATGTTCGCGGCACGTGGCTCCGCGGTGCTGGGCTTCGTTGCTTCAACATCTTCCGCTGCCCCTTGTTTCGCACGCGGCGGCTCTGCCCAGTAGCGCTTCCGTTCGAAAGGGTACGTCGGTAGCAAAATCCGCTTTCTCTCATACCCTGAGTGGAAGGCGTGCCAATCGGGCTCGGCGCCAGCACTCCAAACACGCGCGAGCGCAAACAGAATGGCTCTCGTTTCGTTCCGCGGGGCATCGCGCCTTATTGCCAGGCTCGAGACCACCACCGGCGCGCCTGACTCTGCAACTCCCTTGGCACCGGCGGCGAGGATGCTCTGCCGGATCATCTGGGCGGCAGTCTCTCCGGGACCAATTTCAAGAAAGATCCGTTGTGGTGCAAGGAGAAGTTGGTGGACCGCCTCGCCAAAACGCACGGTCTGTCGTATATGACGGCTCCAATACTCCGGCTGGGCAAGATCTTCTTCAGTGATCCATGTGCCGGTGAGCGTCGATACGTAAGGGATCGATGGTCTACCGACAGTAACAGTACGGATGTACTCCGCGAAGGGCGCGAGCGCCGGCTCGACCATTCGGCTATGAAATGCGTGGGAGGTTACCAGCTTTCGATTCTGGATCTGTGCTCGGTTCAACCGTTCGCTCAGCGCATCAATCAGGTGGTCGGATCCGGAAACGACGGAGAGTTGCGGGCTGTTCACTGCGGCCAAGTCCAGCTCGTCTCCCATCCATTCCCGGACACTTGCTTCCGATGCGCGTACCGCGAGCATTGAGCCCGGCGTGAGCTCCTGCATCAGCCGGCCACGAACGGCGACTAATTTGAGTGCGTCTTCGAGCGAGAGCACACCGGAAAGGCAAGCAGCTACGTATTCGCCAATGCTATGTCCAACCATCGCCGCAGGGCGGATCCCCCAGGAGAGCCAAAGCTGCGCAAGAGCGTATTCGATGGTAAAAATGGCAGGCTGCGCGTACGCCGTCTGATGGAGACGAGCCTCGTTCTCCGACGTCGCTTCTTGCGGGTAGAGAATGCCCAGCAAACTCTCGTTGATCAAGGGCTGCAAAACCGCATCGCACCGATCCAGATACTCGCGAAAGACCTGCTCGGTCTGATACAGCTGATATCCCATACCCAGCGATTGAACGCCCTGACCTGGGAAACAAAAGACAATGCCGGGATTATCAAAGGGATGCTCTTCACGGAGGACTTCTCCGGATTCGGTTGCCAACGTCCGGTGGGCTTCTTCGAGAGTGCCCGCGATCAGCGCCCGGCGATGTTTGTGCCGGCTCCGGCTGAGCTGCAAGGTATAAGCCGCGTCCGCCAAGTTGAGATGTGGCTTCGCTGCGAAGTAGTCGGCGAGTTGATTCCCTATCTTCCCGGCCGCATTCGTACTCTTCGCCGACCACGTCAGTAGCTGATACCCGCGGCCTGCATCGGATGTCGGTAGCTGTGGGGGCTCTTCGACGATGACGTGTGCGTTTGTTCCTCCAACTCCAAAGGCGCTTACTCCGGCACGCAAGGGCGTTCCATTGCTCTCCCAACGCCGTGGTTCGCGATGAATGACAAAGGGGCTGTTCTCGAGATCCAGGTGCTTGCTTGGCTCTTCGAAGTGGAGCAGCTTAGGAATCATCCGGTGCTCCATCTGCAGCACCGTTTTGATCAGGCCGGTGGCCCCGGCAGCCACATCCAAGTGGCCGACGTTTGCTTTCGCGGTACCTAGAGCGCAGAATCCCTTGGCTGTTGTCGAGGCGCGAAAGGCTTTTGTTAACGCAGCCACTTCGATAGGATCGCCCAGGGGAGTACCGGTTCCATGAGCTTCGATATAGCTGATCGACTCGGCGGAGACTTTACCCATTCTCTGCGCCCGGGCGATGACCTGGGCTTGACCGTCGACACTGGGCGCCGTGAATCCCACTTTGCCTGCGCCGTCGTTGTTGACAGCAGCGCCGCGAATCACCGCCAGTACCTGGTCGCGGTCGCGCAGAGCGTCACTGAGCCGCTTCAGCAGAACCACAGCAGCGCCATGCCCAAAGACAGTGCCGCTTGCCCGTCGATCGAACGGACGGCAATGTCCGTCGAGAGAGGCCAGGCCGCCTTCCTGCGGCAGGTATCCGCGCCGCTGCGGGAACGTAATGGAGACCGCGCCGGCCAGTGCCATATCGCAGCCACCGGTCAACAGATTTTGGCAGGCTTGAGCGACAGCGACTAGAGATGTCGAGCAGGCGGACTGCACGGTGATGCTCGGTCCACGCAGATTGAGCTTGTAGGAGACGCGGGTCGCCAAGAAGTCCTTATCGTTTCCCAGCATCGTTACATAAGAGCCCACCTGGTAGGCTCCCGTGAATTCTTCGAGGTATCGTCGATCGGCCACCAGGTTTTGCATGAAATAAGTGTTCATGCTGCAACCGGCGAAGACGCCGACAGACTCGCGCGTGTGCCCGGGATCGTATCCGGCTCGCTCCAGCACTTCCCACGCGCATTCGAGAAAAATCCTATGCTGCGGATCCATCTGTTCGGCTTCCTTGGGATAGATACCGAAGAAAGCCGCGTCGAACTCCTCCGCCTTTTCGAGGATCGGCCGCGCCGCGATATAGCCGCTGGAGCCCGCTCCGGACGCGTCGTCCCGTGTCTCCAGATCAGAGCGATCGAAGAATGTAATCGACTCGACTCCCGCCACCAGATTGCGCCAAAACTCCTCCACGCTGCTGGCACCGGGGAAACGTCCTGTCATGCCGATCACCGCGACAGCTTCAGAGCTGTCTCCGCCCTCTCTAGCTTCTTGAGTTTTGTGAGCTTCTCGAGAAACGTCACAGCCCTCGTTGCTTCGAGCCGATTTTGCCGACGCTGCTCCCTCTCCCCGGAGTCGGTCAGCCATTGTGCGCACGGTGGGGGATTCGAAGATGAAGGCAATCGGCAGATCGCGTCCAAGGGCACGATTGATGCGCGAGAGCAGTACGGTGGCTAACAGCGAGGTCCCGCCAACTTCAAAGAAATTGTCGTCAAGGCCGACCTGCGGCAAACCCAACACGCTCTGCCAAAGTGACAGGACACCGGCTGTCGCATCTTCCCCAGGGAACGTGGGTTGATGATTGTCGGCCCCGCGGAATCCTGCTACCGGCGTCTGTGGTTGCTTACTTTCCATGAAAGATGGGTTCGGTTCTCTAATCCATGCCCACGTCGTTCAGGCGTATGTAGGATTCTCCTGGTCTGCGGATTTAGCGGCGTCCACGAAGTCCGGAGCCGGTACGCCGGGTGAGGTTGCCGGTCTCCACCGCAACCTCATCTTGTTCACATGCGCCTCAAACTCTCTCAGGTCATTCCGCATCGCCTGAGTCGCACGTACCAAGCTGACTTTATTGATGACGGCAGCAATCCCGCGTACTCTCAGCCGTTCCAGCAGCCGGGAAGCACGTAAGAGCTGCGCCTTTCTCGTCTTTCCCGCTTCCGAGATGAGAACTGTGATATCTGCGAAACGCGACAGATATTCAGTCTCCGCTGAGATCAACAGTGGCGTAGCATCGATCAACACCAGATCGTACTCACTGGTGAGATCTTTGAAGGCTTGGTCCATAAAATTATTAAGAGGAGCCAGCTGTGGTGAGATCGGCTGAGCGACAACCGAAGTTGACTGCAAGCCAGTCGATACGGTTCCTTTCGGCTGTGCCGGGTCCGCTTCCGATCTAGCCGGGCGGGTGTGGCCAATTGTCAGATAAGCAACCGGAGCTGACCTGCCCGAGGCATCAATCGTCAGCGTCTTGCGGCCGATCTTAGCCAAAGTGCTGCCCAGGTTCTCGGTGATCGAAGTGGTTCCAGCTCCCGTATGAACGCCGGTCAGCACGATTGTTCGAACGTTGGCCTTACGCGCCGCCTGGTCGATTCCAGCAGCCAGCCGCAAAGAGCATTCGTCGAACGCCTGGAGCGTGACTTCACGGTCGTCGTAGATTGTGCCAATGGGAGAGAATCCCAGCACTTGCTCTACATCCATAGGCGAGTAGACACGCGGATCGAGAAGGTCGATCAGCACAACCGAGCCCACACCCAGGACTAGACATAAGGGAAGCAGCAGCGGCCCATACTTCCTTACCTTACTTTTGAGCGGCGCGAGCGGTCTGCGAGCTGGCGAGAACATGTGTTCCGAACCCGGGGAACCGCTTTCCAGTTCCAGATTTCGCTCGCGCTCGTCCAGTTGAGCATACCGCGCCTGGAGGGCCGTGATCTGATTTTTGAGCTCTTCGGCGCGCTGAAATTTCGGGGCGGCCGTGCTGGCTTTGCGAGTGCCGTTCTCTAAATCGCCCGAAAGCTGCGCCTCGACCGTTCTGGCACGCTTCAATTCAGTATGGAGCTTCTGTTCCAGATGTGCCGCTGCCTGGTTGCGAAGTCTGTTCTGGAGGGTCTGCAACCCGGCTTCGGTTTGCGCCAGTTGCTCTTCCGTTGCCTTGCGCAACGGATGGTTTGGAGTCATTCCCGCGAGTTGCTCAAGCAATAGCGCCCGCTTCTGGCTCAGAGAAGTCTTCAGAGCGACCAATCCAGGCTCGGCGGCGATCAGCTCATCTGCAGCAGCTTCGAGCGCTGGGCTGTTCACCGGCGAACCGCCGTTTTCAAGCGCACTCAGTTGAGCTTCGGCCTGGACACGCTGCTCGTGGGCCGCGACCAGATCGCCACGCAATTTGGCGGTTTGGCTATCGAGCTGGTCAGAATCACCGCTCCCGATGACAGCGACACCAAGATCCTGGCTAATTCTGGCCTGTTCCTGCAAATCGGTATTCAGTTCCTTCTGCACCTGATCGCGCGCGCTCTTGAGCGAAGCCAGGCGTTGATCGCGTCCATAAAACTCCTCGCCCCTCATCTTCTGAAGATAACGGTTGGTTATCGCGTTGACGATCTCGGCGAGATTTTCCGGATGTGCGCCGGTAAGCGTGATCTCCATCTGATAGGAGAGCCCCTCGCGCGATACTTCCAAATTATGCTGCAGGCGTTCTACCGCCAGCTCCTCGCTCTCACCTGGCCGCTGCCACATTCCAGGCTTGAGCTGGTGGATCGCATCCGCAAGGACGTCATACCGGGTCACTGAATGCATCTGCTCAGCGATGAACGATTCGTATGCAAAGCCGTGCTCGTGCTCGGAGTCTGTAGCCAGTGTCGCGGGAAAAGTCGGAGAGACATATACCACGCTCGTTGCAGCGTACGTAGGACGATGCTGAATGAGAACTGCAAGCTCCAGTCCCAAGACGAGCAGCGTTACCAAGGTGGCGGTCAGAGCGTGTACCCGCAGGCTCCGCAGGACGTCGATGTTCGAAAAGAATCCTTGAGGCACCGGTGTGGGAGGAAGCTGTGGAATCTCAGGGTAATTTGCGGGCTTGATGTCCATTTGTGTTCAATCCTCAGAAACCAACTTGCAAGTGGGAGCGCTGAAGTTCCTCTCTCTGGTGAAGCTGTGACGCGGGGGTCGTGGCGGGCTGTTCTTAGGGAACTGCTGCGAGGGCGCCGACCGAGCCCATCATCGCGATCGGGCTCAAACGCTGAAGAATGTACGTGCTCTTATACAGACCGCTCTGCGGCACAAAAACTACGTCCCCGGAGTGAAGCTTGACTTCGTCAGTACCTTGGGGAGTGAGCAGACTTTTGTAAGAAATTGAGACCGTTTTGCCGGTCGACGGCTGAACAATCTGGATGTTCCTGCCCGCTCCTTCAGCCATGCCGCCGGCTTGGGCGAGCACTGAAGCAAGCGTCGACTGGGGCGTCAGCGCCACTGCTCCGGGATGCGTTACCGCTCCGAGAACGGAGACGAAGACCTCCTGCTGCGCGGGGACGAAGACGATGTCATTGCGCTTCAGGCGCATGTCAGCCAGTCCGCTGCCCCCTTGCAATAACGATTTCAGATCGACCCACACAGCGGTGTCATTCCCGCGGTAGATGGCAATGCGGTCGGGTATTCCATCGCGGGCTGCCCCCAAGTTGCCGGAAGTTGCGCTGGAATTGGCCATCAAGCCGCCCCGCGCGATTGCGTCCAGCAGCGTGGGCGTGTCGTCGAAGTAGAGAACTCCAGGATGCTGGACATTCCCGATGACGATGATCCGGTTCGATCCATATTTATCGATGTTGATTGTGACAGTGACATCCTTGTAGTAGGGTGCGAGCGCGTCAGTAATCGCTTTCGACGCCTGGGTTCGCGTCAAGTCAGAGACCTTGATCGAGCCTGCGATGGGAATTGTAATCCGGCCGTCCGGACCCACCACAACCTTGGTTGCGAGCTCCGGCCGGCCAGGGAACTCAAGCGTCAGCTCGTCACCAGGGCCTAGTTCGTATTCGGCCCCTTGGGCTGGCTCAAAATCCTTCAGAGCTTGCGTGGGACTGACTTTCAGCTCTGGCGTCGCCGGTGCTTGCTGAGCTTGCCCCACGGTGGGAGCACCTGATTGCGCTCCAAGAGATCCCGTGCTCAGCCCAAACAGCACCCCAGAGAAGACAATCCCGAGTACTGAGAATTTATGATCCATGACCAACCCTCCAACTCCCTTGTTCGTCCTTCGTCATCTCGCGCTTGGAACTTAAGTGCTTTGCTCTGCTTCGATGTCATATCGGGGGATAGATGACATCCTTCAGACTTTTCGCCCAGCTTCGGCGCGTTCGGTGCGAATCCAGGCCGCTGTCGAAGTTGATCCGCGCAGCAGCTTCGGAACCAGTCGGAGCTTCCAAAAGATATAGAAAGGAACAGCTCCTAATACCCGCAGATCGTCCCAGAAACTCTCACCCGCGGCAGCCGCCGCAAGGACGTGGATTCCGGTGATCGACAGGGCAGCTGCGGCGTAGATACGCAGCCACGTCAGCGGTAGACACAGTGCCACCAGCAATAGTGCTACTGCATAGGCGAGCGGAATGCCAGCCAGATCGAACAGCGCCTCAATCAGTCGGAACTGGCCGCGAGTTACCCTTCGTGCGAGAGGTCCTAACCATCGCCTGGCAACCTGAAGCCGTCCCCCTTCCCAACGGGAGCGTTGTGTTTCGTTGCCGGCATTCGACGCTGGCAGCTCTGAGGAAACATGAGCCTCCTCGAGGAACATGACGCGCGTGCCGCCGATCACCAGATGGATGTGGTATTCGAGATCCTCTACTAGAGACAGTGCTTCGTAGGGTGTTTGGCGAACAACCGATTTCGAGACCGCGAAGCCGTTCCCCAAAATGCCTGCTGAAAAACCGAGACGGCTGCGGCCGGCTGGGCGGATTCGATTGAATGCCCGCAGTGCAAGCGCACTCACCTGCGCTTTGGCGCTCTCCACGGATCTCGCCATCTCATACCGGCACTGGACGGCTCCAGCTCCGGCGGCTAGCGCACCACGCACCTGGTCGATTAGGTTGGCCGAGACAGTCGAATCGGCATCGATCACCAGCACCGCATCCGCACCTTCAGTGAATGCCCGATCGAAGCCATGGCGCAGTGCGAATCCCTTGCCGCGCGCTTCCGGGTCGTTCAATTCCAGCACTTCGGCTCCGGCACTCGCCGCCTGTTCAGTTGTCCGGTCCGAGCAGTTGTGAGCGATCGCCAGGATGCGCGTTGCACTTGGATTCCCGCTCGCTGCCACCGATGCACAAAGGCTGCTGATCGTCCTGCCGATCAGTAGTTCTTCGTCATGGGCTGGAACAATGATTGCCAATTGCAATGTTGTCGAGGGACCAGCTGGCACTTGCTTCCGTTTGCACAGTAGGAAGGCGCCGGTGAGGGCCGCAAGCTCTAACGTAACTGGCAAAGTAGCACCCAGGATCGCAATACCCGCCGCAGTGATGATCAAAATATCCATGAGCCTCAAATCAGAAGTTATAAACCTGCGTTTTCCGGCTACCGACCTGCCGAAGCCCGGGTTCGGAAGCCGCCGAAAGCAAACTGTGCGTTTTCGGATACGGAACCGATCCGTTCGCATAGGTCCTTCAAGAACTCCAACTGCACATTGATCCGCTCCCGGGCCTCGGGCCCTAGACTGCGAGCAGCGATCAGTTCGCTGGGGAGCACCTGGTCGATCTTTTCGATGCGATAAGCAGCATCGGCGACACTGGTCGCGGTAGAAAAAACGTGGCCCAAACGCGCACCGCGAAAGACGCGGCGAAGATGCGCCGGAACAGCCGCCAGCCAGAACTCGAGCCTCAGCCTCTTCATCAGAATGGCCGAGCGAACCAGCGTCCCAAGCGTATCCGGACCCAGATATCCCGCGAGCTCTAAGTCGAGGATCACGTGGCGGTTCGTTTTCCCAGTGCGCTGCATGAATTGGTCTAACTGGGTCAACGTGCGTGCATTCACATCTCCGCTCAAGACCACAACCAAAGAGCTGCCGATGTCATAGGCTTGAACCGCGGAATTGACTGGCTTGCGCGGTTGGGCCGCACTCAAAGCCACTTGCGGTGGTAGATGCAGCGCCAATCCAGCAGCATCGTTTAGGTAGCGCTTGGCCAAGCGGCCGGGATCCTGGCAGGCCCGGTGCAGCCATTCCAGACCTGATTCCTGCATCCATTTTGGTGCCCGGCAGGTTGTGCCGGCTAGGAAATCGAGCGTTCCTCCCACACCCACGCAAACTGGAACCCGAAGCCGGTCACGGTGCATGGCTAGCCACTTTTCCTGTTTTGGATTACCCATTGCTACAAAAAGGATCTCCGGCCGTGCTCGTTCAATCTGGCCCAGTATTTCCTCGTGATCCATTTCTTCAAGCGGGACTACCGGAGGAGAAGAACGGCCAACGATGCGTAATCCCGGGAAGCGTTTCTTGAGGGTTTCCGCAGCGCGCAATGAACTCTGCTCGCTTGCGCCCAGCAAATAGATTCCATACCCACGCTCACTTGAGAGCTGCGCGAGCCTCGGTACCAAGTCAACGCCCGATACTCGCTCTTTGAGCTCCGATCCCATCAACCGGGCCGCCCAAACAATCGGCATTCCGTCAGGCACAACCAGGTCGCAGGAGCACAGGATTGCTTGCAGCTCCTTGTCCCGGATTGCGTGTATAAGGAAGTCCACATTTGCAGTCGCCACTTGATGGAAGCCGCCGTCCTTGATTTTTTCTTCAATCAATTCCACCGCTTCATCCATCGTGACGTTGTCGAAAGGCACTCCAAGAACAGCGATCGATCTTCGATCTACGTGATTCATGCTGGGAACTCCATTCGCACACGTTCGCGTGCGAGCGAGAACTGCGGAGTAGTATCTTTGCCCAAGGCTTCGCCTAAGTCAGTCACATCGACTGAGCTGGGGAAATCTTGAGATCTCGACATGCTTAGACAAGCAGGGAGAAGCAGTCTTCGTTCAAGGCAGTAGTACTACCGGGCACCCTTATTTTTCACTGCTTCCACTAGGATGCTCGGCAAACGGTTCTTCGTTACTGATTTGTATTTTCTGAAACAGCCAATCAGGGTCGCTATGCAGTACCTCTGCGATTGACTCGCGGATGTTTCCGCTCGGTTCGCGAAAGCCATTGATGATCTTGCTCAGGTACGCCTCATCAATACCAATCATCTTCGCCAAACGATTTTGACGAATCCCAGCGGTATAGATCCGGAGCTTTAAATTCGGATAGATATCTCGATTTAGGGCCACAGAATTTACCGATCGAACTTTCCTTTAGAGCTCTATGTATCTAGCGTTACGGAGGAACACTCCTAACACGAAAGGGGGAACGCGTGGCACTTCAAGGGGGAGAGTGTCTAACACAAAAGTGGTAGCCACTGTTGCGAAACTTGCAATCCTCGGGCCATATCTTCGATAGAAGCATTTGGCAACATTTTGTTGAACTTCGCGCGCTACTGTGCAAGACTAACTACGCAAATGATTTTCAACATCTGCAATCTTTTTAAAAAGTTTCCGAGAAACTTGGATATCATCGCAGAGAAGCTGACCGGGCTGAGCTTCGTAGACCCCGCCCAAGGCGCGTGGTTTGGTAACCTGTCGACCGCTGCAGCAACTTCCCAAGTGATCATCGGCACCGTAGCAAACGCCTTTAACTGGATGAAAAGTCCCAGGAGCATGGTGCTCTGACGACTTACCCCAGTTGTGATCCCATTCTTTTATTTCCGCCTCGGTCGGCCGCCGAATTGTAAGCCGCAGAACGTAAATCCATGACTCGCGAGATTGCTCTGATAAGCGAAAATCCGCAAGCACACGAAGAGCTGATTAGACGTTTGGATGCATCTGGATTTCGCGTGTCGCCAGGCTGGAGCTTGGCGTCTGTTCTGGCGCATTTTCCAGGCTGCCGGTTGGGTCCCGGTGGAGACTCAGTTGAAAGTTCAGAGCTCGGCCCCGCAACGAACACAGATGATCCGAAATCGATCGACCTGCAACTGCCATCGGTACTCATTCTGGATTCGCCAGACGCCCAGGTTCTCGGACTGTTGACTTCCCTGGGTCAACGCTTCCCTCGGTTGCGACAGCTGATCTTTGACGGGCACAATCGCTGGCCACTGCTGGAAGCTGAAAACGTACCCGGCCTGCTTGTCTTCCGACAAAACTTGTCCGACCCGCACTCCTTCCACATCATCCAGGATTTCGCCGGACGCCAACCTGAAGCCCTGGTCTCCTCTCCTGACCATGCGAGGCCACCAAGAGACGATCCTCGGCGGGCAATGGCGTCGGACGCCGATCCTACGCACTCTGGTTTCCGCATGATTGTTTCCAGCTCAATCGAGCGATACGCAAACTCAAGACTCGGGCGATCGCAGCCCGATCCACTGGGGAACGGCTCCGCGCATAGAGTACAGCTCTACTCCGAAAAGTTCCTCCGCAGAGTCGGTCGGGCCAACGTGCCGGTGTTACTGCACGGGGAAACTGGCGTCGGCAAGGAAGTCATGGCGCGAAGGTTGTGGAGCTACTCAACGCGCGCAAGCAAGCCGTTTCTAAAGCTCAATTGCGCTGCACTGCCCTCCGAGCTAATCGAGAGCGAGCTATTTGGCTACGAGAAAGGCGCCTTCACCGGTGCCACAGTGGACAAACCGGGCAAATTCGAGATGGCTCAAAATGGCACGATCCTGCTGGATGAGATTGGCGACATGGACATTCGTCTCCAGGCCAAGCTCTTGCAGGTGCTTCAGGACGGCGAGGTACAGCCGCTGGGTTCGACCCGCATCTTGAGTGTGAACGTCCGGGTGATGGCGGCGACGCACCGCGATCTACGCGTCGCAATTCGCCAGGGAAGTTTTCGCGAGGATCTCTACTACCGGCTTAGCGTCATTAACCTCACGATTCCTCCATTGCGTCATCGGCGTTCGGAGATTCTTTCGCTGGCTGAGAGCCTTCTCCAAAGGCATCTGCCGGCAGACGAAGAACTGCCGTTGATCACCGGTTCCCTCTCTCAGGCAATGCTTAATTATCCCTGGCCGGGGAACGTCCGGGAATTGGAAAACGTTATGCGTCGCCTCCTGGTCTATCGCGATGCGGATCTGCTGGCCGAAGAGTTAAACGAACTTGGCTCAGACGATGAAGCGGATCGACAGAGTGCCAATTTGAATGAGGCTATTGTCGGTCCCGGTGCGTCCGGAGAACGCCCGCGCGCTCTTGGTCCTGAACAAAGTCCGGATGAGAATCTAGAGATCGATCATCTTGCGCGAGCCTCGCGGGAAGTTGAGTCGAAGCTCCTGCTCGAAACTCTCGCCGCGGTCCGTTGGAACCGTCGTCAGGCAGCCGCCAAGCTTAACGTCGACTACAAAGCATTCCTCTACAAGCTGCAAAAGCACGGTATCGTGGAAGGCAAGGCAAAGCGCCGGGACACCAAGCGCGCCAAGGCCACCCGCGTCGAGCCAATGACAGAATGATTCCGGGGCATGCGGGCCCTAGATTCCTGTAAGCGGAGATCGCAGAGGCAACCCTTATGTTTGACGCCCTTCGTGAGGATTGGCGTACTTACGACCGGCAGATTGCTCGGCAAGGTCTTTGGGCAATGGTAGTGTACCGCTTCGGCCGCTGGCGGTACACCATTCGTTGGCGTTGGCTCAGATTTCCTTTTTCTGCTCTCTACAAATTCCTCAAGCCTGTCTCAGAAATCTTGACCGGAATCGAGTTGCCGTGTGAGACCACGCTGGGGCGGCGCTTCCGCATCGATCATTTCGGCGGGATCATTATCAGTGGCGATGCCGTATTCGGGGACGACTGCATCGTGCGCAACGGTGTGACGGTTGGCTTACGCAACACAGGCCAACGCGGTTCGCCGGTGATCGGGAATCGAGTCGATATCGGCGCTGGCGCTAAGATTCTTGGACCCATCCGCATTGGGGACGACGTAGCAGTTGGAGCCAACGCAGTAGTCCTTTGCGATGTGCCGGCCGGTTCAATAGCCGTCGGTGTACCCGCTCGGATTCTGCCCAAAAAGAAGTTCGCATCGACTGCGAAGCCTATTGAGACCGGCACCGATATACGAGACGACGCCGATCCGGCAATTACAACAAGACTGGGTACCTCAACCTAAACAATGAGCGATCTCCTGCTTTCGGTCGTCATTATTGGACGCAATGAGGGAAAACGGCTCAGGCGGTGCCTGGAGTCTATCGCCGGCATACGTGGGGTAGCAGGCCGGATAGAACTTGTCTATTCAGACTCGGGCTCCACAGATGGCAGCCCCGAGTTGGCGAAGAGTTTCGGGGCAGATGTGATTGCAGTGAATGCTGAGCGTCCTACCGCAGCGCTCGGACGAAACGCCGGACTCTCCCGCGCGCATGCGCCTTACATCCTCTTTCTGGATGGGGATACTATTTTAGATCCTGATTTTGCTAGAACTGCACTCGACGCCTTACAAAATGACCAGTCGATCGCTGCGGTTTGGGGACATCGCCGTGAGATACATCCGGAACTCTCGCTGTATAACAGGGTCCTCGACCTTGATTGGATCTTTCCGCCGGGTGACGCACAGTTCTGCGGCGGTGACGTGGTGATGCGGCGCAGCGCTCTCGATGAAGTGCAGGGATACGACCCGGCACTGATCGCCGGCGAAGAACCCGAGCTTTGTCGACGCTTAAGAGCGCGGGGCTATCGCATTCTACACATTGACTGCCCGATGACGGGGCACGATCTGGCAATGACGGCTTGGACCCAGTACTGGCGCCGAGCTACGAGGGCTGGTCATGCCTATGCCGAAGTATCGAGCCGCTTCGCCTCGACGGAAGACCCGTTTTGGAGGGCGGAGAGCCGAGCTAACCTCTTGCGCGGCGGTTTCTGGATGGGCTCGTTCGCCTTCGCCGTTTTAGCACTGTCGGTTACACCCTGGGTTCTGGCGGTATGGGTAGCCATTGTTCTTTCATTTGCCTTCCGTTCATCCTTGAAGAACCGATGGAAAGCCCCCGGCAAACCGTTATTGCTTGCCGTCTATGGACTCCACTCCCACCTGCAGCAAATTCCGATTTTTCTCGGGCAGCTCCAGTTCTACCGCGATCGGAGGAGAGGAAGAAAGCGGAGGTTGATCGAGTATAAAGAGGGAAGTTGCGACTAGCAGACTCTCAGCCTTTGTCAACGAGTGTCTATTTGACGAGCGAACTCAACCCGGAACCAAGAAGCGTTCGGAACACCGTCCGCCAAAAGGACGGCAGCGCCCAACAGGCTGCGGAAAAACGCGCCGAAGCAACAAGCGAGGCGCAAGAAGATGTATTACCCGAATCGGAGCACCCCAAGGAATAGATGGTTCGTTCGCCGCAGAGCAGTTTTTCAGCAGCCTGTCAAGCGCCACCGTCTGCAAGAGGAACTCTACCGGTTGCCTATTTGCGAAGACCCTTCAACACGTCGATGAGAATCGGCGGGGTGATCGCCTTGATCACGCGTTTGACTCCGGACCCTTCCCGTTCCCTTTTTGCGCGCTGTGGTGGAGACCCCTTTGGCTGTTGGAAGAGCGTCGAGTGTGCATCTGTGACCTCTTCCTGCGGGCGCCCGTTGGAATAGTAATACGTAGCCATCGATTTACGTGTCCTGTCCGGAGGGCAGGTCAACGGATTTGGATGGCCATGGTAGGAGTAGCTTGTGGTACTGAAGATGGCGCATCTGTTGAACAACGGCAAAATCTTCTGCTCAGCCGCCGTCATGTCCCGATTCCATAATTCGAAGTGACCGCCGTATTCTTCCTTCCAGTCCTTGTTCAGGTAAATCAAGACGTTGATTCGCCTGTCCAACCGGAGTTGGACATGTCTGTTGAAATCGGCATGCACGGCCAGCTTGCCGCCGGGTTTGATCTGATGCAATCCGCCGCCGACATAGTATGGATCGGGAATCACCCCTGTAATCCCGGTGAGCGTCTCCAGGAACTTAAGCATAGGGCGGGAGTTCAGAAAGAAGAGCACGTCTCGGATCGAGGGCGGTAGATTTTCTACCACGTCAAAAGCGAGCTTTTTCTCGTTGGGGTTGTTGAATTCGCTCCAACGCAGTTCTCTCGGTTCGGGAAACTCTCGAAGCGCCGCTTCCGCTGCCCCCCGCGGGAGGAAGTCGTCGAAGTAGATATGGGGGAAGGGCCTGTTATGCTGATACTCTTCTGCCCGTTGCTGGGCCAGGGTCTCGAGCTTGTTGACAAACTCCTGGCTTAGCAGGTCCTGCATTGTACTTTCCCTTAACAATTCCGGCATGCTGCTTCCTCCTCTACTGCCATCTGCAATCTCTTCCCGGATGGAATCGGGCTATGTGAAGGCTAACCTGGTCCTAAGCCGGCGGCTTCGCCAACCGACCAACTAGGGCCTGTTCACACTAAGTGTTAACAGGCCCCAGCTTAAGGCAAATGGGGGAAAGGCCAGCCGAACCCTAACGAGGCCCTCGCCAGCAAAACGAGCACGAGCAGAGTCACAAAGGCGAGCGTGAAGATCGCATCTTGACGTAAAGTACCGATCCCCTCACGCGACGCACTGTAAGCTGTCACGAAATAGACTGGCAAGTCGCTCACCGCAACCGCGCCGACCGCGCCGACCATCCCTAGCAGATGAAAGCCCCACGGCAAAAGGATGTACAAACTAACACAGTATACGAGATAGGCGAAGGCATTGTAATGCGCCTTTTGTAACGCCATGATCGCTGGATTGGTCGTGCCATAAAGCATCGTGTGCCACAGACCGAGCGCGAAAATGCCGACCATCCACGCCGCACCGTGATAGGGCTTCGTATAAATGTGAAGAACCACGATATCGCCCACAGAGATCACCGCGATCAGCATCAATCCTCCAGCCGCTAGCACTGGCATGCGGTACTTAAGGAAGCTTCTGCGGTAATCAGCCCGGGGCAATCCTGACAGTTTGGAGACGAAGGGATAGCCGATCCGGCTACAGAACTGGAAAATGATCTGCCGTGGAATATCGGACAGAGTAAACGCGATCCCGTATACCCCCAGGAGTTGGAAGGAGATCAGCTTTCCCAGGATAAGGCGGTCAGATTGGAGAGCAAGGAACGTGAGTGCCGTGCCGATCAAGATCCATCGGCCGAATCGAATCAGTTCCCGTACGGATTGCTGATCCCATGTAAAACGTGGTCGAATCTCACGAAGTATCCGATAGCTGACAATGGTCCGCACGACTTCAGAGGCTATTCTGCCGGCTACCAGCGCCCAAATTGTAGGTTGAATGAGCGCCCAGATTAGAGTGACAACGAACTGGACGATCTGATTCACTAGTTCGAGTGCAGAAAGTTTGCCTACCCCTAGATGTCGAGCTAAAGTAAGCAGGCTGGGTGAGCTGAAACCCGAGATAACACTGGCAAATCCGAGCGCCGGTAAGAGAACGATCATTCTCGGTTCGTGGTAGAAACGAGCAATCGGCCACGCCACAACGATAGTCATGCCCCACACCAGTAGCCCCTGCAAGACCTGCAGTGTCCAAGCGGTGTTCAGGAATATCGGCTGATCGCCCCGCGGGTTCTGAATGATGCTGTCCTGAACCCCGATATGGGAAAGCAAGGTGAGACCGACTATGACAGTGGTAAGGAGAGCGAGCAGGCCGAAGTACTCCGGCATGAAGAGGCGGCTCAATACAAGATTGCTGACCAGACGGATGCCCATCGCCAGTCCGTAAGAGAGGACAACGAAGTAGGTGCCTCTGATCGCCTGCGACTCTAGAGAACGCCGTGGCAAGTGGCCCGGCTCTTCGAAACCAGATGCGGTGGACTCAACTTCTAGATCGTCGGTCGTCATACCGAAGGCATTCCTACGTTGGATGTGAAAACGTGTGCAGATGACCAATGAATGCAGTGGGAAATTATTTCTGGTGGAAGCGAGAAGGTAGCCGGCGTGGGAACCTGTCTCTTCGGACAGTTTGCCCAGAACTGGGAGCACTCCATCAGCGAAGGATGGCCCCTCCCCGTTGCTAAACCTTTCGACCGCCGGATCTAACTGCAGTATAGCGTTAAGCTGATGGCTGACCAAATGTCTTGTTATCCGTTGAGCGCAATCCTCTCGGTGAATGGCGCTGGCGAAGACCAGTGGGATGGAAGCATGCTACCGTCTGAGCCGGTTTTTGACGGGAGGATGAGGAAACGTAAAGAACCCGTGACTATCGTAGGTACCGGGTAATTGAGGGCCGCGATTAGGCCTCCTTCATCTCACAGCTGTTGTCGATCCCACCGGTTGTGAAATGCGCTACCGTCCAGTCAGGCGAAAGTAGAATCCTCGAAAGTTTTTAACGAACCGCTCCGGGTGGAACGGGACATGCAAGGTACGGGGAAGAGTCCACGCGTCCACCCGTTCGTATTTCAACTCCTCGAGCCGCCGGACAAATTGTGACTCGTTCATCACTTTATTTACTGAGTAAGAGTGATGCGTGTTCTGCTGCGTATAGTAGGGTTCACCGGAGTACATGGGCACGCGATTGATGAGGATATGGTGCGGCAATGCCGCGAGAGGGCCCAACATCTCCGAGAGATCCGGTTCGATATAGTGCAGGGCGCCATTCGAAAGGAGAATTTGCGCGCCGTTCGCCTGAGATGGGTCGTTTGTAAAAGACAAATCGGTTGCCCTTCGTTCCTCAGCCAATGCCCGCCCTCGTTCAATGAGCGATTCGACATCGCAGACCACCCAGTGTATTCCCGGCGGGAATGCTAAAAAATCACGATACGTGTAGTAGCACTGGCCGAGACCTCCGCCCAAGTCGAACACTCCGGAACCAGCCTCAAGAATCTGAGAGAGCCAAAACAAGACAGGGTAGTCCCCCGGATTGAGCGCGAAAGCCGTCTTGAGGAAGTAGTCGGGGACCGCTTCCGCGTTGAATCCTTGAACCTTTCCTCGGGGCAGAGCCTTCTCCGCGGAGCGATAGGTCGGATAGACACCGCGATAGCGCGGGGCCTTGCGCGGATCGTTGAAGTATCGATAGGTATAGACGTCGCGGGCCGCACCCAAGATCGCCTTCAGCATCCGTTTCCTTTATCGCTTGGCGTCGCGCTGAAAGAGCTTTTTTCCCGTAACTCCAGCGCTCATCACGATTCTCTTTGTGTTATCCAAGAGCGCCGATTTGCCGGGCGGGGTCGGATTCAGACCAAATCTGCGCAGATAATAGTTTGCCTGGTACACATACTTACGCTGCGTATCTTTGTATTGATAACTGACGCTGAACGAAATTGAGACATTGTCTCCATTCTTTAGCCAATGCGGAGAGTTTACTGGAATGTGGACCCCGGTTCCTGGCCGCATTCGGAAAACATGAGCGTGATCCTGGAGGTGCGGCTTATAGACGCCCGCGTTGTTGTCTCTCGACCAGAAGGTTTCGAGTTCACTCTCCGGAGTCACCTCGCGATCATTCCTGTCAAAGACGCTGATCTCTTTTTGGCCACGGACTTGCATGAGGAAGTTGCATTCGCGATCAATATGATAGGACGTGACGCGGCCCGGTGAAGTGATAAAGATGATCGCTTCCTGACTCTTTTTATCTTCGTCAATTGCACGCCCGCTAAGCTTCTTCACTTCCGAAAGGCATTGCTCGAGAAGCTCGTTGTACTCGGGATCCTTCTGGACCCGCTTGATCAGAATCCACGCGCCGGCATTGTCGACTCGATCGAAAACTTCTTCGATCGTCAGTTTTCGCTCGGGAACCGAGTCCCAGCGCTGCCCGATTCTTATTTCCCCGGCGTCGTAATAGGCTCCCTCGCGTGTCACCGGATTCTCGATGAGCTTGCGTAACCTCGAGAGTTGAAAGGCCGGATGGTCGGGGTCGAAGCAATGCGTGAACTCAAACGGCTTCTCGTCAAAGTCTTCGCGAAAACCGGGATTATCGGCGCCAAAGATGGAAACCTTCGCTGGCGGCTCCAATCGGATTACTGTATCCATACTCTTCCTGAAGATCCCACCGCGGAAATAGCCGTCATCCCGAGCGTAGTCGAGGGATCTGCTTTCCCTCAATGAGGCCGCGCTAGAGATCTGCCGTACTTCTACGTGACTAGTTTACGATATTCGCGCATAGGCCCGTGCCCGCAAATCAGACTACACTACACCACAAGAAGTGAGCACTGGTGCCAAAGGTAACGAATCTCCGAGATTTGAATTACATTCCGACACTGTTCACGCGAGAGGAGTCGGGATAGCCCCTACCGTAACCCTCGTAGAGCTTGAGAAAAACTGGGTTGAACCCATTTTTGCGGTACGGCATCATCTTCCTTCTCCCCAGCTTCACCCTCTCCCGGCGCCAGGAACAGGTTGCTATCCAAACGGTATTGGCGGGTATAGAGATCGTAATAGCGGCCGTGGCGTTCCAAAAGCTCTTCATGGACCCCGCGTTCCCGGATCTGCCCATCTTCTATCACCAGAATCTGATCCGCATTGCGGATCGTCGATAAGCGATGCGCAATCACGAATGTCGTGCGTCCCTGCATGAGATACGAAAGGCCTTCCTGGATGATTGATTCGGATTCGGAATCGAGACTGGAAGTCGCTTCATCCAAAATTAGGATTTTGGGATCGGCCAAAATAGCTCGAGCAATCGAGATTCTTTGCCGCTGACCGCCGGAGAGCTTGACCCCGCGTTCGCCCACGATCGTGTCCCATCCCTCAGGGAACGTCAGAGCGAATTCGTCCACCCGAGCAATGCGCGCCGCTTCGAAGATCTGTTCATCCGTGGCATCCGGCCGAGAGAACGCTACATTCTCACGAATCGTGCCATCAAACAAGAATGGGTCTTGCAACACGACCCCGAGCTGCCCGCGATAGCTGTCGAGGTTCACGGTTGTCAGATCGATTCCGTCAACCAGAATTTTCCCAGCGATCGGATTGTGAAAAGCGCATACCAGACTGATGATCGTCGACTTGCCTGATCCAGAAGGTCCCACCAGAGCTGTGACGGTTCCCGGCTCCGCGCTCAGTGAGATCGACTTAAGGACGGGTTTGTCTGCATAGTAGGAGAACTCGACGTTTTCAAAGTCGACCTTTCCGGACAGCTCTAATGGAGCGAAACGGTACGTGCGCCGTGGGTCTGCGTCTTCCTCCGCTTCCGAGAGGACTTCGAGTGTTCGCTCAAAACCAGCGGCTGCTTCTGTGAGTTGGGTTCCGATGGTGACGATTTGGACGATTGGCGCAATCAGATACGCAAGGAAAACAGTGTACTCGACATAGTTACCGACCGACAGCCTGCCGGCTAGATGCTGCCGCGCACCCATGTACATCACCAAAGCGCCGACCAGACCCACGACCAACGTCGAAGACAGACTCATCAGGGACGTTGCTGTCAGCGATCGCATAATGCTCGCTAGCAGGCCGCGGACGCCGGTTGCAAATACATTCGATTCTCTCGATTCAGCGCGATACGCTTTCACCACCCGGACTCCGTTCAAAGATTCGGTGAGCCGCCCGGTCACGTCGGCATAGATGACCGAACGCTCCCGGTAGATAGGGCGGAGATAAACAAAGACGCCGTGGAGAGCCAAACCAAAGACGAAGAGAATAGCGAAGGAAAACCAGGTCATTTCAGGGCTCATCTGGAGCAATTTGATAAACACGATGAGCGCTGTGAGCAGACCTCCGACGAACTCGACGAGTCCGGTTCCTACCAGATTGCGAATGCCTTCCACATCCGACATGATGCGGGAGACCAATGTGCCGGTGCGATTGGAGTCGTAATAGGCCACCGGCAGGCGCCCGATATGCGTCTGCACAGCGATGCGCAGATCGGTAATCAAGTGCCAAGCGGCCTTCGAGAGAACCTGGGTGAGGCAGAACGATGTGACTGCCTGGATTGCTGTCGCGCCCAGCACCGCGAGCACGATGATTCCTAGAAGCCGATCGTCGCCCTTACCGAAGACATCGTCGATCAAGAATTTGGTTGTTCCCGGCAATACCAGGGAACTCACTCGGTTGATCCCGATTAGGGCCAATCCGAGAAGAAGAAGGTACTTCCTGGGGCGAACCAAAGCCCACATCCCGGGAAGAAGCTTCGTCAACTTGACTGACGATTTCCCGTTGGAGCGCAGTTTGGGAACTCCTTGCTCTTGGTCGTGCGAACTGGGAGAAATTAAGACACCTCCACCGCTCTGATTACTCCCCATCCTGTGTCCTTAGTCGTAAAGCTCTCCAGCAATTCGCAAGCGAACCACCTGGGCCTCCCGGCTCGACTAAGAAGAACGGTTGCCCAAGCGTTGCTTTACCTGGCGGGCAGCGCGGTAGACGACGCCTTTCGTGTGGTCCACCATCTTTGCCGTACCCGGCTCTGCAGGGCGTAGACCCAGTCTTCGGAGTTGCCGGTTGACCCTGTGCGCGTCGGCTGCATCGTCGATCCGGCGTTTGAAATTGACGCTGAGCGAAATAGAGACGTCCGGACCGTTTTGTACCCAATGTGGAAAAGTGACCGGGTTATGGACTCCGATCCCTGGAAGCAGTTCAAACCGCCAGGCGCGGTCCTGCAAGTGATCGCGATACTGCGGGGCCTTGATATCGCCCGACCAGAAACTTTCAAGCTCCTTTGTCGGAAGGATTTCGCGATCGTTGCCGTCGAAGATGTACACGGATTTCGACCCGCTCATCTGCATCAGCAGATTTGCCTCACCATCAATATGGTACGGAGTGATGCGCCCCGGCGAGGTGATGATAATCGTCATGAGCCCGTCCCGGTAATTGGCCGGTATGTCGATTCCAGTCAGGCGCGTGAGCTCGCCTTCGAGGGCGCGAAGGATTTCGTTGTATTCTGGTTCCTCATGCACGCGCTTTAGCATGATCAGCGCATGTTTATCGGCGATTCCGTGAATACACTCCAGAAGATCCTGGCTACTGGTCCGCGCGGTCCAGCCTTTGCCGGGTTCTGTATGACCCTCTTCGAAGTACCACCGATTGACTTTAGCTGAGACACGATCCGCAAGTTCGAGCATGGTTTCCAAGCTGAATAATCCGGTCGTATGGAGTTGATGGTGGAAGGCAAAGGCTAACCGGTCAAAATTTCCAGCGAAGTTCTCTTCGCCGGCGGTCTCATCGACCAAGTACGTGGATTGAATCGTTGGCATAGCAATCTTTCATCTTACTGTTTGGAGCAGCCGAGCGGTAGCTCATCCTGCTACACCTTCCGTCGTACCCCTTTGGTTGAGAGCTTTCCCGGAGTCGAAATCTCTGTTCCAGAGCGTAGTTCTATCGCTGTCCTTTCCTTAGCGAGGCAATCCAAAAAGCTCCAAGCGCGTTCCTGGAAAAGTTCCTCTACACTCCGGTCCCGCGCAGAACAACTTCCGCCGTGCGCACCAAAATCTTCAAATCTAACCAAAAACTCCAGTTCTCGACGTAGGCAAGATCCAGCCCAACGTATCGCTCAAATGACGGATCTTGGCGCGCACGGACTTGCCAAAGACCGGTGAGCCCGGGCAATACCTCCAGTCTCCGGAAATGTTGGATCTGATAACGCTGAACCTCGCTGGCAATCGGCGGCCGGGGACCAACAAGGCTCATGTCTCCACGTAGCACGTTGAACAATTGGGGCAGTTCATCAAGGCTGAACTTCCTTAGCACGCGTCCAACCCTGGTGATCCGTGGATCATTCCTCATCTTAAAAAGGACGCCGTCCCGCTCATTCTGTGCCGCCAGAGACTGTTTGAGTTGCTCGGCGTTGGTGACCATGGTCCTGAACTTGTAACAGGGAAAGACCCTCCCCTTCTTCCCAACGCGGTCTGAGGTATAAAGGACCGGCCCTGGTGAATCAAGCGTGATGAATAGCGCAATCACCAGCAGTGTTGGCATGAGCCCTATCAACAACATCGCAGAGACGGCAGAGTCCCAGATCCGCTTGAACAGATGAGCGACCACCTTGGCATTCCGGCGATGCAGTGCCACGACAGGGAAGTTGCCCAGGTATTCGACCGGTGCCTCGGGGGTGAGTTCCTCATAAAACCCTGGAATCACCAGGACCTCGACATCCAACTCACGGGCAGTCTCCACAAGATCGATCACGTCTGAGGTTGAGCATCGGTCAGCAATGATGATCTCATCAACGAAGTGCTGCCGGACGAGCCGATCCAGTTGATGGAGGTTCCCCACCAGGAAATGGTCACTTTCGCTGGAACAGCTTCCTCCTTGAATTTCCAGAAATCCCTTGAAGGTACGGCCGAGGTGTTTGTTGTGGGTGATCTGCTTGCGTACAACGTTTCCGATATGGCTCGCGCCGATGATGAGCACATTGCGCGTATCGAGTCCGCGTTCGTATCTCCGATAAAGAGAGTGACGCCAGTACAACCGCAGCAATGCCAGAAATAACGTAGTCAAGCAAAACAGATAAGCCACGACAGTGCGCGAAATGCTTGTGTTACGCATCACATACATCGCACCGCACAGCAGCAGCCCGGCGGTGAAGCAGGCCTGAATCGTTCGGCGCAACTCGTGCCAGAAACTGTGGGTCTGCAATGGACCGTAGAGCCCTTCATGACGATTTACAACCAGGAGGGAAACCAGGAAGAACATCAGATACCCGGGTTCAAGCGGCAGCGTCACGACGGGCCAATGGGACGGGGAGATGTGAAACCATGCCGGGTAAGTGACATCGAAACGGAAAATCGAGGCTAGGCAGAGCGCAAAGAGCACAGCCAGCACGTCGGTAGCCATCATCATCGCCGCAGTAACTGTGGCCTGGGTAGTGGAGCGGCGTCTGGCTTTATCGAACGCCCGGGGCGGTAGGCACTCACGAGTAGAAAGTTTCGGTGCGTATTCTGAAGTTGCCATATGATTTCTTCGACCAAGTTGTGGCGCGGGGGCGGCCGTGGCTGGACTTCTATCGGGGGAAAGGACCGATCGGGGGAAGGGGACGCCGGACGAAACTTACATCCCCTGGGCGCCGGCTACCGAACAGTTTTGACGTAGCTGCTGCTGCGTCGGGACAGGGCATGGAACATCTCGATTGCTCCCACCGGGCATCTCGCCGTCGGAACCTGCAACGAGCTCTACCTCTTCGAGATCAACCTCCACCGACACCGCCTGAGAAACCGTGGCGACAGACAGCACAAGGCGCAAACTATTGTGGATACGGACCAATCGGCCACGTACACCAGCCAGCGCTCCTCGCTTGACTTCTACCATCGTGCCGACGGCTACTGAATCGCATTTTCTGCAGGAAGCACCGCTCTCAAGCATGCGGCGTACCGATTCAATCTCCATCTCAGGAATGGGAACCGGGGCGTGGTTATCGCCGAGAATGCGAACCACCCCAGTGGTTTCAAGGACACGGACCCGGTTGTGCGGCGAGGCTTCTTGACGAAGAAAGACATAACCGCCGAAAGCCGGTACCTCGATGACCTTCTTGCGATCCGTCCATTGCCGCGTCTCTCGCAACAAGGGCAAGTAGGTCTCGAACCCTTTCACCTTAAGATCACGCGCGATGCGATGCTCGTAACGGTACAAGGTTTGCACTGCATACCATTCGGATTTCCGGGAGTTGCTTTCGACCGAGAGCTCCGTCCTGCAATCGTCATTTGAACGAACTTGGCCCATGTTGCCCCCAATACTTCTTACCGAAAAATCTGTTCGTGTTAGCGGTGAACGAAGAACCCAGCAAAAATTCAATGAACTTCAAAAAGCAGTCGGACGAGCGTGTCTTGTAAACCTATTCGTTCTTTGATGCATCAATCGTTGACCGGGCAACACCACTTTGGTGGCTCGGGTTAACCACGTCAAGTTAACCACGAATCTTAAGATGAGCTACCCCGTTTTGGTAATGGAGAGCCCCCACTTTAGGAACATCGGGAGGTTACCGTTTTCGCTAGAAAACTGTTGGCTGCCCCTACCCGAGTACGTGTCGTTTATTGTTCCGAATTCAGGAGATTTCGCCATATTTGAAATCCATTTGTTCTTGGCCCCGGCGAATTCTCAATCTGCGGCCTCCTCGGCCCAATGCCTCGAAAAAGGCTTCTGAAACGAGAACGATTACCTCAGTTTATGCGAAAAACCATTACCTTCTTGGCCCGTACCTCGGATCAAAATTGATCGTCGCCCAGCTTCGTTTGCTACCACCCGGGGAACCGGTCCGTGAAGGTTCTGTTCGTTCCTCCAGTGAACCTGAACGGACGCCCTGGGTTCTGCACATCGGGCTTCCTCTCCACATCCCGTCGGGCCCCATCAGAGCGTTATTCGTTTAAAAGCCGTATCCTTTATTGTTGAGGTTATTGGCAATCGTGCCAGCACCCATTGCAGTGCAATCCGAACGTGATCCCAGATCAGAAGGAGTTTTGCTGAGATGAGCGGTGCAACGCTCTCAAATGTTGAAGTAAAGAAATATTCGCCGGAGACCACGCTCTTACCAATTCTGAGTGCCATCGCGTTCTGCCATCTGCTGAACGACATGATGCAGTCCCTGTTGCCCTCCATTTATCCGATTCTTAAGGGCTCGTTCCACTTGAATTTCGGCCAGATCGGCCTTTTGACGCTGGCCTATCAAATCATTGCCTCCCTCCTGCAGCCCTTCATTGGGTGGTATACGGATCGTCGGCCCGCTCCATATGCATTGCCGATTGGGATGAGTCTGACGCTCGCCGGTCTATTGCTGCTTTCACTTGCGCCGAATTTTCACTGGCTGATCTTGGCCGCCTCTCTCGTTGGCATGGGATCGGCAGTTTTTCACCCGGAGTCTTCGCGAATCGCGCGGATGGCCTCCGGAGGACAGCATGGCTTCGCACAATCGTTCTTCCAGGTGGGCGGGAATGCGGGGACTGCGATTGGACCCCTGCTCGCTGCCTACGTCGTTTTGCCCCATGGGCAGCGCGGAATGGCCCGGTTTTCTGTCGCAGCCTTAATCGGTATCCTCGTTTTGCTTTGGGTGAGCCGGTGGTATCGGGAGCGGCAGCAGACGCACCCACCCGGTCAAAAGAAAGACGCGTTGAAGCACGCTCAGTTATCGCGCTCGCGAATCGCAGGAGCGATTTCCGTGCTGGTTGCGCTGATCTTTTCCAAGTACTTCTACCTGTCCAGCATCAGCAGCTATTACACTTTCTATCTGATCAGCCGCTTCCATCTCTCCGTGCGCAGCTCGCAGCTCCACCTATTCGTGTTCCTGGGCGCAGTCGCACTTGGTACTTTTCTCGGGGGTCCGATCGGGGACCGCGTCGGCCGTAAGCTCGTCATTTGGGTATCGATTCTAGGCGTATTGCCTTTTACAGTGATCTTGCCCTATGCCAACCTCTTTTGGACGGGCATTCTCAGTTTTGTCATCGGGTTCATCCTGGCCTCTGCATTTGCCGCCATTTTGGTGTACGCTCAAGAGCTCGTGCCAGGACGCGTGGGGATGATTTCAGGTCTCTTCTTTGGATTTGCCTTCGGCATGGGCGGCATTGGAGCAGCTGTGCTCGGAGAGCTGGCAGACAAAACGAGCATTCTTTTTGTCTATCACGTGTGCGCTTTCTTGCCCGCGATCGGCTTGTTGACCGGACTATTGCCTGACTTGGAAGGAACACGGTCACGCAAGAAAGTCGTCCTGAATGAGGCGTAGGCTCCGAGCGTCAAGCACGACGGTCTGAGGACTCGAGCGGCCGCGAAAGAACGCAAGCATTGATGCCGCCGATCCCCATCGAGAGCTTCCCGGCAAGTCCCGATCCGGTTTGGCAAGCTTCCGTGAAGACAAAGTTTCGATGCAGTGCTCCGATTGCTGGGTTGAGCGCATCCCGGGGAACAGAGGTTGGGAAAAGCTGGCCTTGCTCATATCCCAGGTATTGGGCCGTGAGTTCCCACCCGCCGCCTGCACTCATTCCGTGCCCGAATGTTCCTTTTCGCGCAGTCACTAGAACCGTGTCGGAGAAAATCGAGCGAAACGTGGTGATCTCGGAGAAATCCCCGGGAGTAGCCGTGGCATGCACATCCCAAGTGTCCAGGTCGCTCGCCGTTGCATGCGCCTCTTCGAGCGCTTCTTCGATTGCAGCCTTGGGCCCCTCCGTGGACGGCGTGATGATGTGGTGCGCATCCGAGCTCACTCCGACCGCGATCGGCTCCATGCCGAGAGGCCTGAGTCCTCGGTTCTTCATGTATTCAAGGTCGCCCACAATCCATACCACAGAGCCTCCGGCGACGTGTGTTCCCTGCATATAGGTGAGCGGGTTTGAGACCTGCCGGTTGGCGGAAAGTACTCGCGCCGTATAAAACGATCCAACCGTGAGCGGGTGGGGAGGGGGATCCGTCGCGCCGATCACCACCGCCTTGGCCTCACCCAACTGGATCGCCCTCATCGCAAGGCGCAACGCGACTCCAAAAGTAGAGCAGGCGGCCACCGGAGCGAACGCGAGCCCAGTCATCTTCCCTAGAATCGAAACCTGAGATGCTGGAGTGTTGTGGATATTCCAGATCAGGTTGGCGGAGACTCTCCACGGAGCTTCAGGCGCCTGCCACTTCTCCTGGAGGCGTGTATGGCGTCTGCTCCTTTCGCGCAAGACGTTCAGCTTGGCCGTTTCCACATCGCCCTCGACACTCAAGCCGTCGATCTCCGCGGTCTCGGACAAGTAGCACTGAAGCTCTGGTGACCTCATCATCCAGAAAGCATTCCATGCATCGAGAGCCTCGGCTCTTTCTGCGGCGGGCATACTATCAGGATCACGGGGAAGTCCTTCGAGATTTTCCCGCGGATTCTTCCGCGCCGAATTATGTTCAGGTGCCGCCCAAAATGCATTCCACCGCCTCTGCGCTTCGTACAGAGCAACGCTCGCTTGATAGGTGGTCTCCACCGCTCCGAGCCCAGTGCCGATATAGACGTGAGCTAAGCTGCCCAACTCCTTAAGTAGACCTTCTAGCGCAGGGTTCTGGCCTAGCGCTTGGATAAATGCTCCGATCGCATAGAGCGCCGGCGTGTCCATCTTCTCTTTGAGATTTTGAAAGTGCCGCGGCGCAAAGCGGTCGTTGATCCACTCCCGATAATCATTGAACTCAAATTGTGGCGTGCCGGCCAGAAAGTTGCTCGGGCCGAAACCGTCGAAGGGCGCAAGCCAACTTTCGGCGCTCTCCAGATTCTTGCGGAATGCTTCAATGTTAGGAGACTTGGGAGCCACGACTCCCCATCCGAAGACGCCAACCCGTGAGGTTGTCACGCGGGCGGGTCCTGACGATTATTCGAAAGCTTCGCGTCCAAGCGTAAACGCCTGGAGCTTCGGGCAACGTGGACCAAATGTTCCATGCTGCAAAAAGCTTATCTGAACCCAAGCTGGAACGCATCTTCAACGGTCCGCCCAAGTGTGACCGGCTGGTTCGCAATCCGCCTTTCCTGGCACATTTGAACATCGATTCACACCTAGGGGAGAAATTCTCGGATCGCAGCAGCGCTCTTAAACGTCACATTTAAGGAGGAGTAGATTTACTACATGCAGGCAAAGGAGAATCTCAAATGAGCGCTGGGAAGACTCACGCAAAGCTATTGATGATCGTAGGGGACTACGTAGAGGATTACGAAGCAATGGTGCCGTTTCAGGCATTGCAGATGGTCGGACATACCGTGGATGCTGTTTGTCCGGGCAAGAAATCGGGACAGGTCGTACGTACCGCAATCCACGATTTCGAAGGAGACCAGACGTACTCGGAAAAGCGAGGGCACGACCTCGCCCTGAATGCGACCTTTGCGGATATTCGTATCGAAGAGTACGACGGATTAGTGCTTCCCGGCGGCCGCGCCCCGGAGTATCTGCGTCTGGATCCTAAAGTGCTCGCCATTGTCCAGCACTTTGCAAGATCGGAAAAGCCGATCGCCGCAATCTGCCATGCCGCGCAGCTTCTCGCCGCAGCCAAGGTCATCCAGGGAAAACGCCTAAGCGCCTATCCTGCATGTGCGCCGGAAGTGGAGCTTGCCGGTGGCACCTATGTCCCGGTCGAGATGACAGCCGCCGTCGTCGATGGAAATCTCGTTACTGCTCCCGCGTGGCCGGCACATCCGGAATGGCTTGCGAAGTTCCTGCCCGTCCTCGA
>DASYBJ010000310.1:0-3605 GCA_036500845.1 Acidobacteriaceae bacterium
CGAAGAATGTGGAACGCGAGTCTTTGAGCGCTCTTCGCCCCGATTCCCGGCAGTTTTCGCAGCGCCTCGATCAGCCGCGTCATGGGTTCCGCAAATTGAGCCAAAGACGACTCCTGCTGTGAGTTCCAGGTCCGGCCTCCAGCGCCTGATTCCTCGGATTCTGCTCACCGTCCAGTGTAGTGCTTCTCTGATTGCGATCGTCTGCTATCAATGCCTCTGCTTCACTTCATCGACACGGCGCCCGGTGCGAAGGCATCGAGATTCCTTGCGGCAACGTCTTCATGGATACCGCTAATAGCGCGGTGTGATCTGAAGACCGCCGACCGCTTGATTCAATTCATTCACCAAGTTGCGGATCTGCCCAGAGAGAACTGCAGTTGGGGCGACAAGGATTGCGGCCAGGCGGTTTCGGAATTCTTTTGGCAAAAAACATCATTGACGAGTTGATCTACTCAGAGAAGGGAAACGAGGGAATGCTGGTCAAGTACCTGAATATCGAGAAACTCGCCAGAGATCGGCCCTAGCTTCCTAGAACAGGCCCGGTGGAAGATTCAAGCCGCCCAGCATGCTTGAGAGACTGGACTTCGTAGCTTCATCTGCGCGTCTGCCCGCTTCATTGATCGCAGCTTTGATCAAGTCTTCCAGCATTTCTACATCCGCTGCGCTCGAGCTCAGACTCGTCACGGCTGCGGCGTCAATCTTCAATTGAAGCACTTGCTTCTGGCCATTCATGGTCACCGTCACAGCGCCGCCACCGGAAGACGCCTCGACCACCGTCTGGCTCAGTTTGGCCTGCATCTGTTCTTGCATTTGCCGCGCCTGCTCGAGCATCTCTTGCATCTTCGAAGAATTCACAAATAGCTCCGCTACCGTTTATTTCGGGAGTTCTCTTGCGAGCTCTCTCTGAGATCCAAAACGCTCCGGACCTCGGCGCGAAAGAGCTCTTGGGCTTGGCGAACCAGTGGATTTTCAAGTGCCACTGCTTGAATACTACCGCTGGCCGGCTGAGGAGCTGTGGCCGGCGCTCCAGAGCCACCTTCTCCGGGCATCACAATCATTTTTGGGGAAGCTCCGATGGAGTTGAGCGCCTCTCTCGTGATCCGCCACGCTTCCGCATTCATCGTCAGGCTCAGCATGGTTTTTTTAACACCGACTTCCACCTGGATCGCGCCGTCACTTTCGTTTTTCCAAATCCCTGCTGAGAGCAGCGCCGCAGCGGTATTGTGCCCGTTACCGTCGAGGGCTGCCACCACCGCCTCACGTACCTGGTCTAAACCAGCGGTGTCCGTAATCGTAGAAGCGACCGGACCGGAGGCTTGGCCCGTTTCGAGCTCTCCGCTGACATCCGGTTCGCTGTCAGGTTCGAGCTCCAGTGCAGAAACCATAGCCTGAACAGGTGGACTTGCTTGAGCCGTCACTTCGTGCGGTCGGGGAGCGTCGGCGGGCCCGAGTATCGTCTCCATCGCCTGTGGAGCGGCCGTACTTGCTGCGGTTTCAAAGCGACTTGCCTGGGGAGGGGGCCTTGGAGTTTGCGAGGCAGGACGGGGGCTCGCTCCAGAGGCTGGTCTCTGCATGTTTGGCCCCGGGCGAGAGGGTCCTGAGGCTCCCGGCAGGCTGGAAAGGATCTGCTCGAGTGGGATCAGTCGCTCCAAGTGGACAAGTTTGAGCAAGCCGAGCTCCAGGTGGAACCGTTGTTCCTGCCGATAGTTCAGATCGTCAAAGGTCCGGAGCATCACCTGCAGAAAACGGGTGAGGTCCTCCTCGGAGAAAAGCTCGGCCGAGCGGCTGGCGCGCGCGCGTTCATCGGTTGAGATTTGCAGCAGCTCCGTGGTCTCCCCACCAAGCTTCGCCATCAAGGCATTTCGCAGATAGCGCACCAACTGCCGCGCCAACTGCGCGGGGCTATTGCCGGCGTTAAGCAGCCGGTTCACCTCTTCCATCACGGCCGCACTCTGGTTTTCGTGGACACTTTCAAGCAGCCTCTCGAACACAGCATTGGGAATCGTGCCCATGAGTTCCCGAATCTGTTCGGTCTCGAGTTTCAGCTTTCCATCCATGGCTGGGGCGCTGGCGATGGCTTGATCCATGATCGACAATGCATCGCGCATCGATCCATCTCCTGCCTCCGCCAGCAGCGAAAGAGCCGCATCTTCAGCGTGAATGCCTTCGAGCTCGGCAATCTGCCGAAGCTGCTCGAGAATGTCGTCGTACCGTACAGCGTGGAAACTGAAGTGCTGGCACCGAGAGCGTATCGTCTGCGGAATGTCTTCCGGCTGAGTTGTCGCCATCATGAAAACGACATGATCGGGCGGTTCCTCGAGAGTCTTCAGTAGAGCATTGAACGCCGCGTCGGTTATCTGGTGCGCCTCGTCGAGCAGGTAAATCTTGTAGCGGTCCCGGGCTGGGCTGTAACGTGCTGCATCCCGAAGTTCTCGAATTTCATCGATACCGCGATTGGTTGCCGCGTCGATTTCCATCATGTCGACGGAATTGCTTGAACGAATCTCCTGGCAGGAGACACAAATGCCGCAAGGCTCCGGAGATGGCCGCTCAGCCTCTCCCAATGGAGTGCGGCAGTTGAGCGCCATGGCCAAGATTCTGGCGATTGTCGTCTTTCCGATTCCACGATGACCGCTGAAGATGTACCCGTGAGCGATTCGACCCTGGCTCAGTGCATTGAGCAGCGTTCGTGTGACGTGTTCCTGTCCGACGACATCGGAGAAGCGTTGCGGGCGGTATTTGCGGGCGAGAACCTGATAAGCCATGGAGAAATGCCAGCGGCGAGTTGATTCTTCCGGTCGACGCGTCGAAAGGGAAGCTGTATCGAAGCTGAACTTTGATTGTAGACCGAGATGCACCGAACGGGCAGGGACCCGATGGATGGCGCAGCAACCCATTGCAAGTTGCAGAACCGGCGCAGAAGTTCAGCCCGTCAATCGCGTGGAGATGGTGTTCGGATCAGGTGTTTAGGCCTGCTGCTCCCCCTCCGCGTCAGCTTCGCCGGATCTGGAACTGGGCGCTGACTGCGTTTCCTAAAGATGAGTGCCCAAATTTGAGCGGAAGATGAGTGGCCGTGCGGCAATGATCTTCCGTTTCCGGCGAGCAGGAATGCAGCCGTTGCTGTCTTTGATTCGATCCGTATGCGCACCTGCACCTAGTTCGGTTCACTTCCGAGCCGAGCGAGCTCATGCTTTGCCAAGTCGCCCGCAACCGAATTTTTGCCGTACTTTAAGCATTCTCGGAGCTGAGTAACGGCGCCGGGACGGTCGCCCTTGGCCTCGTCGATTTGGGCCACGAGCAGCCGGAGAGGAGGAAGCTGGTGATCGCTATCCAACCGCTCGGCTTCGAGCGCCCTTGATTCGGCATCGTACAACTTGTCGAGATTGAAAAGTGCAATCGCGCTGAGGTAATAAGCAAACCTCTTGCTGTCCAGATTCACGGAGACAGCGCGGTTGCTCTCTTCGAGCGAGTCACTCCACTTCTGCTGTTGCGCATCGATCTCAGCGATGCAGACGTCTGCCGGCCAATATGACGGATTGTGAACAGCGGCTTCAGAGCAGGCCTGCCTTGCCTCGTCCCATCCTTGCTTAGCCTCCAGTAGCCTC
>DASYBJ010000311.1:0-11822 GCA_036500845.1 Acidobacteriaceae bacterium
TGGTCCCAACATGCTCTTAGAGCGAACAATCACGACATCGTTGCAGAGCACGTCCTTTTCGGTAAATGATCTGGTTGAGAATCAGGGCATGCGTGAGACGCCATTCATGCTGCTATATCACTTCAACTTTGGATATCCTCTGCTCACCGAACGCAGCCGAATTTATGCTCCCTCCGTGGCCGTTGAGCCGGCAGATGATTTGTCCGCGCGCAGCATAAACGGGTGGAACCGGATGGAACGACCGGAGAGCGGCGCCCGCGAACGTGTTTAC
Organism: Acidobacteriaceae bacterium; assembly: GCA_036500845.1. Taxonomy (GTDB): domain Bacteria; phylum Acidobacteriota; class Terriglobia; order Terriglobales; family Acidobacteriaceae; genus PALSA-350. Next base: position 272 of record DASYBJ010000311.1, read on the forward strand.
TTTCATAGAATGCAACCAGATCCCACCTGCAGAGTAACGGTTCTGCTGGTGAGTGACGACACTAAGCCGGAGCTTGGGCTCTTATTGCGCTATAACTCCGACGCTTTACCCGAGTTCGTTCAGTGGAAGATGACCGGCGCGAATCACTTTGTGCTTGGACTTGAGCCTGCGAACTGCAGGACCCTAGGAAGAAGCGCCGAGCGGCGGCGGGGGACCTTACAATTCCTCGCTCCAGGCGAGAAACGCGCCTTCTACTTGGAGGTGGCGGTGCTGGTGGGTGAAGAAGAGGTTGCGCGCGCGATCGATGCGAACGATTTGAAATAGGCGAGGTTCCGCCATCCTCACGATTCCGTTGGTGAGCTATTACGGCGCCGGGTACTGTTCCTGTTTAATACGGTTGCTCGAGGTTTACTGCACCACTCACCTGTATCTAAAAGTTAAGTTGATGGATGTTGCCCTTGTTGATGGTGAGTGGTGTACCTAGAATGATTTCGCTCTCTTGCACTTTAAGATCCCCCAGACGTCCTACAGAAACTGTTCTCGCTCCGTCGGGAATCTGCCTGCGCGCTACGAGCCAGCCTGCGTATACCGTCAGGTAGCCCAGGTCCCGTGTGTTCCAAAGAAAGATCGTCGGTACAACACCGCTCTCGACATATGGCTTGCAGATTGTGGGCAGAGACAGACCAATCACAGGAACATCTCGTCGACCGGATTGTTGCACAGCCTCGGCTGAACCCGGAACCGCGGGAGCGGAAATGTCCATGATGAGCTTGACCCGCGGAAAGACTTTCAGAATCGTTTGCGTTTGCGAGAACGCCTTGTCGCGATCGTCGTCGCTCGGCTGAACGGTTGCCAACGTCAAGCGAGGATATTTTGCGGCAACACGTTTTTTGATGAACATGATCCATTCATTCTGGTTCTCGGCGCTCAGTGCTCCCGTGATAATCGCAAACTGCCCGTCTCCGGATAACAAGCGCGCCGCCTCATCGGTTAAGGCGTTGGCGATCCCCTCCGGTGTAGCCTGGTTCAGGAAGTAATCACGCGCGTCAGGCTCCGCATCCGCGTCCCAGGTTAGAACGGGAATGCCGTGCTGCCGAGCTTTCCGCAGCACGGTCGAGATGCTCCCTTTGTTTTCGACGGCTACGACAATTGCGTCAACACCGCGCGTGATCCAATTCTCAACCAACTCGTTCTGTTGAGAGGCATCCAAGCTGGTCGGTCCATCCCAGATCAGATCGATGCCCAGAGAACGCGCTGCCTCTTCGGCTCCAGCACGTGCACTGATGAAATAAGGATCTCCCTTTGCCTTGGGCATGACAGCAATGACAACGCGATGTATACCGGTCCCCGAATCTCGTTGCGTGGCCCTAGCTGCCGCCCGGGATCGGTTCAGTAGAGACCCTCCAACAATAGCGAGGATGGATACTGCAACAAGCGCAACCGTCATGGCGATCGCAGCCCGCGTTTTTCTGACACCAGCAAGAGACCCGGACGACCTGGCGCTTGTGTTGCGCGAACTGTTCAGGGTCGCGCGGAGCCGATCGGCGCCGACGATCACGAGTAGGAATGTGCCAAGCAGCACGCCATTGAGCTCTGAAGGCAAGGCGAGCAGGTGTAAGCCGTTCTGCAGCGTCGAAAGAAACAACATACCCAGCAGGCTTCCGAAGAGTGTACCTCGTCCGCCGAAGACCGAAGTCCCGCCCAACACGACGGCCGTAATGGCCTCCAACTCATATCCGGTTCCCAGGTCCGACTTCGCCAGACCAAGATGAGCGACGAAGATAATGCCTGCAACACTTGAGATGATTCCGGAGAGCAGGTAAATCAGAGCCTGACGGCGGGGAACGGGAATTCCGGCGAAGCGCGCTCCCTCCGCATTCAGACCTATGGCATAGAACGAGCGGCCCAGAGTGGACCGGTGCAACAGGATGGCATAGGCGACACCCACGAGCACGAAAACCGTGAGTTGGACCGGTACCACTTTCCACAGGTAGCCTTGGCCCAAAAATAAGAACCACTTCGGATAGCCGGTGTAGCTCTCAGCGCCGTGTGTGATCCCTTCTGCAATGCCTCGATAGAGAGAGTATGTTCCCAGAGTGACGATCAGGGCGGGGAGCCTGAGACCGGCGATCAATAGAGCGTTCAAAGCCCCGCACGCAAATCCCACGAGCAGTGCGAGGAACACAGCAAGAGCAATCGGTAGATGGCCGTTTGTCCACGCGACGCCTAAAACCGTAGCGGCTAGGCCGAGAGTGGAACCGACCGAAAGATCGATGCCACCCGTGAGGATAATAGGCGTCAGCGCAATCGCAAGCAGGCCGAGTTCCACGCTGAAACGAAGCACCTCGAACAGATTGAGCCAAGTGAAGAATCCTGGCGCAGTCGCGGAGAAGATTGCAATCGCCATCAAAATGGCGATTAGCAGCACCCACTCACCATGGTAGGACGAGGATCTGCCAACGAGCTTAGCGCGGGAGTGCGTCGATAGGGATGGCATTTTTCCTAAGATAACTGCCGAGTACGTTGATCGTTACCGCACTTAGAATGATGCCTCCCTGGATGGCATTTTCCCAGTAGGCGCTGACACCCAAAAACGTTAGCGCGGAACCAATGGAGCCAAGCAGAACCACCCCGAGTACGGTTCCCATGATCGTGCCGGATCCGCCCGTAATGACCGCGCCTCCAACAGAAACAGCGGCGATTACTTTAAGTTCCAACCCCAGGCCGGAATTGCTCGGGATCTGATGGAATCGCACGGAGTTCATCATCGCAGCCAAACCCGTGAGTGCCCCGGTGATTGTGAAAACGGCGAAGATCACACGATCCGTTCTGATCCCCACGATGCGCGCTGCCGCCTCATTCGATCCAGTCGCGAATACGGCTCTGCCCGCGTGCAGGTAGTGCAATCCAGCGGCTGCCGCAAGAATGAGCAGGGTCACCAGTGCAATTGCAAAGATCGTGTAGCCTGCCTGCGTCATTCCGAGCCATTGAAATCGCTCCGGAAGATCGCCTATCCACGAGCCTTGGGTCTGCCACCGCAGTCCGTCACGCAATGCCACCATCGTCGCCAACGTTACGACGATCGAAGGGACACGAAGATATGCAATCAGCGCGCCATTGATCGCTCCGCAGGCGGCTCCCGCTAGACAGACCGCGACACCCCGGACTGTGATGCCGTGCCCCTGCCGCGCCAGCACACCCATCGTCACGCTACAGACAGCAAATACGGAGCCGACCGAAATGTCGATCTGCCCGGTCAAAATGATGAGTGTCATCCCGAGGGCAATGATCATCACCGGCACATTCTCCAAGAACAAATCGGTAAGATTTTCGCGGCCGAAGTATCCGTGAGTGCTCCACGCCAGGACGGTCATGAGCACGGCAATCGTCGCAGCTACGGCTATCTCTCGTGTGTATGCCTTCATTGGTTTCGCGGCTCCGTCATCTCGCGATCCGAGTGGCCAAGCGCAAGGGACAGAATCCGCCGCTGCGTGGCCTCCCGACGGGGAAGGATTCCTGCGATCGTGCCCGCATGAAAGACGGCGATCTGATCGCACATACCCAGAATCTCCGGCAATTCAGACGAAATCATAATGACAGCCACCTTCTGCTCAGCTAATCGAATGATTAGATCGTGGATCTCTGCCTTCGAACCAACGTCAACTCCTTGCGTCGGCTCGTCGAGGATCATGACGCGTGGGTGAATTGCCAGCCAGCGTGCTAGCGCAACCTTCTGCTGATTCCCGCCCGAGAGCGTTCCCGTGGTAGCAAAAACGGAGGCAGTCTTGATGCGCAATTTCTCGACATACTGCTCGGCCAGACCGCGTTCCTCTTCCCAATCGATCAATCCCCAGTGAGAGACAGAGTTGAGGCTCGCCATGCTGATATTCGCCGCGACCTCCATTTCCAGGATGACGCCATGCTGACGCCGGTCCTCAGGCAGATAGCCCAAACCCAGGCGAATTGCCTCCGCGGGAGAGCGGACGCGATGCGCTTGGCCCCTTAATATAATCTCCGAGTCGGACGGCGTCAGCCCGAACAGCGTGCGCGCCAGTTCGGTTCGTCCGGATCCTACTAAGCCCGCCAGTCCGAAGATCTCTCCGCGTCGCACCGAGAATGAGATATCGTGCAGCCCGGCATTGCGATTTTCTAAATTGCGAACTTCGATCGCAACCTCTCCGATCACAACTTCTCGCTTCGGATAGATTGACGCAATCGAGCGGCCTACCATCAGCTTGATAAGCTCCGCGCGGTCTACCTCTTTGGCTCTGCGGCAGGCGACGCTTTCTCCATCGCGCAACACTGAGATCCGGTCTGCAATGTTTAAGATCTCCTCCAGCCGGTGCGAGATGTAGAGAATGCCCACGCCGTCGTCCCGCAATCGGCGGACTAACTGAAACAGATTGTTCACTTCGCGGTCGGTGAGCAGGGCAGTGGGTTCGTCCATGAGTAAGATCTTCGCGTTCGCTCCAGTGGCCTTTACGATCTCCACGAGTTGCTGTTCAGCCATGCTTAGAGTGCCGGCCAATCTACGGGGCTCAATCGATGCTCCAAGACGCGCGATCAACTCCTTGGCCTGGGTATTCCGGAATCTCCAATTCACCTTCCACGCCGAGCCCCTGTTTTCCAAGGCAAGCGCGATGTTTTCCGCAACCGTCAAATGTGGAAACATGGACGGCTGCTGGTAGATGACGGCGATGCCCAGGGAGCGCGCAATGCTCGGGCTATTCTGTGCCAGTACTTTTCCGGTGACCTCGAGCTCGCCTGAGTCGGCAGGGACAGCTCCCGCAATGATCCTCGTCAAGGTAGACTTGCCGGCACCGTTCTCACCGATCAAGGCATGGACCTCGCCTGCAAGGAGTTGCAGGGAGACTCCCTTCAACGCCTGCACGCCCGCGAAGCTCTTGCTGATGGAGCGAGCCTCGAGCACGGGGTTCGATGACGATCTCGTGTAAACAGGGAATTCGCTTTTCATGAGGTATACCGCTCATGCTGAATCGGTGCGGAGATCTATCGAGTTCCTTGTATGTTGCGAGATGCTTGAGTGTCAAACTAGGCGTGGACTCAGGAATGCCGGCACATGATCCCGCTCGCCTCAAGGCGCGGAAGCGCGTGAGTCCTTCGCGTTCGAGGATCGGCTCTTTGTGTGCGCAACCGTCTGGTGGACACTCGATGAGTCTCGAACCTTGAGAGTTGCAGGCAGGCGCACCTTCTCGCGCGGAGTCTCGGCCTTCCCTTTCTCGATTCTTCTGAGCAGAACCTCAACCGCCCGGTATCCCATATCGAACGTGGGTTGTACAACGGAGGTGACCCCGGGCCGAAAAAAATCCTCGGCCATGACCTCATCGAAAGTGACAAACGAGAAGTCGGCCGGCGTAGTCAGGCCGATGCCGTATAGACTTCGCAGGGCGGCGAGGCCGGTGACGCCGTTCGTCGCGAAGAGAGCGGAAGGCCGAATTTCGGCGCGCGAAAAGCCCCTCTGGCACACGCTGGCAACCTGCTGCTGCTCGAAGCTGCCCTTCCAAAGCAAAACCCGTTCGAAGGGAATTCCAGCCTTCCGGAGAGCCGTGCGATATCCTACAAGCCTCTCCTGCTCGTTGAGCAGGGAAGGGGGCCCCGTGATACAAGCAATCCGGGTATGGCCCAACTGGATCAGGTGCGCAACAGCCATCTCCGCTGCTCCGCAATCATCCACGCAAACGTAATCGACATCCAAATCTACCGGGAGACGGTCAAGCCAGACCACAGGTGAGTGCGAAGTCAACGAGGCGAATTGCTCTGAAGACAATTCCTGCCCGCTTGCTGTGACCAGCAGGACGCCTTCGACACGCTGCGCACGTAGCAGAGAAATCATCTCAACCTCTCGGTCCGGACTACCGACAGAGTCGAGGACAATCAGGAAATATCCGCGTTCGCGAGCTGCACATTCCGCACCTCGAATGATCTTGGGGAAAAAGGGAACCGTGATATCAGGGACAACAATGCCTAACGTATTTGTTCGATTTGTTTTCAGACTTCGAGCAATTAGGTTTGGCTGATAGTTCAAGACGCGAATGGCTTCAAGAACCTTTTGCCGCGATTGCTCACTGACCTTCGCGGAGCCACTGATGACGTTGGAGACGGTTCCCGCCGAGACACCAGCCAGTCTCGCAAGTTCTTTTTGGGTTGGCGCCATGGTGCAAATCCTACCTCAAGGAGAAATTCGTGTGTCACACAGAAGATCTATCAATCCGCCCTAGCTGCGAAATACGCTTCGTCGCGCTCTAGAATTGGTCCGGTTTGCAACACATACGCAATTCGTGCGGAAGGGAGAGCGATTCTCCCAAATCGCTGTGCTAATCGGTTAAATGAATCCCACGCCTTCGGAGCTTCCCGGTTGGTGATACAGCCAACAAGCGAGATTTGACAGTCGTTTCCTCGGATGGGTAGTATTCGGGCCGAAATGAGACGTCTCAGTTACGGCGATCGTACCGGTGAAAACGGCCCGGTTTTTATCCCTAAGGATAGACCAGATCTGTCTGGAGGCGCTCAGGATGGCCAGGAACTGGAGGAGGTATGCAATGCGACAACAAAAGAAGATTGCTCTCAACGACCCAAATGCATCGAGGAGATTCGCGCAAAGAGAGAAGATGCGAGGTTCAATTTGGGGGACACTTTCGTTCATGCTCGTCTGCACAGTCATCTGCACGTTGGCCAGTTCGGTCTTCGCGCAGGAATCTTCAATCTCAAATGTCATAGGACACGTCACCGATTCGACAGGCGCAGTTGTACCCGACGCTACGGTTCATCTCGTCAACCAGTCGACCAGCGCCGAGCGTTCTGCGGTTACAAACAGTGCTGGTGAGTTTTCTATTCCAAACTTGCCGCCGGCGACCTATCAGTTGCGCGTGGAAAAGGAAGGATTTAAGACAACGACGATCCCCTCCTTCGACCTGCTCATAGGCAAGACCGCAGATGAGTCCGTCGTGCTGAGCATCGGCGCGGCGAGCGAGACGGTTCAAGTAACCGCTGCCGAGCAACAACTCCAGGCCAGCGATGCGGCGGTTGGTCAGGTGATTGATCAGAAGCAGATATCCGATCTGCCTCTGAATGGCAGAAGCGTTCTGCAATTGGCGACCCTCGCGGCCGGCGTATCTCCGGCGCAGTTCGCCAACACCGGGACCCCAGGACAGTTCGGCACTCGCCAGCTTTACATTACCGTGGATGGCGGACGCGCCAGTTCGACCAACTACGTCCTCGACGGCGTGTATATCCGCTCTTTGCGGTTCAATGTCCTCTCGATGCAGCCTTCGGTCGATACGCTCCAGGAGTTCAATCTTCTGCGCAGCAGCTTCTCGACAGAATACGGCCAGGGGCAGGCGGTCGTCTCGATGGTGACGAAATCCGGCAGTAATCAAATCCACGGAAGCGCGTATGAGTTCACCCGTAGTTCGATCTTTGATGCGCGAAATTTCTTCTCTACGTATACGGCCTTTCCTCACAAGCCTGTTTTTCACCGCAATCAATTTGGGGGAACGATAGGCGCGCCGATCGTAAAGGATAAAGTCTTCATCTTTGCCGGATACGAGGGGGTCCGTTCGGCGCAATCCATCCCTCAGCTGGGACTCTTTCCCACTCCTGCGCAGCTGGGAACCCCGACGTACCAGTTTGCCCAGGTGCTTCAGCCTTCCTTCCCGGTACCGAACTGTACTACCTGCGGCACGAACAATTACTCTGTGGTGGCAATCGAGCCGAACGACTACGATCAGGGAGTCGTTCGTTCCGACCAGACATTGTCAGAAAAACACAGCCTCTTCGAACGGTACGTCTATTACACCGCCTCGGAGATCGTGCCGACGGTTCAAAACGCTACGAGTTATCCCCAGATTGGCCATAACGTTAGCATCGGCGACACCTACCTGATCAAGCCATCCATGGTCAACGAGGTTCGGCTCGGATACAACCGGGCCTTCGGCTTCACGAATCAAGTCAATCCGACTCCCGGAAGAAACTGGGTCGCGGAGGCCGGGCTGCAGAACATCAGCGGGGGAGTAACCCCGACCGAGTACGGCCGCCCCACGGTGACGATTACGGGATATACCGCGTTGGGCGAGCAGGGCAACTCTCAGGGCGATACGGAGAACATCTACAGCATCGGCGATACAGTGAGCGACGTTATCGGACGGCACACTCTGCGGGCAGGCGCCCAGTTCCAGTACCGTCAGGTCAGACAGCTCACAGACACTCCAGCCCGCGGTTCCTTTACCTTCCCATCGCTGGCGGCATTTCAGGCTGGAATGTGCTCCATCTGCCAGGCCCCTTCCGGAAGCTCACTGAGCCACTACTCCGACAATACGTACGGCATTTTCATGAACGATATTTGGCAGCTCGGACATGGGCTAACTCTTAACTACGGTATCCGCTGGGAGTACGCCTCGCCTTTCATTGAGAAAAACGGGCTGGCCGGAATGTTCGATCCCGGTTCGGGGAAGATCGCATTTCACAAGGTCCCAACCGATATTCCTCCGGTACTTCTACCCAACGTAAATACCACTCCTAACTTCTTCCCCGCAGGTATGGTACAGCCGGACAAGAGGGGCTTCGGTCCGCGTCTCGGCTTGGCTTACCAGCCAACCTCCAGAACAGTAGTCCGCATCGGCTACGGCATCTACTTCGATAACACCAATATCAACGAGCTACAGTTCCAGCGAAACGTTCCCCCTTTCTACTTCAACGCTACGCTCAACGACCAGTCCCTCGCGACCCAGCAATTAATGCCCCCGTTGAACCAGTTGCCTTCGATTCCGGCTCCCTTCACACTCTCGCCCAAGAATCGCGTTCCGTACACGCAGGAGTGGACGACGAGTGTCCAGCAGGATCTTGGCCACGGTACTCTGTTCGAGCTGAGCTACACAGGCAGCGTGACCCACAAACTCTGGAAGCGCTTCGACCAGAACCAAGATTCCTTCCCCACGGTTGGCGGGGCTCCTGGCCCCCGTCCCTACCAGAACTTCCTGCATGGAATGTTGACCAGCTTGAATGAAGGCGGTTCCAACTTCGATGGACTTTCGGTCAAGCTCGAACAGCGCAGCCGTGGCGGACTATTTTATCTGGTCAATTATCAGTGGTCGAAGAATCTGGATAATAACTCTGGCGAGGCGGATGCGAACGATACCTCCTACTCGACGCACTTCTCCTTCGATCGCTCCTACTCCAACTTCGACACTCGCAGCCGCGCCGTAGGCAGCGCAGGCTATGAGCTTCCTTTCGGCAAGGGTAAGCGCTACCTGAGCGGCGGAATCGGCAATGCGATTGCCGGAGGATGGCAGCTGCAGCCCATTGTCCAGCTTCGCACCGGATATCCCTTCTCCGTCACCGCTGTTTCCGGCTCATGCACTTGCGGTACCTATGTTCCGCAGCGGCCGAACCTTGCTCCCAGTCGAACGAGTGGAAGGATCGCTCATCCCAGTGCTTTTCAGTGGTTCGACCCGACGGCTTATGTCGCCCCGAAGCCCGGTTACCAAGGAACCGTGACGCGAAATGTCCTGCGTGGCCCTGGAACGGCGGAGGTCGACTTCTCCGCAATCAAGAACTTCGTGCTTTACGAGAGGCTCACCGCCCAGTTCCGGGCTGAGGCGTTCAACATTATCAATCACCCCAACTTTGGGAATCCGGCAGCCAACATTAGCAACCGCAACGCTGGGACAGTTTCCGCCACGTCGTTTGACAACAGAGATCTGCAGTTCGCGTTGAAGCTGATCTGGTAGCATGACCGGCTCAGCGGTCTGCGGCGTCCGCTCCACGTTGCCAGGGACTCCGTAAGATCCTGGTTTTGCTCTTGTAGTGATGTTCGTTGATCGGAGAGCGCGCGCTGCCGGCGTCGCTTCTCCGATCAAGCAGCGAACCGGCAGCGCGAAGAAGGACACCCGCTTGTCGCAGAGAAATCTCTTAGATCGCTACACTTCAGGAGGAACGCACCGTTGAAAAAGACGTGGCTCAGTTTCGCAGGGTTGATGTTGCTGCAGGTTGCGATCGGCCAGCAATCTACCCAGGCGCCAGCGTCATCCTCGGGCCATGCTGTAATTCAGTTTCACGAGCCTGATCCCCTCGACTTCGACGATCACACCGGTTTCATTCAGATCTTCGATGGAAAGACACTGGACAAGTGGGACGGCGATCCTGAGACCTGGCGTGTCGAGGATGGCGCGATCGTCGGGGAGTCCACGGCGGAGAAGCCGCGCAATAACAGCTACATCTCTTATCATGGAGAAGAGGCAAAGGATTTCGATCTCAAGCTTGAAATCAAAGTGGAAAAGGGCGGCGGAAGCGGTATCCAATATCGGAGCGCTGTGGGACTGCCCTGGATCCGAGGGCCGCGTCCAGGGCAGCCGGATCCGAACCTCGCTTGGATGATGACCGGCCCCCAGGCTGATTTCTGGTATCCAGTCACTCCGAGAAGCTTCGCTTATACCGGTCAGTTCTATTCCGAGAACACCTATCTCGGCATTCTCGCTTGGCGCGGGCAGGTAACAATGTCAACTCCCGGAGCTAAGAACGCGCGCCTCCTCGCGAACATTGGGAACCGCGACGCTTTGGGCGGCTACGTCAAAATCAACGACTGGAACCAGTACGAGATCATTGCTCGTGGCGGGATGTTTCTCCATATCATCAACGGTCAACTGATGGCGGTGTATATCGATGACGATCCTCAATCGTCGAACAACAAGTCCGGCCTGATCGGTTTTGAGGTTGAAGGCACTCCCACAAAGGTATCGGTTAGGAATGTCTGGCTCAGAAAGTTGAACTGAGCTGCCACGGTCTCGAAGGCAGCAAATTGCACAGTGCCGTGCAGCACGCAGAGGTTTGGGAAATCAGAGTTGAAGGAGCTCTGAGGCCGAGTCGCCATCCCTCACGTTAATTAAACTGAAGGTGGCTCAGCAGAAAACAGGTGGAGGTTAGGAACCCATGCGCAAGCATTGGGAACTGTTCGCAAAGCACGCAAAGATGAATCTGGCTTTCGGTAGGCTTTTGTCCCTCGTTCAGGCAATGGTTTGGGTCTTGTGCTTATATGCAGCTTCCGGTTTGTCCGCGGTAGCGGCCACACCTCAGCAGGAGGGTTCGCAGTCTGCCTCGGCGCAACAAAAACGGGACTTCCCGGAGGGCCCCGGCAGGGACACTTTCCTTCGGGTGTGCAGCCACTGCCATTCTCCGGCCAACGTGATTCCAAACGGGCAGAGCCGGGAGGGGTGGGAGGATACGATCACCAAAATGGTCAGCTTGGGCGCATCCGGGACAGACGAGGAGTTTAGCGACATCCTGGACTATCTCGCGAAGAACTTTCCCGCGGATTCGCGCCCGAAAATCAACGTGAATAAGGCAACCGCCGATCAGCTTCGCAACGGCTTAGGTCTGGCCCCAAAGGAAGCGGAGGAAATCGTTGCTTATAGGCAGAAAAACGGAGACTTCAAAACTTTAGACGACCTAAAGAAAGTTCCCGAGGTGGACCCTGCGAAACTGGACGCAAAAAAAAGTCTCGTGATCTTTCAGTAGCCGGCGGTCGTGGGCAGATCGG
>DASYBJ010000312.1:0-8592 GCA_036500845.1 Acidobacteriaceae bacterium
GGCGAAATCATCAATCTCTCCTCTGTGACAGCGATCATGCCCGAAGTGCTAAACGGCGTATACGATGGCACTAAGGCGTTTGTGCTCGCCTTCAGTCTCGCACTCCACAGGGAATTTGCCGGGAGCAACATCCGTGTTCAAGCAGTTCTGCCCGGCTTGACGACCACGGACTTCTGGAACACCGCCGGAACTCCGCTGGACCAACCGAGCGAACTGCTAATGAAGCCCGACGATGTGGTCGACGCTGCACTTGCTGGTTTTGATCAGGGCGAATTGGTCACGATTCCCTCTCTGCCAGATATTGCCGACTGGGAGGCTTACGAGGCAGCCCGGCAGAATCTATTCCCTAAGTTATCGCTGATATCTCCGGCGGCGCATTATGGTGTTGCTGCTTTGAATTCATTTGGAAGCCGATGAGAGGTCTGAAGAAAGGACGCATAAACGGACAATCGACGGTGACTCGGGCCTAGCCAACTCGATCAGAAGAATCTATGAATCAATCAACCCATACAAATTCATTCCGTGCGGAAGAATACTTTACTCCGGGGGCCGCGAAAAACCTCGGAGACTTGCTGAGCGCCTCGGCTGCGCGCGATCCACAAAAGGCCGCCATTGCTTTTGAAGACAGAAGCATTTCATATGAGTCGCTGGAGCAAGCGACGACGCGCCTGGCGCAATGGTTTGTTCAGCAGGGCTGTAAACCCGGCGACCGGATCGCGTTTTACTGGCCGAACTCGATAGAGACTGCGGAGCTGTATCTTGCGTGCTTCAAGGCCGGGTTGATCGCCGTACCGGTGAATGTCCGGCGCTGGCAAGCATCAGAAAGTGTGATTCATCGAGAATAAACCGCTTTGCCATTGTTATCACTATAGACAGGACGTGCATCATGTCTAGCAGGAAACGGAGGGGGAGAGATGAGTAGCATTCCTAGTATTTCTTATAGGCAACAATCGAGTTGCTCGCGATCTGACGCTGCGCTATTGCCACATCAAGTTGTCCCGTCACAAAGGAGATGGTGGAGACTTGTCCGACGAACGACCTCCACCAGTCCCCGCAGATTTCGCAATCGATTCCTATTCCTCACAGGACTTTATTGTATTCCAACACGTCTTCGTGGGAATACATCAACTGGTTAGCTTGATAGGAAGGGGCAAATGAAGAGACGCTTGTGCGCCCGATGAACGCAAAGGCAGGAGAGCTACTTACCAAGCTTACAAAGTTCAATCGACTCGAACTCTTGGAAGTAATCCGTGTGTGGCGAATACAGACGATGCCTGCGTCACGCGATGAGACGCGGGAGACAATCACTGATACCTTTAGTTTGCTTTGAACAGGGGTGGAACTGTTCGGATGATCAAGCTGAATTAGGAATGATTCGCCGATGATTGTTGAGGACATTAAATCGAACATAAATTCTGCGTCGATTGGATCCATACTTGCCGAGCGGGCAAGTAGCATGCCGGGCGCTCGCCTTTATGTATTTATTAACGAGCGCGAGCAGGTTCAGGACATCAGTTATGGCCAGTTCTATCGTGGAGCAGCGCGTATTGCTGCAGGATTGTGCGATCGGACCGAGCCTGGCGACCGCGTCATGCTGCTCTATCCGACAGGCCCTGATTATCTTGCCGCGTTTCTCGGTTGTCAGTTAGCGGGCGTAATTGCTGTGCCGTGCTATCCTCCACGCAATGGTCCAAGCGCGAAGCGCGTGCGCGGAATCATTGCTGATTGCACCCCTGCGCTAGCCTTAACGGCACCGGGCAACTCCGACCAGTTGCGCGCGACGGTGGAATGCCCGACATGGTGGGAAGCAGGTTTTAACGCCGCAGAGCCCGATATTGCATTCAATGCGAAGCCGGTGTTGCCCGACGATATTGCATTTTTGCAATACACGTCGGGTTCCACTGGAGATCCAAAAGGTGTAATGGTGAGCCACGGAAATCTGCTCGCCAATGCCGCATGCTCCCACAAGGCGTTTCATGTCGAGAAGGACAGTGTCTGCGTCACATGGCTTCCGCCATATCACGACATGGGGCTTATCGGCTGCCTGTTGCAAAGTCTCTACTCTGGCATTTCCTGTGTCGTTCTCTCTCCCGGTTATTTTCTTCAGCAGCCTATTCGATGGCTGGCTGCGATCTCAGAATATAAAGCGACTCACTCCGGCGGGCCGAACTTTGCCTATGACCTATGTGTGAGGAAAATCACGGAGGAACAAAAGCGCGAGCTTGATTTGAGTAGCTGGCAGATTGCTTTTTGCGGTGCGGAACCGATTCGTCTAGGGACGCTGGAGCGCTTTCAGGAGGAGTTCGCATCGTGCGGATTGCAGCCCGGAGCGCTATTTCCATGTTATGGACTTGCTGAAGCGACTTTGTTGGTGTCGTGCGCCGATAAGGGGCAGGGGCAGCACGTTGCCGTTGTCGATTCTGACGGAGCCAAGAGTTCGCCTTCCAGTAGGCGCGTTGTTGCATCTGGAAAGCCCCTTCTCGAAAAGGTGTTGATTGTCGATCCAGATAGCCTTGACGCTCTTGGGGAAGATCAGGTCGGTGAGATATGGCTGGCTGGAGACCAGGTTGCAAAAGGCTATTGGAACAAACCGGAGCTTTCACAGGAAGTATTCTCGGCACGTTTGAGCTGGGGCAGCGATGATTATCGCTACTTGCGCACTGGCGATTTGGGGTTCATGAGGGATGGGCAGCTCTTCGTGAGCGGACGTCTGAAGGATCTGATTATCCTGGGTGGTCGAAACCTTTATCCGCAAGATGTGGAAGCAGCCGCTTTTGGCAGCGATTCCAGGCTACGTCCGGACGGAGCCGCAGCTTTTGCTGACGAAGATGGAGAAGATGGCGAACGGCTGATTCTGGTGCAGGAGCTGGAATTTCGACAGAAGCCGAGCGAGGAGTTGATCCGGAGCATAGTTGCCGCCGTATTTGAATACACGGGAGCGCAACCGGACGAGATTATTTTGACGAAGCCGGGCGCGGTGCCCCGCACTTCCAGCGGCAAGATTCGCCGCAGACAATGCAAGACAGAATGGCGAAACGGCACTTTGCCGGTAGTGTCGCGCTGGAACCGGAATGGTCCGGAATCTGTGAGTGTTCACCTGGCTGCGACACCACACGTCAGAGCCCCTCTAGCAGGGCTGGGGCAGTCGGAAGTTGAAATCCGCGATTGGTTGTGTGAGCGATTGGCACAGCGGCTGGGGCTAAAAGCGGACTTGATCGATCCGGATCAGACATTTTTCTCTTACGGCGTCAACTCCCTCGCCGCAATTGAGATCAGCGGAGCATTAGTAGAATGGCTCGGTCGACCGCTTGATGCGACATTATGCTGGGACTACCCAACGCCGAATTCTCTGGCGCACTATCTGGCCGGGGGCAGCCCTTCGCAGGCACCGAGTGCGCGGCGGACACACAGTCAACCATCGAGCACAGATGGCTCCGCCGAGCCGATTGCCATTGTGGGTGTCGGCTGCCGCTTTCCAGGTGTTGATAATCCTAGGGCCTTCTGGCAGCTTTTGCGCGAAGGTGTCGATGCAATACGACCTGTACCAGAAAAACGCAAGTTAGCTGGCACATTTGTAGACGATGAATCTGCGGAGCCGTACACGCGCCTGGCTGGTTTTTTGGATGAGGTAGATCGCTTTGACTGCGATTTGTTTGGCATCTCGCCGCTTGAAGCTGCCAGTATCGATCCCCAGCAGCGGCTAATGTTGGAGGTTTCGTGGGAAGCTCTGGAAGATGGAGGCATTCCTGCTGCTCAGTTGGCCGGAAGTCAAGCGGGCATTTTTATTGGCATTTCGGGACACGACTACGACCTTATTCGCTACGGCTCCAACAAACCATTGAGCTTGTATGATGCGACGGGCTCCGCATTTAGCATTGCCGCGAATCGATTGTCCTATCTGTTAGACCTCCGCGGACCGAGTATGGCGGTCGATACAGCATGTTCGTCGTCGCTTGTGGCGGTACATCTGGCGTGTCAGAGTTTGCGTCAAGGTGAGTCAGATCTAGCCATTGCTGGAGGCGTCAATCTCATTTTGTCCTCAGCATCGAGCACGGTCTTCGCGCATGCGGGCATGCTGTCACCGGATGGTCGATGTAAGGCGTTCGACGCCAGCGCGAACGGATATGTCCGCGGTGAGGGATGCGGTGCCGTCATCTTGAAGCGACTATCGGATGCGCAGCGCGATGGAGACACAATACGTTGCGTGATTCTCGGCTCGGCTGTACATCAGGATGGCCGCAGCAATGGTCTAACGGCTCCGAATGGCATGGCGCAGACGGAAGTAATTCGCCGGGCGCTGGAGCAGGCTGGATTGGCAGCCTACGAACTTAGCTATATTGAGGCGCATGGTACGGGCACTTCACTTGGTGATCCGATCGAATTCAATGCATTGAAAGCTGCGCTGCAGGATGGCTCGAAACGGGAGCAGCCCTGCATGGTGGCCTCGGTTAAGACCAACATCGGTCACCTGGAAGCCGCAGCCGGGATCGCTGGCCTGATTAGAACTGTGCTGTCGCTTGAACACGAAGCCATTGCGCCCCATTTGCACTTAAAGCAGCTCAATGCGTACTGTTCTGAGCAGGATTCGCCGATTGCGATTTCAACGACGTACCAGCCTTGGGGCAAGAATAGAAGAAGATATGCGGGGATTAGTTCCTTCGGCTTTGGTGGAACTCTCGCCCACGTGATCGTCGGCGACGCGCCGCCGCCCGTTGCGTCCACTTCCTCTGATTCTTCTGTGTGTGCGGACGCTGTGAAGCCGCGGTGCTCTTATCAACTACTGGCGCTCTCCGCGAAGTCTCCAGCGGCACTGGAGACGATGTCCGACCAATTGGCGGCGCAGCTGCGCGAGGCTTCAGGCGCATCGTTGGAAGACGTTGCTTACACGCTGCAAACAGGCCGTAATCAGTTTGGGCATCGACGTATGCTCGTGTGCAGCGACAGAGATGAAGCGGCCGCGGTGCTTGCCTCTCGCAAGGCACAGCAGATGTTCACTGCCAGTGTTGCGGTTCGCTCGAGTTGCGATGTCGTCTTCATGTTTCCAGGGCAGGGCTCGCAACGAATTGGAATGGCGCGTGAACTCTATCGCGGTTGGCCCGTGTTTAGAGAGTTATTGGACGCATGCGCGAGTCTACTACTGCCTCTAATCCAGAGTGACCTGCGGACCTTGTTGTGTGTAGACAAGGATGCGCCGCAGGCTGAATTTCAGGAGCAGCTAGGTCAGACCGCGCTGGCACAACCGGTGCTATTCGCGGTGGAGTATTCACTTGCCCGCACGCTGATGGAGTTGGGAGTTCAGCCGAGCGGCATGATCGGGCATAGCCTGGGCGAATACGTTGCGGCTTGCCTTGCAGGTGTGTTCTCCCTTGAAGACGCACTCGCAATGGTCGCCTTGCGCGGGCAACTGATGCAGCAGCAGTCAAGCGGAGCGATGATTAGCGTTGGATTGTCGGAGCAGCAGATCGCTCCGTATCTCCGAAGCGACTTGGATCTTGCTGCAGTGAACGGAACGCAACGCTGTGTCGTGGCTGGTTCGATCGATGCAGTGGATGCCTTGGTGCTTCGACTCACGGAAGCAGATGTTCCATGCAGGCGGTTGCAGGTCTCGCACGCATTTCACTCGGTAATGATGGAACCGGTCTTGCATGAATTTCAGAACGCCCTCGCCGGATTTCAGTTGAACGAGCCAAGCCTGCCGTTCATTTCAAACGTAAGTGGGGATTGGATCAGCGGGGCTGAGGCGACGGATCCCGCGTATTGGGCGCGCCATCTTCGCCTGCCCGTTCGATTTGCAAATGGTCTCGCGACGATAACGAAGCGCGTCAAGGGCAAGGGCATCCTGCTGGAGGTTGGTCCGGGGAATGCTTTGCAATCCCTGGCGCGACAGCAGCTGAGCTCTCGTGGTGATCATAATTGGCAGGTGCTGCCCGCGCTCGCATTGGAGTCCGATACTGAAGGCGGCGCCTCCGAAGTCAAGACGTTGTTGAGCAGCATCGGGCACTTGTGGCTGGCTGGTTGTTCTCCGGATTGGACTGTTCTACATCGTGGCGAGGCGCGCACGCGCATCGCGTTGCCCACGTATCCATTCGAACGCCAGCGCTATTGGATCGAATCGGCACCGGCATCGACATCCGCTACAAAATCTTCATCTCTTTCCCCAAAGCCTATTTCCCCATCTGTGGTGCAGGAACGTCTCCCTATGCATTCGTCGCAGCTTCAGGAATTGCCCTCTCAGAATTCTTCATCGGTTATCAGCCGAAAAGAGCGAATTGAGACCAAGCTTTTGGACATCGTCGCGGAACTTTTGCAAATAAAACCGAGCCGCGTTGATGTGCGCGTTCCTTTGCTTGAACTTGGAGCGGATTCTCTTGTATTGGTTCGTGCTGTACGTCAAATTGAGGATTTCTTTCAGGTCAGGCTGACGATTCGGCAGCTGTTTGAAGAGTTGACCAGCATTTCCGAAGTGGCCGCTTATCTGGATCGTCATCTGCCGGCCACGTGGAGGGACGAGGGCTCTGCGCATAGCATGCTGGTGCCGCAAGCAGAGACGATCGAGAGTGCAACGTACGCTCATACGCCGCAGTCTGCTGAGCGGCCGAGCACACCAGTGATGCCGTTGGTGTCAGCACCGGCAAGTGTGCCTTTGCCGGGGGTGGAAAATGTAATTGCTCAGCAGATTGATCTGATGAAGATGCAGTTGAGGCTGCTGGGGTCAGGCGCAGGAGATACAACCATCCCGGCCGCCGCCGTGCAGGCCAATGATGACGGGCTGCATGCTGTCAGGAAGATTGCACCACTCACATCCGGCGCGGCAAAGGTTTCTTTGGAGGCTGCTCCACTCGATCGCTTTGATCCGTACAGCAAGCTAGGGAAAAAGCAGCAAGAATATCGTGATCGATTCATAGCGGATTACATACAGCGCACAGCGCACTCGAAGGCATATGCGGAAAAGCATAAAGATGTGCTGGCCGATTATCGAGCGCTGGCTGGTTTTCGTTTTTCAGCTAAAGATCCAATCTTTCCGCTTTCGCTCAAAGAACTGTTTTATCCAATTGTTTCAGCGCGGTCATCGGGTGGTCACGTTGTCGATATCGACGGCAACGACTATGTCGACACAGCGATGGGCTTCGGGGTAGCGCTGTTCGGTCATAGTGCTCCGTTCATTCAGGACGCGCTCAAGCGCCAGCTCGATTTGGGATATCATCTGGGCCCCCAATCGGAACTGGCCGGTGATGTTGCGGCGATGATGCATACGCTTACCGGTATGGAGCGCGTGGCATTTTGTAATTCAGGTACAGAGGCCATGATGCTGGCGGTGCGGCTGGCGCGCACCAGGACCGGTCGTAAAAAGATTGCGCAGTTTTCAGGTTCATACCACGGATGGGCGGATGGCACGCTGGTGATGGCTGATCCGGACCGCGCGCCCAATGCGCTTCCTGTGGTGCCGGGTTTGCAAGCTGGCAGCGCGGACAATGCTCTTGTGCTTGAATACGGTTCCGACCATGCGTTGACGATGATTCGCCAGCATGCAAATGAGCTGGCAGCGGTACTGGTAGAACCGGTGCAGAGCCGCCGGCCGGAGTTTCAGCCCAAAGAATTTCTACATGCACTACGCGCTCTGACCCGCGAACTCGGCATCACCTTGATATTCGACGAAATGATTACCGGCTTTCGCCTTCACCCTGGCGGTGCTCAGGGCTGGTTCGGTGTGCGGGCCGATTTGGCTGCATACGGCAAAGCCGCCGGGGGCGGCATGCCAATAGGGATGGTCGCTGGCGATAGTACCCATATGGATGGCATTGATGGAGGCCAGCGCCGATCGGCGGAGACTACCTTCTTTGCGGGAACATTCAGTAAGCATCCGCTTGCTCTTGCCAGTACACATGCTGTCCTGAAACGGCTGCTGTCAGAAGGGCCGGCTCTGCAGGAGGAGCTCAATCGACGGACGGCACGGATGGTTGAGCGTCTCAACGATTTGTTTCTCGTCAGGGATGTGCCTGTTCAGGCAGTACATTGTGGCTCGCTGTACCGGATCAACTGTCTGCATAATTTGGATCTCTTCTTCTACCATCTGATTGCACACGGGCTTTACGTATGGGAAGGGCGCACAATGTACCTCTCCACGGCCCACGCCGATGCTGATATAGATTTCATTGTTTCTGCATTTGAGGCGACTCTGGATGATCTTTGCAATGCGGGTTTCTTTCCGGGTGCTAGTCCTTCGTTGCCGGTAGATCGCCTTTCGGATTCGCAAACTTCAGGCGCCATCGCGCCCCCGGCTCGCAGTGAAGTTCATCACGGACAGACGCATGCAGGCGTGCAGTGCGCAACCGTCAAGCCTATGGCCGGTCCGGTTTCTGCATCGATCGCTGCCATAGCTGATGGGCGCAATGAATCGTTGGCGTCTTTGAAGATGCAGAATGGGCAATACGCGGCATTGCAGCGGCAAAGACTTCAGGACGCAGGCAATCCCGAAGAGGACCTTCGCAAGTTTGTCCGATCCGTCAAGGAGAGTGTTGCTGAACTTCGCGAAGGCGGCTTCATCCGTCCGCTGCCGGATGCTGAAGACGCCACCGTTTCCGTCCCGCTCAG
>DASYBJ010000313.1:0-7534 GCA_036500845.1 Acidobacteriaceae bacterium
AAGTTGCTTCGCAGTTTGCCATTGTGGGAGGAAGCACAACGGCAATTTCTTTCTCAGATCGGGACCGAATCCTTGCAGGAACTGAGAACGCTTCTTACCTCGTCGGAATCAGCCATTACGAAAGCTTTTCCACCAAATCCAGAAAAAACCGTAACCCGGGCGAGTACGCGCAAGAAAGGTACGAGGATCAGCCATTCCTGAATCAACTTTTTCTGGTCAGTCTAGCGGGGACCGGTCTTCTCAGTTTTAACGCGCTTACGATAGGCCGGAATCTTCTGGTCAAAATTTGTAGGTCAACCAAGCCGAAAGATAGTCCGAGTGATCCTCAGCTTTCCATTTCTATTTTATATGAAACTATTGTATGATGTTGTGATTACTTATTTATTATATGTTTTAATATTGGACGCAGTCAATACTTCTTCCCTTCTGGCGTATTTTACCGAAAGGACATTATGTGGCCTTCTATCTACCAACCTGGAAGCGACGGACGCAATCATCCGGAAAGCGCTCCTCCAAACGTTTCGTAGCGAAGTTCCATCACTTTTGATAGCGGACGCTACCGCTTTCGCGGGTGTGCGTTCGGCCCCACCTCGCAGCTCGTAAGGAAACGCGGAAGCGTCAAGCCGGTCCCGACCCAACTCAATATTGGTCGGCTTGCTATTCGTTGAAATCCTCATGCCTGTTCCTTGTGACCAGCCCTGCGGATGAAGGTGTAGAAGGCCGGCGTGAAAAGCAGTCCGAAGCATGTCACGCCGATCATTCCGAATAGCACGGCCGTCCCTAGCGATTGGCGCATCTCGGCGCCGGCGCCTGTCGCCACGGCAAGCGGTGCGACGCCAAGGATGAACGCGAAGGAGGTCATCAAGATGGGACGCAGCCGCGTCCGAGCGGCATGCACGGCGGCCTCGCCAGGGGTAGCGGCGTCTTCTTCCTCTTTCTGGCGCGCGAACTCAACGATCAGGATTGCATTCTTGGCCGCCAAGCCCACCAGTACCACGAAGCCTATCTGCGCCAGGATATCGATCGGCATACCCCGCGCGACCAGGCCCGTGACTGCCGCAAGAAGACACATCGGTAAGATCAACACGATCGACAAGGGCAGCTTCCAATTTTCATATTGCGCGACCAGGACGAGGAACACGAAGAGAGCCGCGGCCCCGAAGACGAGCAGCGTCGGGGTCCCGCGCTCCTGTTGTTGGTAGGCGAGTTCTGTCCATTCAAAGCTAATGCCCTTAGGGAGGACTTGATGGGCTAGTTCCTCCATTCGGCGCAGGGCAGTCCCCGAGGCGACGCCTGGCGCTGCCGTCCCCTGTACTTCGGCTGCGGGGTACAGATTGTAGCGGGGAACTCGGTAAGGGATCGTCGTATCCCTGAGTTGAGCCACGGTCCCAATCGGTACCATCTGACCCGACGTGTTTCGCGCCTTCAGACGCGCGATGTCCTCGGGCGACTGCCTAAAGGGGCCATCAGCCTGCACTATTACCTGATAGGTACGGCCAAGATAATTGAAGTCGTTCACGTACTGAGAGCCTAGATAGACCTGAAGCGTCGAGAAAACGTCAGTGGGCGTCAGTCCGACCTTCTCGGCTTTCACCCGGTCGATATCTGCATAGACCGAAGGGGACCCTGCGTTGAAGAGCGTGAAGACGCCCGCAAACTCAGGGTCCTTATTGGCGGCAGCCACAAGGGCCTTCGCTGCTTGGACCAAGGCCTGTGACCCGAGGCCAGCGCGGTCTTCGAGCATCATCTTGAACCCACCTGAATTACCGAGACCCTGAACGGGCGGCGGCGGGATCGTTAGAATGTAGGCGTCTTTGATTACCGATAGCCTCTGACGGAGGTCGGCTAGAACCGAATTCGCATCTACGCCAGGCAACTCGTGATTGTAGAGCGAGGGGAGGCCCGAGAAGATCGTTCCTGAGTTGGACGCAACCGTCGAAGTCGTGGCATCGAGGCCTGCAAATGGGGCAATATGTTCAACGCCCTTCGTCGTTAAGATGATCTCGCTGGCTTCCCGAATGACCTGCTCGGTTCGCGCCAGGGTCGCGCCGGGAGGAAGCTGCACGATATTGATCAGATACCCTTGGTCCTGCTCGGGAATGAATCCAGTGGGTGTTCGGGAAAACTCAAGAACCGCAAAGCCGATCAGGCCGGCATAGACGATGAGGACCAAGGCTAGCGCTCGGACGAGCCTGCCGGTGACCATTCCATAGACGGAGGAAAGTTTTTCGAATCCAAAATTGAATTTCTCGAATCCGGCGCGAAGCAGGCGCCGAGCCGGACCGCCCTGCTTGCCAGCGTGAGCATCGTGCGCCTTAAACAGCATCGCACAGAGAGCAGGACTCAGTGTCAAGGAGACGAAGCAGGAGATGACAGTGGATGCTGCGATAGTGACTGCGAACTGTCGGAAGAACAATCCTGAGATCCCCGAAAGAAAAGCGGAAGGCACGAAGACCGCGCACAGAGTTAGTGCGATTGAGATTAGCGCTCCGCCGACCTCGTCCATCGTTCGATGCGCAGCCTCTGATGCCGACATTCCCGATCGGAGATTGCGTTCGACGTTTTCGACGACAACGATGGCGTCGTCGACAACGATCCCAACAGCAAGAACCAAACCGAATAAGGACAGGTTGTTGATCGAGATCCCGAGTATCTCGAGCGCGGAAAAGGTGCCTATCAGAGAGACTGGGATTGCGATAACTGGTATGATCGTTGCTCGCCAAGTCTGGAGAAAGAGGAACACGACTCCGACCACCAGCGCGATCGCAACGAAGATGGTTACAATGACCTCGTGGACCGACTTCGAAATGAAGATGGTCGGGTCGTAGACGATGGTATAGGCGACGCCTGGCGGGAAGTCCTGCGCAAGCTCCCTCATGCTAGAGACCACCTCGCGATCGACGGCGAGAGAATTGGCACCTGGTTCGGCGTAAATGAGCAGCGAGGAGGCAGCGTCGCGATCCACAAAAGCGGTGTTACCGTAATCGACTGCTCCTACCTCTGTAACTCCGACGTCGCGGATGCGCGTAACCCGTCCCTGGGTGTCGGACTTTAGCACAACGTTGGCGAATTCCTCAGGTGCGGTCAGCCTTCCGCGTGCTTCGACGTTGATCTGATAGGCTCGAACGCCAGGAACCGGAGGCCGGTTCAGGAGGCCGGCAGAAACTTGGAGATTCTGTGCACGTAGTACGGCCAAGACGTCCGCAGCGCTAAGGTCATGCGCCGCCACTTTGTCCGGGTCAAGCCAGATGCGCATGGCATATTCGCGCCCGCCTTGGAATTGGACGTCACCCACGCCTTGAAGGCGCGCGAGCTCATCCTTCACATGAAGCGTGAGATAGTTAGACAGGTAGAGCATGTCCCGGGACTTGTCCGGCGAATAGAGATGAATTGCCAGAAGGATGCTCGGGGTCGCCTTTCTTACCTGCACGCCCAGACGCTGCACGTCATCAGGCAATCGCGGAAGCGCGTCCTGCACTCGATTTTGGGTCAACATCTGAGCGACGTTCAGATCGGTCCCGATGCGGAAAGTCACCGTTATCGTCAGGTTTCCGTCGCCGGTCGACTGGCTGTTCATGTACAGCATATTTTCGACGCCGTTGATCTGCTGCTCGAGCGGGGTTGCGACCGTACGTGCAATGGTTTCGGCGGATGCGCCGGGATAACTGGTCGTGATCTGCACCGTCGGCGGTACAACTTCGGGATATTGCGCGACCGGCAGCACTGCGAGGGCGCCTAGGCCGAGCAGAGTCACAAAGGTGCTCAGAACAATCGCAAAGCGGGGGCGATCAATGAAAAAGTGGCTCAGGCGCATTTCAGGGCGTCCGTCTTAAGTCTTGACCCGCAGCGGCGTACCGGATGTCGCCGTCCTTACTGCTGACCTTCGATCCCGGGGCTGCGTAAGGAATCCCCTGAATAATCACGCGGTCATCCGCGCTAACACCAGAGTGAATAACCCGGAGTCCTCCACGGACGTCACCAGTCTCGACAGATTTTGGGACGACCGTGCCGTCCGGTGCCACCGTCAGGACAAGATGGCGATTTTGGTCTGGTAGCACGGCCGCGTCAGGCACCAAGAGCGCTGTGACCGGTGCTCCCAGCGCCAGCTGAACACGAGCGAAGCTGCCCGATGTTAGGAATAAATCGGCATTGGGAACCGTCGCGCGGGCGTGGATGGTACCGCTCGACCGGTCGAGCACGTTATCCACGAAATCCAGGGTGCCTCGATGGCGGAATTCTATCTCATCACTGAGCGCAATGTCGACCTTGTCGGCCAGCACACCCTTCTGCTTCGCCCGCTCGCGCGAGAATACCAGGTAGTCGGACTCGCTCATGTCGAAGTCAAGGTAGATGGGGTCGAGAGACACGATGCTCGCGAGCAGCGTCGTTGGGCTACTGGCCGCCCGACTGCCCGCAATTAGGTTACCCACAGAGACCAAATGGGTTCCTATACGGCCCGTGAATGGCGCGGTGATTCGGCAGTGATCTAAGTCGAACCGAGCGTCGCGGATCTCAGCCTCGGCGGCGTCGAAGGCCGCTTGGGCTGCCTGTTGATCCGAGGTCCGCTGATCGAGGTTCTCAACTGACACGACGCCGTTGCGTTTCAGCATTTGAGCGCGGGCCAGCTCGCGGTTGGCGAGTTCGAGCCGCGCAGTGGCGCTTTCGAGCTGCGCAGTAGCCTCGGCCAGTCTGATCTCATAGGGGACGGGATCGATGACAAAGAGCAAGTCGCCCTTGTGGACGATATCGCCATCCTTGAAATGGATTTCGGTCAAGGTCCCGCCAACTTGGGCGCGGAGCTCGACCTGGTCGACTGCGGAGAATTGACCAAGGAAGCCTAGCTGCGTATCAAGCTCTTTCTTCAGCGGCCTACTGACTACAACCTCAGGCGGCGCTTGCGCCGGCCCACGTCGTGCGCTGCCGACCCCAGACTGGTAATACACCAACCCGACTCCCAGTACCGCGATGGCAATCACCACCGCGATCCACTTCACGATCGTCCTGCTGCCTCTCCTTTTAAAAGAGCCAGTAGGTTTCGTTTGTCCATTTTTGTTGCCGGCCAACGGCCGGCTGCTCAGTTCATTCACGTGTCTTCCCCCTATCAGTTTGCTTAGAACTCTGCCGGTTCTCCTGGTCGAAGCCCCTTGACCTGCCGGACTCCCCCTGGCCTGTGTTCCAACTCGGCACGAGGACTTCAGGAAAGATTTAGCCCGCGTCGATGTCCCGACGTTAGTCATTCACGGGGACGAAGACCGCATTGTTCCAATTACGGCAGCGGGACAGCGCACTTTTCTGCCTTCACGGCCGAGTAAAGTCGATCTAGATCAGACGGTTTGGTAACGTCGCCTTGGACGGCCGTGATATGCTGGTCGATGGCTTCGACGGCGGCGTTCAGCTCAGCCTTGCGCCGGCCAAAAATGAAAACGTGAGCGCCTTCGGCTACGAATTTTTTGGCGGTGGCTAAGCCGATGCCCGTTGCGCCGCCGGTGATAACGGCGACCTTTCCTTCAAGTAATCCTGGGTTGTGCGTGTTACTCATAATTTTTGGTGACTAAAATGGGTTAAAACATGATGATCATCATGTTTGCAAGTATGATAGTCATCATGTATGCTGTCAAATGGATTTTTGAACGAAGGAGCATGATGAGATATCCCGCTAAAGAAACCGCCGCTCGGCATGAACGGATTCTGCAAGAGGCGTCCAGGCTGTTCAGAGAACGCGGCATCGGTGGTGTGAGCTTACCGGAGATCATGAAAGCGGCGCAGCTAACCCACGGGCCGTTTTACAACCACTTCGAATCTAAAGAAGCGCTGATCGCGGAAAGTCTGAAGTGCGCTATGGATAGCAAACTTGAGGCTTGGCGGACAAGAGCAGGCAAGTCTGGGCTACGTGAATTTCTGGACGAGTATCTGTCCCGCGAGCATTGCGACAATCCGGGAGATGCCTGTGTCGCACCGGTTCTGGCGGGTGAAATAGCTCGTAATCCGGGCGCCAAGCGACCATTCACGAAATATATTAAAGACTCGTTATTTGCGATTAAAGACTCGTTGTCTGCGATGTCCGAGCAGTTGGCGCCGGAAGGCGACCGGAAAGACGAGGCGCGTGCGGAAGCTATCCGACTGTGGGTGGGCATGGTTGGTGCCGTCGTCCTCGCTCGCGCCGTCGACGACAAAGCTTTGTCAGACGAAATCTTGACCCGAACCCATACAGACTTGCTGCGAGGAACGGGCCGGGGGCCCAGTTCTGGCCAAACTTCGCCGGCGAAGCGTAGGAGCGGCAAAAGACGTCCCATTGCCGCCTAGATAAGTTAATCAAGAGAATACGAAAGCGAACCTCCTGCAGGATTTGCTATTTGCTATTCTGCAAACTGCTCAGCCAAGATCGGATCTCGCGATTAACTACTTCAGCTGCATCCCGGTGCACCCAGTGTCCAGCGCCTGGCACCGTGACTAATCGCATTGACTGCGAAATGTATCGGGCAGCTCCATCTAACACGGCGTCACAGAAATATTCATCTTGCAATCCCCAGATGATTAAGCTCGGAACATTCAGTATAAATTCATGCGGCGCCTCGCTTTGGTACGGCGGAGCTGGATAGTTGGCTTTATAGGGGTGACTGCACGAAACGGAAATTTAAGTACGTTAAGGCGTTCCCGAGGACATTCGTCTGAAAAGAAAACGCTCTAGAATTCGATTACAGCTCGTTTTATGGGGCGACTGGTACTGGGGACCGGCTGCTTCGTTGGGCCGGATTTAGCCTTGCTACCGACCAAGATTTGCAGTCTCAGCTACGAGGAGATTTCGCTCCTTACCGTGCTTAAATTTCCGTTTCGTGTGCGGACCCTTTCTGGTTCTGGTGCTCGGTCACCGTGAGGTTATGGAGCAGACCGTGGGCGAAGATGGATGCAGCCAACTCCTCAACTGATTCGCCGCCTGTCTTGCGGACATTGCGCGGCGAGCGCACGAGCTTATTGAGCGGAATAAAGATAATGTCAGGCATGGCTAACCTCGTGAGAATTTGTTGATATGAGTGTAGCGAGACAGATTGCGCGGTGACTCTGTGATTTCGTCGCTTTGCGCCTGCTGAATTTGAGCCAAGCGTTTTTTGAGCCGCCTGATGTTAGAGGAGATCCGTTTTTCTCTCTTTGATACAAAGTCCTTCATACGTTAAAACAGATTTGGTTGGAGTTGCAGGTCGTGGGCATCAACGCGGTAGGTAGCGAGGTCGTCACGTGACTCTTCAAGGAGCAGCCAGAACGCATCATCGTCGCGTTTTTCGACGAGCTGCAGGAGCTCGGCGCGGGTCTTATCGTTGGGCCCTTCGGCGTTTTCGGCCAGCGACCGCAGAGCGTCGGTTTCGAAAACAAAAACCTCGGCGTAAGTGCCATTACAATCGTCGCAAGCGACGGAGTAAACGGTGCAAGTTTCCCTGCCGGCGCAATTGTGTTCTTGCGGAGCTGGGTTAGGAGTAGAACTAGGAATACTCATTTGTGCTTTTGTTAGTGTGAGTGGGTTATTTCGATTGGTTCCGGG
>DASYBJ010000314.1:0-6378 GCA_036500845.1 Acidobacteriaceae bacterium
TGCTTCGCACTCTGTTCAGGCCACTACCCGTGATCGAAACGCAACATCCGCAAATTCCACAACAACCACAATAACGAATCAGCCTAATTCCGATGGCTTTTCAGCCATTTACGAATGGCATTCGGCTTGCATTAAACAAATACGTAGCTGCAAACACTTCTAGGCGAGAGACACAAGCAGATGGGAGAAGCATTTGAAGGAGATACCCAACGAACGAGCTGCTTTCTATTGCGTTTTCACAATTACTGTGATCTGGCCAGAGTTGGTTATGTGCAGCTTTTCTTGATGAAAAGCCGCGTTTGGACTCCAATTCCTGGACTACACCAATTGTGAAAACGCCGTAGAGTTCTTGACGCGCACGGTGGCATGGATTGCTGGAATGGGTACCAAAAAGTCGAGGCGACGATTGTAGTGGCGGTGGCTTATTTGCGCTCAAGGCACTGGTACAGGACTCAAACCCGCGCCGGATGCCACCAGGGAGTTGTTGATAACCGAGGTAAAGGTAATCACGTAATCCCCAGTGAGACCATGGAGATGTTTCAGGCCTATGACTGGCCGGGCAATGTCAGAGAACTGCAAAACGTTGTCGAACGAGCCATCGCTCTTTGTGACGGCAATATGTTATCCGTTGACGAAACCTGGCTGAAGCACGGGGTGCCGCAAGAACAGAGGCGTTCAACAGTGGGCGAACGAGGACGGGGGCGCCTGAATACAGACCAAGAAAGGAAATTATCGAAGCTGCCTTGGCTGAATCGAACGGTAGAATTGCAGGCCCGGGCGGCGCCGCTGAAAAAGCTCGGAGTGCCTCGTTCGACGCCGGAATCGAAAATTAGAGCCCACTGCATCAACAAGCGCGTCTTCAAGTCCTAAGCTAACCCGAACGGCGCAGTTCGAACCTCAGCTTGTCTAGTCATGCCTACGAGTCGTACATGCTCCAGCTGATTTCCGCGTCGAATCCGGGCTGTCAGCCCGTTGACACGAATCACGTCTCTGTCATCTGGCTAACACCAGATGTGCTTGCGTTGCGCGACCCGGTGCGCGGCTGTGCATGAAACGGTTCGAGGATCACTGACTTAGCCGTCGATCCTCGGCAGGATGCGTTTTGGTACACGCATTGCACTAGTGATCACTATGAGGATGGCGTAGGTGGCAATTTTCCGGGCCCTCGGGTCGATTGCTCTGGGGCAGGGTAACACTTGTTGATCTGGACGCCGTGCATTTCCTCGGCGTCTGTGGCACTAACGGTATGGAACTGCGCAACTGTGCACCATACATCCTCGAGTGGATCCGGAGAGGTTGAAGAGCCACGCTCAGGTAAATGGAGAAGAAACGGAAGGAGAAAACAATGAGTGCAATCAGCAATGTGCACGTTTTGGGCATTCGCAAAGAGACCGATAGCTTGGGTGAGGTCGATGTCCCTAGCTCAAAACTTTGGGGCGCACAAACCCAAAGGTCGCTCGAGCACTTCAGCATCGGGAAGGATCTGATCCCGCGCGAAATGATCGCGGCGTACGCCACCTTAAAGAAGGCCGCTGCCAACGCCAATCATGCCGGCAAGCGGCTTGACGACGAGCGCCACAGACTAATCCTAGAGGTTTGCGACGAGATTCTCGGCGGTCAGCACGAAGTTATGTTTCCTCTGCACGTGTGGATGACGGGCAGCGGTACGCAATTCAACATGAACGTGAACGAAGTGATTTCCAACCGCTGCTGCCAGTTCGCAGGCACGCCGCTCGGAAGCAAGACGCCCGTCCATCCCAACGATCACGTCAACATGTCGCAGTCCTCAAACGATTCTTTCCCCACTGCGATGAACATTGCAGCGGCGGTGAACGTGAAAGAGCGGCTTATACCCGCGGTAACTGCGTTGCGCGATGCTATCGCGGCGAAAGCCGAGCAGTGGAAAGACATCGTGAAGATCGGCCGCACGCATATGCAGGATGCTACGCCACTCACGCTGGGGCAGGAGTGGTCGGGATATGTCGGAATGTTGAGCGAAGATCTCGAACGCATCGAGGATGCTCTGAGGAGTGTGTATCGCCTTGCTCTGGGCGGAACAGCCGTTGGGACCGGAATCAATACTGCCCCAGGTTTCGGCGAGGCGGCTGCTGCCGAAATTGCGAAGCTCACGGGCCTTCCCTTTGCGAGCGC
The DNA here is from genome assembly GCA_036500845.1 of Acidobacteriaceae bacterium. Classification (GTDB taxonomy): domain Bacteria; phylum Acidobacteriota; class Terriglobia; order Terriglobales; family Acidobacteriaceae; genus PALSA-350. The sequence continues at coordinate 2,152 of DASYBJ010000314.1, forward strand.
GCCGAACAAGTTCACCGTGCAGGGCGCTCACGATGCTCTTGTTCAACTCTCGGGCACGCTCCGCACTCTGGCGGTTTCGCTCTACAAAATCGCCAACGACATCCGGTTGTTATCGTGCGGCCCGCGCGCCGGTTTCGCTGAATTGGTGATTCCGTCGAACGAGCCAGGCTCGTCCATCATGCCCGGTAAGGTGAACCCTACCCAGGCCGAAGCACTGACCATGACCGCGGTGCAAGTGATGGCCAACGATGTAGCGGTTGGATTTGGTGGTGCAGGGGGCTACCTCGAGATGAATGTGTACAAACCTCTGATCATCTTCAATATCGCTCACTCCATCACGATTATGACCGACGGGTGCACAAATTTCCGGAAGTTCCTTATCGAAGGGACAGAGCCGAATTTGAAGAAGATCAAGGAGTATGTAGATCGCTCCCTGATGCTGGTGACCGCGCTCGCGCCCGTGATTGGTTATGACAAGGCGTCGGAGATTGCACACTACGCTCTCGACCACGACCTAACACTCAAGCAAGCCGCACTGAAGCTTGGATACGTGACGGAAGACGAGTTCGACCGCGTCGTCGATCCAGCGAAGATGGTGCATCCGTACGTTGCGAAAGCCAACTGAGCGAAACCAGATCTTCTGATTCGTTTACAAGCCAACCAAACAAAAGCATTGAACAGAATGGGAGAAAAGGATGTCAATCAATCAGCACGGAATCGACCTACTCCGGGATTCATCGCTCAACAAATCAACCGCCTTCACAGAGGCCGAAAAACAACAACTCGGAATCGTCGGCCTTGTACCGGACGTGACAGAGTCTATCGAAACTCAGCTCTCCCGTGTCATGCAGCAACTCGAGACAAAGACTACCGACCTCGGTCGTTTCATCTACCTGATGAGTCTTCTGGAAACCAACGAGACGTTGTTCTACCACACACTGATGTCCGATCCTGCCCGCTTCCTCGAGATCGTCTATGACCCCACGATTGCCGAGGCCTGTCTGAAGTTCGACCAAATCTTCCGCCGCCCTCGCGGCATGTATCTCTCGATCACTCGCAAAGGCCATGTGAAGGAAGTGCTCCGCAACTGGCCCGTCAAGGACGTGCGGTTTATCTGCGTTACCAATGGCGGCCGTATTCTCGGCCTTGGAGACATCGGCGCGAACGGCATGGGCATTCCGATTGGAAAGCTGCAGCTCTACACCGCTGCCGCGGGAGTGCCGCCGCAGGGCCTGTTGCCGATGTACCTCGATGCGGGCACAAATAATGAAACCTATCTGCAGGATCCTCTGTATCTGGGATTGCGTCATCGCCGCCCGCCAACCGAGGAACTGTACGCCTTCGTGGATGAGTTCGTGGATGCGGTTCAGGAAGTGTTTCCCAACTGCTGCCTTCACTTTGAGGACTGGACCGGCGTCGATGCGGTCAACCTGCTTGCACGCTATCGCGACAAGGTGTCCTGCTACAACGACGACATCCAGGGAACAGCCAGCGTAACCCTCGCAGGACTGATCAATGCGCTGAAGATCACCGGCAGCCAGCTCAAGGAGCAACGGATCCTGTTTGTTGGCGCAGGGTCCGCGGGCATTGGCCTCGCTAACCTGATCGTTTCTGCGTTGGTCGATCAAGGTGTTGCCATCGACGACGCACGCAAGCAGATCCGCCTCTTTGATTCACACGGACTGGTGGTTGCGGGACGGTCGGACCTTGCGGCGCATAAACTTCCCTTCGCTCACAAATTGCCACCGACCAAACCCTTCAACCATCTCGATCCCGCGACGGAGTATCCAGTGCTCCTCGATGCCATCGAGGATTTCAAGCCCACCATTCTCATTGGTGTGAGCACCATCGGGAAGCTCTTCTCGCGTGAGATCGTCGAAGCGATGTCGGCCCTCAACGCTCGCCCGATTATCTTCGCCATGTCCAACCCGACCCAGAAACACGAGTGTGTGCCTGAAGATGCCTATGCCTGGTCGAAGGGCAAGGCGATCTACGCGGGCGGAGTGCAGTTCCCTCCCGTTCACTTTGAAGGTCAGACGTTCTTGCCATCGCAGGCCAACAATCTGTATGTCTTTCCGGCCGTCGGGATGGCCATTTACGCCACAAAGGCGAAGCGAGTGACGGATGCAATGTTCATCGAAGCGGCAAACGCAGTCGCCGACCAGGTGACCCCGGATCAGTTGAAGCTCGGCATGCTGTACCCTCCGCAGTCGAACATCCTCGAGGTCGAGATTCAGACGGCCGCGCGAGTCGCCAAACTCGTCTTCGACGCCGGACTGGCGAGGGTCAATCGCCCGACCGACCTGGTCGCGTTCATTCGTGAACATGTGTACAAGCCGGAGTACTCTGCCGGAGAAGCTCAGGCAACCAAAGCAGCCTAGGTCCGTCACTTGCCGCGCTCAGGATAAGGATCTCGCCGCTCAAATGGATTGACGAGGTCCTTACCTGGCGAGGCTTCACGAATCAACTGACCAGGACCCCGGGTCTCACCATCAAAGAGTCGAGTTATGACACCTATGGAAACCCAAAACGGCAAAGCGACAAGACCTACGCTGGCGTACATCAGCCATGCAGCTGGCCAGGGAGTCACGCTAGCGATTGCCTGCCTCATCAGCTATGCGTTGATCACTCGGATTCTTTCTCGTGCCTACTTTATATCCCGAGACGATGACTTGCTCGGTGGCATGTGGGCCGTGGCCGCCACAATCTTTGTCTATCGAGACAGCTATGAGGAAAGCACCAGAGCCTCCTTGTCGCGGTTGGCGGCAACAGTGCTCAGCTTCGCCTTTTGTCTCATATACCTGCTGATTTTCCCGTTTCATCCGTTGGGCATGGCCGCGTTGGTCGGGATCAGTGTTGCCATTCTGACCCTGATCGGCCGACCGAACGACATCATCACCACGGGAATCACGATCGCAGTCGTGATGGTCGTCGCCGGCATGGCCCCACAGCACGCCTGGAGACAGCCCATATTGCGGTTGGTAGACACCGCCGTTGGGATCATAGTCGGCATAGCGGCAGCGTGGATCAGCCTGAAACTCGGATCCAAAACTCACACCAGCACCGCTGTGACGGCAGGGTAATTACCTAAGCCGAAAGGAGAATCGATGTGACGACGCAGACAGCAACAATAAGACAAGAAGTGCTCCTCGTGAACAAGAGGGTCGGCCTCTTTATACCCTGCTATATTGACATGATCTTTCCCGAGGTTGGGATAGCCACTCTTCAGCTTCTGGAGAGGTTCGGGCTCCATGTAGATTACCCACTCAACCAGACATGCTGCGGGCAGCCTATGTCGAATAGCGGCGATGAGGCCAATGCAGCAGCTGCCGAGAATCTCTTTGTTCAGAACTTTAGGAGCTATGACTACATCGTCGGCCCGGCGGGCAGCTGTGTCAAACAGGTCAGATGCCATTTCGATACCATCGAACAGACAGATGATGTTAGGCATGTTCGGCAACATACGTATGAGTTAGTCGAGTTCCTCCACGATATTTTGCAAGTCGACTCCTTCCCATGGGCGGAGTTTCAACACTCCGTCGCTTTGCACAATAGCTGCAGCTCCATCCGGGGCCTCGGAATCGCGAAGCCATCGGAGATCATGGGCGCTCCGTTCGACAAATCGGCAACGTTGCTTTCTAAAGTAAAGGGCCTGGTTCTCGCGCCTGTGGATCGGCCGGATGATTGCTGTGGATTTGGCGGCACGTTCTGCGTGACGGATGAGGCTGTCTCAGCAAGGATGGGTCTGGATAAGGTTCACGATCATCTTCGGCATGGGGCCGAATACGTAGTCTCGCCTGACATGTCGTGCCTGATGCACCAGCAAGGAATCGCGCGGCGCGCCGGTCTGGATCTCAAGTACATTCACATCGCCCAGGTTCTGAATGGCGGGCCATTTTGAGAGGGAGAAATTCTGCGATGCATAAAGCGACAAAAGCTGATCCCGCGGCGGCAGCCGAACTATTTATCCTTCGTGATCAAGTCCACGAACCGATGCACGATCGCTTCCTATGGGCGACTATGCAACGGCGTGACGCTCAGGCAGCGGCCATTCCGGAATGGGAGGAACTGCGCGAGCTTGCCTCAAAGATCAAGGAACATACTCTCACTCACCTCGATCATTACCTCGAAGAGTTCGAGGCCAATGCTACAAAGCGCGGCGCGCATGTGCACTGGGCGATCGATGCCGCCGAACACAACGCGATCGTGTACTCGATTGTCGAGAGT
>DASYBJ010000315.1:0-7063 GCA_036500845.1 Acidobacteriaceae bacterium
CGGTGATGCCGAGATGAGCCTGCTGATCCGGGGGTAGGGAATCGCGAATCGATGCGACGGTGCGCACCAGTTCTTCCCAGCCGATCTCTTCGCGCAAGTCGGGGCTTTTATCCAGAGCGAAGTTTCGCAACCGGCCGCTGGACGCGACCGGGACGAGCATCGCAATGATGTAAGCACCAACAGCGAAGAGGCCCGTGAAGAAGACGGTCTCTACAGTGATGCGCTGCCACGTTCTGCGTCGAGCCAGCCAGCGCTCAGCGGTGACCGCGCCCATCGCGAGCAGCGGAGGATAGGCCTCGGCAACGTAGTAGAACCGGCCTTTGCCCGCCCAGAAGAGAAAAACAGGAACCATGTACATCCAGGCCAGCATGCGGTAGTGACGATCGGCGAAGAACGCAATGAGTCCGAGGACCCACACGGGCGCGGCGAACAGGTTAACGTTACCGAGGAACTGGCCTTTCAGGAAGCCTTCGGCGCGGCCTTCACCGACGTCGCGCGCGTGAATGTGCTGCAGGAAGTGATAGGAGATGAAGTCGTGCCGCGCAAGCCAGATCAGATTGGGAGAAAAGAGGAGCAACGCGATACCCACGCCGCCCCAGAACCACGGCGACGTGAAGTACCTGCGCGTACGAGTGAGGACGAGGCCGGCGAGCAGTCCCGCGATGAAAAATGCAATCGCATACTTGGTAAGCAGGCCAAATCCGAGTGCGGCGCCGATAGCAAGCCACCAGCGCGGATTCTCGGTCTTCAGCAGGCGGATCGTGAACCACGCGGCCAGAACCCACCAGAAAATGCCAAACGAAGTGTATTGAAATTCTGTGGCTTCGAAGATAGGGAGAGGCGACATGCCGACGGCGAGGGCGGTGGTGACTTGCGCGAGGCGATTGCCGCCAAGGTCGCGCGCCATGAGGCCGGAGACGATGACGACAGCGGCTTGCGCGAGCACTGAAGCGAGGCGGAGGCCGATGAGCGACAGGCCGAAGAGGTGCATGCTGACGCTCTCAATGAAGGGCGTGAACGGAGGATATGCTACGAATCCCCAGTCGAGGTGGCGTGCATCGCTGAGAAACTGCAGTTCATCGCGGTGAAAGCCGTAGCGGCCGTTGGTGAGGATGTGAAAAAGCGCAAAGGTGGCGGCGATGGCGGCGAGGATCAACCGGTCACCGGTGCCGGTGGCCATGGAAGGCGCAGCTTTCTGTTCGGCGGCGAGAGGAAGCATGCGGGCGGCGGCGTCTCCTTGAGAGAAGGTTACGTCGCGGCGAGGATATCAGTTCCGTGGAACGCGAAGGGACCAAAGGCTCCAGTGGAATGGACTCGGTCTCGCGTTCCCCATCGGGTTCCCTTACTTCGTTCCATTCGGGTGGAGAAGCGTCTTGAATTGCGCGACGTTCATCCATGGCTCGGTAGCCCTCAGCTACTTGATCCAGAGGCAGGGTCAAATCTCGTTCCCATCTACATCTCTGGCAGCCGAAGCAAGGCCAGGTTCATAGCTCTGAAGTTCGCGGTGTTCCTTGGAAACGCAGTAACGTGCTGCAGGAGAACTAAGGGATAGCTTCGGGACCAGGTTCTGTCGCGCTGTCTCATATGCCTCCCAATCGGCGAGATCGGGCAGCGACGGAATTATGAATTCTCCCTGATCGAAACCGCCAAGTGCAGCATCGACCATTTCGTCGGCCTTCATGACCATTTCGGATGGAGGTTGCTGAAGCGGAGGCCCAGCGTTGTCCCAGAAACCTGTGGCCGTTACACCGGGAAGAGCTACTTGAACCCGGATGTTCTTCTCCGCAAATTCCTTATGGAGTGAGCGACTAAACGCCAGGACGAAGGCTTTGGTTCCGCCGTAAACGCCATTCAAAAACTCAGGTGTAATTCCAACCACTGACGCGATGTTGATGATTGCGCCGCCTCCCCGCTTGAGGAAGCCCGGTAACGCCGCATAGGTCAAACGCACGAGTGCGGTAACATTTAGGTCAATCATCTCCTCAAGTCGGTCAACATTGCAATCAAGCAGCCGGGTCGGCGCAATGACACCCGCATTGTTAACAAGCGCAGTTATGCTGGCTTCATCGCGCAATATCTCTTCAACCCGAGCGAGATCCGCCCTCTCATTCAGATCGGCTACGATAACCTCGACGGAACGCGCTGTTTGAACCTCGATGCGAGTAGCCACTGCGTCAAGCCGTTCCCGATTGCGCGCTACCAGTATCAGATCGTGACCACGCCTCGCCAAGCGATCAGCACAGATTGCACCGATGCCGGAGGAAGCCCCCGTGAGAACTGCCTTGCCCTTCGAACTTGCTTTCATGTTTCGTCTCCTGTTCGGTAGTTAAAGCAATGATCAGGACGGGGCCCGGATCTCCTCACAAAACAGTTGTCGCTGTTCCCAGGCCGCGAAGTGAGACTGAAGATGTCTAAAATCGGTGGTCGCTCTGCAATGACTCTGCGGCCCGTTCGCCGACGATCACGCACGGCGCCATGGTGTTTGCAGTTGTAATGCGGGGGATGGAGGCCATGCAGCGAGATGGAACGTTTCGCGAGAGTCTGGCGTAGAACGGCTCAATGCCGTGATCCTTATACCGAGAGTCCGTGGCGAAACACGCGGTAGCAGTCCTAAATCTGTTCTTGGTTAGCTGCCCACGCACCGCCGCAGATGATTTACTCTCTCGCATCTCGGCTCCCATCTCCTATAACACTAGACGGGTTAATATATTCCCACGAGGATGTTTTGGAATACAATCAAGTCCTGTGAGGAATAGCTATGGAATTGCGAAATCTGCGCGCACTGGTGGAGGTCGTTCGTAGGACAACATTTTCGGGGGCGGCAAAGGAGTTGTTCGCCACACAGTCGGCAGTGAGCAAGGCCGTAAAGCAACTGGAAGATGAGCTCGGCATGTTGCTCCTTGAGCGGAACGGCCGGAACAGCCGTCTTACCGATGCCGGCGAAATTGTCTTCAAGCGCGCGACCTCCATTCTTACCGAAACCAAAGATCTCGTAACGGAGCTGTCGGAGTTGCGGGGCTTGAATCGAGGGAAACTTCGTTTCGGGCTGCCATCGATGGGAGCCATCCTGTTTGCAAAGTCATTCGCTCTCTTCAGAAAGCAGTATCCCAATATCGAGGTTCAACTCTTCGAGCATGGCGGTCGCCGATTGGAAGAACTACTGCTCACTGGGAACATCGAGTTAGCCGCATCGCTCTTACCTCTGAATCCGGAGTTTGAGTCACATCCCATAGCGCGGCAACCCTTGAAACTGTTGATATCTGCCACTCATGTCCTGGCAAGAAGGAAGACGGTAGGAATCCGAATGCTGAGCAATATCCCTTTTGTTCTGTGCGAAGGCGGATTCGTACTGAATACGCACATTGCAGACGCGTGCAAGCGCCTAGGCTTTGCTCCGAAGATCGCGGCGCGCTCCAGTCAGGTGGACTTCGTCGTTGAACTTGTCGCCGCGAATGTAGGGGTCGCAATACTGCCGGAGATGATTGCCAAACGGTTTTCACACCGTGGTGTAACCGCGTTAGCAATTGATGATCCGCAGATGGAATGGCACATGGCGCTCATGTGGCGGCGTGGCGGCTACCTTTCCAGCGCTGCCCGGGCATGGAAGACGATGATCTGCGAGTCGCAGGCTGCACAAGTCAGCCGCAAGAGGTTTCCGAAAACCTAATCTTTCGCCATCCCGTGAGCGCTATCTAAATCTCATCTTGTCCCGAGTCACTTTTTGTAGCAGACTTGTCTACTCCGGTGGTCGGGTCACTGGAAACCATCGGTTCATGGGGCCCGTCACCTTCAAGAATTGAGTTTACGTGAGGTCGCCCACAACCTGTATGACGCACAATCTGGGCACTGAACTCAGCCCGCCGATACATCGCGAATCACGGCCTGGTGTTTAGTTTCCGAGTAGCTCCTGGATGATCGCCTACCCTTCCGTTACTGAAATATAACGTCCGAGTTGGAGGTTACTCGACCGCAATCCGAAAAAATCCATTCGCTCTTGCCCGTAGCAGCCGAATCACGAGTTCGGCCGCGGGCTCGCCGGTGGCTTGTAAGCGCCGCGTAATGCAATTTCACCCCGGTATCGTGATCGCGGAAGGTGAGCACAACGTGGATGAGACAGACGCTCGGCTCATCGCCAAACGGCAAAGTTATCCTTTGAGTCACAAGATCTACTGCAAATCGGCAATTCCAGTTATGCCTGACTCCAGTTCGATTTAAGGTCGCCGGGAATTAAACCTTCAACTCATTGTTATTTGCGATAGACATTTCGAACGGCGTCGTATTTCGCACACGACAATGCGCTCTCCCAGAGAATCTTCCGCGCGCCGCTGCGGCGTGCCGCGATTTGCTGCGGACTAGCCCGGGATGTACCAGAGAGGTTATTTCGAAAAACCAGGAGAACAAATTATGACGACCAGATCTGCAAACAGGCCGCGGGGTTGGATTTTAACCTCAATCCTCGGGATGGCCAGCTTCTTTTTTGTGACAGCGGCGTTTCTTGGCGCAGATGCCAAAGCGGCGACTTTCGGCTTCGTAACCAACGCGAAGGATAATACCGTCTCCGTGATCGATACCACCCACAACACTGTCGTAGCCACTGTTCCAGTGGGGACGTTTCCAGAAGGGGTGGCCGTCACGCCGGATGGGACCCGCGCCTATGTAGCGAACGCTTTCGCCAACTCCGTCTCGGTAGTCGCGACGGCCGGCAACACGGTGCTGACCACAATTCCGCTGGTGGAGAACGGGCCTGCGGCGGTGGCCATCACACCGGATGGGGCCCACGCTTATGTCACGAGTGCTACCGACAATAGCCTCTCGGTTATCGATACCGCCGGCAATACTGAGCGGGCCGCGATTCCGGTGGGGTCGGCGCCTCTCGGAGTGGCCATCACACCGGATGGGCACCACGCCTATGTCACGAACCAGGGCGACAACACCGTCTCGGTAGTCGACACCGCCAGCAATACCGAAGTGGCCACGATTCCGGTGGGGTTTGGGCCTACCGGCGTGGCCATCACATCAGACGGGGCCCGCGTCTATGTCACGAACGAGGGAACACTGAACCAGGTCGGGAATAACGTCTCGGTAATCGAAACCGCGAGCAATACGGTCGTGGCCACAATTCCGGTGGGGCAAATCCCTGTCGGCGTGGCCATCACACCGGACCAGGGTCACCGCGGCGGAGGGGTCCAGAGCGATGCGCGGCGGAAGCAAAACAATCGCGCCTATGTCACGAATGTGGCCGACAACAGCGTCTCGGTGATCGACACCGCCAGCAATACGGTGGTGGCCACGATTCCGGTGGGGAAGTTCCCTCAGGGCGTAGCCATCATACCGGATGGGACCCACGCCTATGTGACGAATGCGCTCGACAACACCGTTTCGGTGATCGACACCGCCAGTAATACGGTGGTGGCCACAATTTCGGTAGGGAATTTCCCTTTCGAATTGGCTTTTGGCGACTGCCAGCAGCAATCAGGCAGCTGCGGACCTTCATCGGCAAAGTGAACACATTGGATACCGGAAAGATCTGACGCAGGCACAAGGGCAGCCGCTGATCGATGCGGCCAACCCCGTGATTCACTCGACTGGGGACTAACTACTGTGCGGTTGTGGCGGTCGTGCGAAGGCAGGGTCGAGATGAGTCTCAGCTCGACCCCGTCCACTTCGGGACCGACACGAAGCAGGTAGGGCGACAAGCAGCCCCCCGCAGTGTTCCTGCAGCCGTCGCAAGAGCGCGCGCCTGCTAAGTCGATATCGATGGTCCCGTCGTGAAAGAGATGGCCGCGAAGGATATGCTTCTCCAAACGCGGATTTGAATAAGATGTTAGTCCAATCAAATTGGAAGGGGCATTTGCGCGGCCGCCGCCGACCAGCAGCGGGGTTTACGAATGTTAGAAGACTACTGCTGGACGTTGTGTCGGCTCCCGAATATTCTCTTGCGGGTGACTACAGTTTCGTCCATGGCCAACCGTCTTTGTTTTCCATCAAGAATTGTTTCCCGAATTGATGAAAATCGATCTCGATAAGCTCGGATCCGGCTTCCGCGTACCGATTTTCTTTTTTGAAGGAAGGGGCCGACCCGTATTGCTCGCCCTTCTTTGATTTGGGACTACTTTCAAATGATCAAGGCTCCGCAAAAGGGATTTTCCTGGTTTGAAAAACTCTGGCCATTTCGCGTTTTATGAAGACAAACAGAAATTCGCCGATGAATTAGTTCAGCGACTGTTGCCTACCGCCTCTGTCCGCCAACAGCTGTCCCGCCACATCCCGGTTTTGGATCGCCAAATCGGACTCTTTTACCGTGCTGAATGGGTTTTCGCCAATGGGATGTTTAGCTACTCCCGGTGGCCGCCGCTGGAATCCGGCTGTTCCCGTGTTGCCGATGATACCGGTGAGCGACGTCCTCACTCAGTGCGCTCTGTACGCCAGAGGGCATCGGCGTACGCTTAGCGATCAGTGGAGCTGAACGCTAAACGTAGCGTGGCAGCGCATGACAGGGTCGAAGTCTACGGCTTCTTCCTTGCCATCCTTGGTGATGTGAATGGTCATCGGCTTCTTCAGGGTCTCAGGCAGATGCATGATCTTCACCTGACCATCGACTCCCGTGAACGCCTCGAGGTCCAGCTTCTTCACGCCAAACGGGCCATACTGAACCCGCGTGGTGATCTTTGCTCCGTAGACCGGCTTGGCGGCAGTCCCCGTGACGGTGATGAGGGCGGAGCAAGTTCCCAGGTCTGCCGAGATTTCCGCTTGCGGTGCTGCGGTTTGAGCGGTTCCCGCGCGAACTCCAAAGACCATCAAACAAAGGCAAGCAAGGGGCGAGTAAAACAGCCTACGCATGGCACTGAGTATATCGCCGACCACAGCGCAGCCGGCCGCAAAGAGAGACCAGAAGAGCCCCGAACGGCCAAATCTGTCTGGAACCGAGTCACATCCGGGTAGCCGGTCATTCGACCGCATCCAGAAGACAGGCCATTCATGCCCCAAAAGCCTTAGGGCTGGTGCTGCATCCTGAGCCGGCTTCATGGCGAGGCAAGAACCGTACTTTCGTTTTCCTACCGTC
>DASYBJ010000316.1:0-7736 GCA_036500845.1 Acidobacteriaceae bacterium
TGCCCCTTAACCTTTATATAGGTCTCGTCGACACGGTAGCTCTTGTTGGTGCGCTTGAGATGCGGTTGGCAACGCTTCTTCAATTCTGGTGAGTAGACTTGCACCCAACGCCAGACGCAACTGGCATCCACTTCCAGACCCGCTCTGCCAATAGCTCAGAGACATGCTCGTAGGCCAACGGATATCGCAGATACCACCGTACGGCTTGCAGAATTACGTCGCCGGGATACTGACGTCCTTTGAACGGATTTGTCACTGTGATAGGCATGGACTCTCTACTTTATCAGTCCTGTTCCCGAACTTCGCAATGAAACCTAGCAGCGCTGACTACTGCAGTCTTCGTGAGCGAAGTCGAGTAGGAAGATGATGGCTCTGAGCTGAGATAAGTTCAAAATTTACCCTTTGCAATGCAAGGCCTCACATTGTCGGTTGCAAATTGTTGATTCCACGCTTGCTTCTTGTCTCTCCGTCGACCAAAGCACACCCCTGTTCTGCGTCCTGACATCTCAATGAGTCAATAAGCTACCGTCACTTACATTTCGTATGGTGGAATTTTGCACTTGTCTCGGCTCAGGGCCTTGGACAAGTTCCTAAGCTTTAGTTCGATCCGGTCTGCCCCTCGCGTCACTAGAACGCTTTTTACCCGAGGCTCAGGTTTGTTCAGGACTTTACGCAGCTCCATAAGGGAGCTGACGGGTTGGCCCGCGATGGCGCAGACTAAATCGCCTTTGCGAAAACCGAAGTCTTCGGCACGGCTATTCGGAGCCACCGTATGGATGATCAATCCGGGCACATCGGGCAGTCCCACCGCCCTTCGCATCGCCATCGATGCACGAGCATCGAGCAACGTCATACCGAGATAGAGTTGGCGCCCGTCGGCCACATCCGCCTCAAGGCACGAAAGCCATTTGCGCAGCAGCGTAATAAGCTGTGCCCGTTCACTCTGGTTCAGGCCGGCCACCAGGCTGTTTTCATTCGCGAGGTGTTCCGGTACGACTGTTTCCAGGAGCTGCGCGCCCTTCCTTGTGAGGGTGACAAACACCGATCGGCGATCGTCGTCATCCGGGCTGCGCTCTACCAAGCCCTGCTTCTCAAGAGAATCTATTCTGAGACTCATGCTCCCCGATGTGCGCAGCAGGCTTTGCATGAGCGCTTTTTGTGTAAGCCGATAGGGTTTGCCCACCCGACGGAGCGTTGCAAGAACGTCAAACGAAGCCCGGGTAATCCCAAACTCTTCGAACTTAGCCTCCAGGGCGCGGTCCACATGCTCCATAATCCGGCCGGCCCGGCCGATGATCTCCACAGGGGCGAGATCGTAGTCCGGACGCTCACGCTTCCAGAGCTGAATCACCTTGTCGATATGATCCTCCGTGGCCATTCCTCAAATTTGGTTCTTTCAGTTTGCTTTGTCAAAAGCCGCTTTAGCAAACTTTGCTTTAATTAAAGCAATATGGTTAAGATGGTCAAGTAATGGACGTCAGTACCCCCCTGGAGGAGTATGCGAGTCATTGCCTTTGATCGTTTTCGTGATGGTGTCACCCTTGAGACCATCAAACCGTTTCTCACAGAAGAGGTTTCCAATGTTTGGAGGCTGTGGAAGGCCGGAATTGTCCGCGAAAACTATGCCCGGGCTGACGAGCCGGGAGTGGTCATCATCTTTGAGGTGCCAGACGTCGAGACGGCAAAAGCTTACACCGACGACTTTCCACTGAGTAAAGCCGGATTTCTTGACTGGAACTTTATCGCCCTGCAGATCCCGCTGCCAATCGAAACGCTCTTCCGCGCTGAGATCGATCTGATTCCACCCTACGATCGGACTCTGAAGCAGACGGCGGAGGCGACCGAGTGAAGAACGCCTTTGGACTTTCTATTCCGGAGCGGCTGGAAGACACCTGCACGCCGTCACGATGCGCACTGGTTATCTATGACATGCAAGTGGGAATCGTGCCACAGATTTCAGAAGGTGCGAAGATCCTGGTTCAATGCCAACAGCTTCTCGAAGCCGCACGTGAAAAGCAGTTTCGGGTCTTCTTTACGCGTCACTTCTTTTTGCCCAATCATCTTGCCGGAGTCGGACAACTGCATCGCTCCATGATCTGGCAGGGTCTAACCGATCCTTCGCAAGTCAAACCGATGATGACCCAGAGATCTCCAGCATGGCAGATTGTCCCGGAGTTAGCGCCTCGTGAAGACGAGGTGGTTATCGACAAAATCACGATGTCTGCATTTGAAAGCACCTTTCTCAACATTGCGATGAGGGATGCACACCTAGAGTCGTTCCTCATCGCAGGAATAGCTCTGGAAGTAGGGATCGAGCCAACGGTGAGGCACGGCCTGGATTTGAACTATCTCCCTGTCGTAGTCACGGATGCCTGTGGCTCAAAGGCAGACGACCTAAAACAACGCTCTTTAGCTACTCTTACTGGAACGGGTGAGATCAAAACGTTCACGACGGCGGAAGTCGTCTTAGCCATGAAACAGTGAGTACCTATGAACACGGGGCGGCGATCGTCCTAAATCTAGGAGTAACCAGGCCATGCAACAGCTACAACAACCGGAACAAGTTGCTTCGGAAGTTAGTTTCTGAAAATGCTCGGTTCATGAACCGACTTCAATATTGCTCTTACAACCCGGGCATTCCTCGGCATGGTGAAGCAATAGAAGTCTGGCGCGTTTACCGATCTTTAGATCAAACTCTTGCGGCGCTGAACCGGTAACGACATCGAGAGTCGAAGTATTCGTTTTTGGCTCAATGAGTCAGCTGGCAAATCTGAAGTCCAAACAACACGGTACCTATTGATTCGAGGTAAATCATGGCAGAATCAACGTCGAAAGTATTGGAAGGAAAGCCGGAGATCAGAGTCACGCTCGATGGTCCCTATGTCGCAGCCAACGTTCAGCATTTCACAAACTGGCTTGGCGAAGAATTACTTCTCAAATCAGAGATGGAACTATGCCGCTGTGGGCAATCCTCCACCAAACCTTTCTGTGATGGCACACATACCCAAGTAGGCTTTTCTGGAGCGAAAGACCCGAAGCGGATACCCGAAAATCGCGATGACTACCAAGGCCAACAGATCACAATCTTAGACAATCGCGGCATCTGCGCACATTCCGGATTCTGTACCGACCGCCTCGCTTCGGTTTTCCACGTTGGCCAAGAACCGTTCATCACGCCAAGTGGCGGACGGCTCGGTGAAATTATCCAGGCAGTACGCGATTGCCCATCTGGAGCTCTTAGCTATGCTCTAGATGGCTCTGAAGCTCGTAGCCAGGTTGACCGAAGCCGAGAGGCCGCCATTGAAGTCTCGAAGGATGGTCCATATCGAATCACCGGGGGTATTCGTCTGCTCGATGAGCATGGTGAGGAAATACCCAGGGCCGAAGGCTCTTCGCGAGAACACTTTAGTCTGTGCCGCTGCGGTCAATCACAGAACAAGCCTTTCTGCAGTGGTATGCACTGGTACGTTCGCTTCACAGATCCGGTTCAGGACGCTTCTCACGAGCCAACATTGTTCGAGTGGGCGGGAGGATTTCCGGCTCTTCTGCGAATGACCCAAATCTTTTACTCAAAATACGTACCCCAAGATCCGCTCGTTGGACCACTGTTTGCTCGGATGTCACCCGATCATCCCGAACGAGTCGCCGCATGGCTTTCCGAGGTCTTCGGTGGACCGGATTTCTACTCGAAGAGATATGGCGGATACTCACGCATGATCTCGGAGCACGTTGGCAAATGCATCACAGAGGAGCAACGCGCCCGATGGGTGCAAATGTTGTCTCAGAGCGCCGAGGACGCCAAGCTGCCAAACGATCCTGAGTTCCGCGCGGCGTTCGTCGCCTATTTGGAGTGGGGCTCGCGCATCGGTAAGGAAAACTCACAACAGAACGCACTACCCCCGCCAAACATGCCCATGCCCAAGTGGTGGTGGGTCTGCAGCGCGACGCCTGGATCTCGAATTTCCGCGTTGGCTCCTCCACCGCAGGAGGATGAACAGGTTCTCACTACCCCAAATCCGGGCGAACCGGTAAATTTCATGGTTCACATCAAGCCGCTGTTCCGGAAGAGGGATCGCGAGTCGATGCGATTTGCATTCGACTTATGGGCTCATGGCGACGTGAGCAAGTACGCAACGGAGATCCTCAAACGACTGGACAATGGCACAATGCCCTGTGACGGTGCTTGGTCTGAAGAGAAGGTCGCTCTGTTCCGTAGATGGATGGATGACGGAATGATCGAAACGTAACCAATACGCACAGGCATCAGAAGAACAGTTGTGCTGATTTAACGCGTGGGAGCACCTAGGTGTTAAGTCGACTGCCAATCCTCCCCAACGCCGTTTTACATAACAATCACCCCGGTAAGGCGGTGTACCGCGGTTTTAGCTCGTGATGGGCTCTCAGAGATCCAGATTCTTCGAACCGCGGACGAGGGACTCCAAAAGGAGGCTGAGGTGTTAATACGTCGGCAAGAGAATCACGAGATAGTTCGGATCTCGATTCTCCCGCTCTGATCGGCATCATCTCGGGAGCGGCAAGCGTCCAGACTGTCTATCCTCAGATCGATCGGGATACGTCTCGTGCTGCGAATGTAAACGCAACGATGGTCGTGCGCCGTTACGCTGACAAAGCAGCGAAGGCAATCATCAAGTGGCTCTGCTGCTCTCAATTGCCGTCGCACCTACGTCGTTGGCACAATCTTGGCCCGCGCTTTATCGTGACGTCACTGGCGATTTTGAGCGATTCCACGATGAGACGCGCAGCTTGCCCGAGGCCCAACGCGCCAGGGGAAGAATACGCCGGAGCCGCAGCGTATTTGCAACGGCTGGACCGTCACCGCTACGGGTTTCCGTTCGAAGAATTGGGAACGATGGCCGCGGCGTTGGCTGGATGCCAGATGGGGCCATGAGGCACTCCGCGACATCAAGGAACTCCGGGAGGCGCTCGAGCGCGTGACAGCCTATCAGGAATCTCAACCGCGACGCTGCGAGCGGCGCGAGATCAATCGGAAGCTGCGGGCTATCGGACAGCGGGTGGTGGCATGGCCTTCCAAATCCGCGTCATCGCGATCGCCGACAACGGGCAAGAGCAGGTGCACGAGATCCCGTCTCTGCAGCGGACCGAACTCTCTGACTCTGGCCGAAGGCAAAAACATTCTGAGAGATCCAGCGGGTAGTGGGTAGCAGCCACATCCAAACGAAAAACCACCGTTAGCGGTGCCGCTAGCACGTAAGTCATTGAATTGATGTGAAGGGGGACTCTATATCTGGGACTCGGTAGGCAAAATCGCGCGAACACAGCCATCGCGCAGGTTAACTCTCATTCATACCGAGAATCAGTGACTTAGGTGCCCTTCTATCCCCCGATTGTTCCTT
Organism: Acidobacteriaceae bacterium; assembly: GCA_036500845.1. GTDB lineage: Bacteria > Acidobacteriota > Terriglobia > Terriglobales > Acidobacteriaceae > PALSA-350. Next base: position 5,376 of record DASYBJ010000316.1, read on the forward strand.
AACGATGGTTTTCGTTTGGATGTGGCTACTACCCCATATTGCCCGCCACGGTTCGCCAGCGGCATGCGGAAGAAACAGACTGATCAGGGCTGGTGCAACTGGTGCCCGCGTAGGGTCAATGCGATTTACTGACGTCCCTCCTGTTACGGTGCAAAGGGACCAATGAACAGCTCCCCACGGACGGGCGGGCGGGACTTTTCGAGATTGGCTCACGCCGGACTTGGCGGACGAATTCGGGTGCTTCCTTATATCCTTATATAAGGAGCGGGTTTGCTCGATCCAAGCATCGAGGTGGTCGGACCCGCACCCGGGGAACATCAATTGTCCTCGGGTAGATCGAGCTCGTTCGGGGCGACCACCGGCAAAGGTTGGGAGAAGGCGGCCTGCTCGAACTGCCGGTAGAGGTCGCTACGGCGGATTTCCCGGTGACGCAGGGCCTGCTCGAGATGCATTGTGCCTTCCCCGGCCGCGATGGCCTGGGCGTACTCGCGCAGATCAGCGACCTGGGCCAAGTAAAGGCTGGTCAAATCGTCGATCAGGTCTGCGATGTGGGCGGCGCTGGAGGCGTGGGACATAGAGAGGCTCCGGTAGTAGCAGAAAATCAAGGAAGTCGTGTCAGGAGCCACTTTACTACTTTACTATTGATAAGCGGCATTATCGGCGGCAATAGACGTACAGCTGTCGCTGCTGTGCTTAGATCCTGGAACGGTGTTCATTTGTTTGCCGCAGCTTGCTGAGATTTAGCTGCAGCGTGGGGTATGGCAACGACTTCGACGATCGAGCAAGCGTTATAAAGCATTTGCCTGCAGCTACCATTCGTTCCGTCGCTATCAGTGGGGCAGCACTCCTTTAACGCGCGCTCTCTCCATTCCGGATTATTTATCAAACTTTGCAACTCAGGTCGGCGCGGCTATCGAGAATATCGCGCACCTTGCGAGCCAACTGTTGCAGGGTGAACGGCTTCTGCAAAAAAGGATTGCCCTTCTCGACGCCGTAGAGGACCAACGCATCCGTAGTGTAGCCCGACATCAAAAGAACTCGTATCCGTGGCCGTATCTTGATGGCCTGTTGCGCCAGCTGTCGCCCGTCTCGGCCGCCGGGCATTAACAAGTCCGTGAGCAAGAGATCGATCTGGAAGGGATGAGATTGACACAACGCCAGACCCTCGCTGGGTTGGCTCGCCTCCAAGACCGTATATCCCTGCTGCTTCAATAACAGAACCGCCAGCTCGCGAACGATCTCCTCATCTTCCACCACCAGGATGGTTTCGGTGCCCGTCGGCATTTGGGCATCGCCCTGCAGCGATTCGATTAGCGGACCTGTTTCAACCCGTGGAAAATCCACCCAAAAGGTAGTCCCGCGACCGATCTCACTGGCAAACTGAATACTTCCGCCGCTTTGCTTCACAATACCAAATACCGTCGTTAAACCAAGGCCGGTTCCCGAACCCTGAGGCTTGGTGGTGTAGAAAGGCTCAAAGATGTGCTGCTGGGTCTCGTGGTCCATCCCCGTACCGGAGTCGGCGACCGTCAGGCTCACATAGTTCCCCGGCGCCAAGCCGCGAATTCGTTCCCCAATTCCATCCACGCAGGTATTCCCAGTTCGGATGGAGATCACTCCTCCATGCGGCATAGCATCCCGCGCATTGAGCGTGAGGTTCAAGATTACCTGGCTCATTTGTCCCGGATCGGCCTGCATTGGCCACAACTTCTGATTGAGGGTTTTGTCGAGCGCAATGTCATCCCCGATCAGCCTACGCAACATATGGTCCAGTTCGAGAATTACGGTGTTCAAGTTGAGCAACCGCGGCTGGAGCACTTGGCGCCGGCTGAAAGCAAGCAACTGGTGCGTCAGTGTTGCCGCCCGTTCGCTCGCTTTCTTGATCTCCGCTGCTTGACGGAAGGCGTCACTCCCTTCCTCCAGGCTACCGATTAACATTTCGCTGAAACCTAGGATTCCAGTCAGCGTGTTGTTGAAGTCGTGAACTACGCCTCCAGCTAATCTGCCCATCGCTTCCATCTTTTGTGCTTGGCGCAGTTCATCCTGGACGCGGCGCAATTCAACCTCGGCGTGCCTGCGCGCCGTAATATCCTCAATAGCTATCACAATTATTTCTTCGCCATTGAACCGCCGCACGTTTATCCGCAGGAGCTTGCGTCCCGCTTGCGGAAATTCGCCCTCGAGCTCGATCTCTTCAAAAGCTCGACTGTCAAGCCGTGCCTTTTCAAGCAAGGCTCGCAGAGCTGGCGAATTCCAGGCTCCTTCCAAATGGTGGATGGCGACTGTCTCCGTATCCTGCTCCGAAAGGCGGAACATCTGATAGAACGCACGGTTCGCCCTTTTGACGCAGAGAGAGCTATC
>DASYBJ010000317.1:0-3062 GCA_036500845.1 Acidobacteriaceae bacterium
GAGCGATCCGAACGCGTTGCTCGATAAGTATGGGATCGATTTCTGTTTACTGGCCCGCGAATCTCCCATGGTGCGGGTTTTGCCATTGCTACATGGGTGGCGCTCTACCTACTCAGATGACAAATCCGTGATCTTTACACGGACTTCAGCCGCGAACCCGGCCCCCTGAAGAACAGAGCTTAGCTGCAAGCTTTACGTCCACGGTTCGGGCCGGCACCTAGTGCAAATGCCATCTGCTCGCGAGGCTTGCAAAGGTAGTTGCTGGATCAGAGACCGGAACGGCAGCAGTTAGACCTGCTGCCGTTCCGGTCTGTAAGAATGTTCGTGGATCCAATTCCGTTCGATCACGCGATCTAGGCACTATAGGTTGAGGATGCAACCCGTCCACCACGTCCCGTCCAGTTCGTGTGGAAGAACTCGCCTCGCGGCTTGTCGATTCGCTCATAGGTATGAGCCCCGAAGAAGTCTCGCTGAGCTTGCAGCAAATTCGCGGGCAGCCGCTCCGTTCTGTAGCCGTCATAAAAAGCCAGAGCCGTCGAGAACGCCGGCAGCGGTACCCCTATTTCGATTCCATGGACGATTGCCTTCCGCCACGACGCCTGATACTTGTTGAGGGCGCTCGAAAAGAATGCGTCGAGCAACAGGTTCTGAAGTTTCGGATCGTTCCCAAACGCAGCTTTGATGTCGCTCAGGAATACGCTTCGGATAATGCAACCGCCGCGCCACATCAGCGCCACGCCGCCCATATTCAGATTCCAGCCCTGCTCCTTGGCGGACTCGCGCAGTAGCATGTAGCCCTGCGCGTAGCTGATTATTTTCGAACAGTAGAGCGCGCGCCGCACGTCCTCAATGAACTCTTTCTGCTCGGCAACCGTCCGCGTCTTCTTTGGCCCTTGCAGCACCTTGGACGCCGCTACACGCTCCTTCTTGAGGGCGCTCAGGCAACGCGCGAATACACTCTCTCCGATAAGTGTCACGGGCATGCCCAGGTCGAGCGCCGAAATCGCCGTCCACTTGCCAGTGCCTTTTTGGCCAGCTGTATCCAGAATTTTGTCGATCATTGGCTGGCCATCCTCGTCTTTCTTGGTAAAGATCTGTGCCGAAATGTCGATCAGGAAACTGTCCAGCTCTCCCTTATTCCACTCTGCAAATACTGCTGCGAGCTCATCCGGCGTCAGTCCCAGGCCGTCCTTCAACAACTGGTAGGCTTCACCGATCAGCTGCATATCCCCGTATTCGATGCCGTTATGCACCATCTTCACGTAGTGGCCTGCGCCATCTTCCCCCACCCAATCGCAGCATGGGGTGCCGTCCTCCACTTTTGCCGCAATCGCCTGGAAGATCTCCTTCACGTGCGGCCATGCAGCAGGATTGCCGCCCGGCATAATGGACGGGCCGAACCGCGCTCCCTCCTCGCCACCCGATACGCCCGTTCCGATAAACAAAATTCCCTTTTCTGCCAGAGCTTTCGTGCGACGGTTCGTGTCCGTATAAAGCGAATTGCCGCCGTCGATAAGGATGTCTCCCTGCTCCAGATGGGGCACGATCTGTTCGATCGTCTGATCCACTACTTCGCCGGCCTTCACCATAAGCATCACCCGGCGCGGTTTCTTGAGTTTCGCGCACAGTTCTTTGACCGAGTGTGCGCCTTCAACCGGCGTTCCCTTCGCTTCGTCAGCTAGGAACTCGTCGACCTTGGACGTGGTCCGGTTGTAAACCGCTACCTTAAACCCATGGTCGTTCATGTTCATCACCAGGTTTTGGCCCATCACGGCCAATCCAATCAATCCGATATCGCAATTTCCTGCAGCCATTTGAGTCTCCGACAACCTTTCTAACCTTTGCCCCCACGATAGCAGGGTGTTCAGTTCGTTCGTTCAAGTCAGCTAATCTATTCAGTTGGCAGGCCTGTCATGCACTGAGACAATCTCGCAGACAGAGCACTATGGAGATTCGTAGTCCAGCTTGTGGCAGGTCCACTGTCTTCATGCCGGCAAAACGCTAAAATAGCAGGCCTAAGCTTTATTTGCGAAGACCCTAACCTACAGAGAGCCAATCACACCGGACCACGATTCTCTAAATTGAACGTGCCAGCTTTTCTCCCGTTCCAGCAGCATTACTGTCCACTCAGTGATCAGAAAGCTCGAAGCCTTACGTAACTGGAGCCATCTTGGTGCTCAGCGGCAGAACACCACGTCCCCGGGTCGGACTGAATCCTGACGGAACAGTGCAAATCGTCGCTCATCGCTCCGAGATGGGAACGGTTATTCGAACCTCGCTTCCTCTCGTTGTGGCTGATGAGATGGATGCGGATTGGAATCGCGTCCGGATCGAACAAGCCATCGGCGACTCCAGGTGCGGCGACCAGAACACTGACGGGTCGCGTTCCATCCGGGGTTTCTTCCAGGAGAAGCGAGTTGCTGGCGCCACCCTCCGCATGATGCTGGTGGAGGCCGCGGCACAACGGTGGAAGGTGCCCGTATCCGAGTGCCAGACAGACCTCCACACAGTTGTTCACGGTTCGACCGGACGGCGGTTGAGCTATGGTGAACTTGCCACGGCCGCGTCGAAGCTGTCCATACCGAAACCGGAAGATGTCCCGCTCAAGCCCAAGGATCGCTGGCGCTATATCGGAAAGGGCGTCAAGAGCTACGATCTCGAGGACATCTGCACCGGAAAAGCCGTTTTCGGTATGGATGCCCGGGTCGATGGAATGGTGTATGCGACGATCGAACATTCTCCGGTCTTTGGCGATAAAGTGAAATCGGTCGACAACAGCGAGGCGCTGAAAGTTCCGGGGGTTCAGCAGACGGTTGCGATCGATCCCTTCAGTCCTCCGGCTGCTTTCCAGCCGCTGGGCGGCGGGATCGCGGTCATCGCCGATAACACTTGGGCTGCGTTCCAGGGTCGCAAGAAGCTGAAGATCGAGTGGGACAACGGTCCCAACGCAACTTACGACTCCGACACGTACAAGAAGGAACTGCAGCAGACAGCTCACTCACCCTGCAAGGCTTTCCGTACCCAAGGCGACGTCGATGCTGTATTCGCAAAAGGAGGCAAGA
>DASYBJ010000318.1:0-7446 GCA_036500845.1 Acidobacteriaceae bacterium
CGTTCTGAATGGTCACACTTTTCAGGTGATCGGGGTGGCTAAACCCCCTCGCCGGCGAATATAGGGAACTCACGAAAATTCTCATACCATTAAACACGGTGGACGTAGTTGGAGACTGCAACAAATGGCATGGCCGTGACAATCATTTCCTTTTCCGCATTGGACGATTGAAGAACGGGTCACCTTTGCTCAAACAGAAACAGATCTAGAAGTTAGCCAGCGGAACCTCTTTGCTCCGAGGATAAGGGGTACGGCGTTCGTATCAACGGCGCGGATCTCGAACAGATCCAATCCACGCTTCATCCGACCGGCGCCTCGTTGATCGGAGCCTACCGCCCATCGCCTCCACCGAGATAGGCACTCCGGCAGCTCCGACAAAGGGTCGAGCCGCATCGATTTAGCTTTGAGCTGCCTTGACTGAGGTATGCAGTTGAGCCAGCCATCTGTCATTTTTTTTGACCCAAACGGTCGAGGTTAACGTTTCGGTCGAGAGATCGTGTCCGCCAGCTGCGGCTTCGATGAGAACCCGGGCGACGATCAGGGCTGAGGTCGGTGAAAGCTTCCTGACTTGCGACTCTTTGATTCGAATAGACGAAAAAACAACACCACTTTTTAGGGAATTAGCGTTTTCCTCTCTGGTCCAGATGACACCCCTGAAATTAATGTAAAGGTAATCCGGCATGGTTAACCTTTGCCAGGCTTCTACGTCGGGGTGGGGTCCGAGGAAGGTCTCATACACTTTGTTCTCGCAGGCGAGGATCTCTCTGCTTAGTTCCTCTCCTTTCGGGTCTGCTGATTTCAATTCTGAGCTCATGAAATTGCTGCTACGCCCTGTTTGGCTTCTATACGTTCTCCGAATACGCGTTCGATTATGTCGGCGGCTAGGTCCAGTCCGCGCGCCTTTGCAATGACCTTTTGGAACCAACGTGCTTTATCGCGATAGTTCCGGTTTGCTGTTACCTTTGCGATCAATTCGGATAAATGTCGCGCAGTCAAATTATCTACTTCGACGAATTCACCAACCCCGTGATAGGCGATCCTTGCGGCAACACCGGGCTGGTCGTACCCGATCGGGATCGCCACCATCGGCACTCCCTGGGCTAACGCCTCCAGAGCTGTATTTAGCCCTGCGTGGGTTATGCAAAGTGCCGCCCGCTTCAGCAGTTCGATTTGTGGTGCGATGCGAACGACGATTGTATTCGACGGGACTGGTCCTAGATCGCCCGGGTTGAAGTTCTTGCCTACCGAAAGCACAACCTGCATCTCCGGAAATTCGCCAACCGCTTCGAGAATGGCGCTGTAAACGTTATTCAGGCCGTTCACCAGTGTTCCCATGGAAGCATAGATCAAGGGCTTGCCGGTTAATTTCTCCCAAGGAAAGGGAACAGGCTCGCGTCCTTCATTATCGTGAAAGGGACCCGCATAATGAAATTGCGGAGGCAGATCAGGAATGGGGAAATCAAATTCCTTTGGTGTCTGTGTGATCACTGCTAATTTGGAAACAGTGGCGGCCGGGTTGCTCCAATCGATCTCGAGTCCGTTGCGCTGGGCATACAACTGAGCGATCGGCATTATACGCTCGTGAATCTCGGGGAGGATGTGCAGTCCCTCGATATTCCTGGCTAGAGCTTCCTGGCTCGTTTCATGCGGCCAACTGTAAAGAGCGAGTGGTGTCGATCCGGAAGAGTCGAAGTGGAGTACATTCCAAATCTGGACATAAGGAAGACGCAAACGCATGGGAACGATCTCAATAAACCGGTATAGCGTATCGAGTATCAGCGCATCGACACCGGTTTCTGCGATCTTCCCAGGTAAATGCTCGAACGCCGCCTTAATCAGGCCAGGCCTCAATTCCCGAGCAGTGTATCGCACCACATCCAGGCCATGCAGCTTCGCAACCCCGCCCCATCTTTTGGCTATAGAACCAGGCGGGTATTCGCTTTCGCAAAACGATACGAAGTCCAGATCGGCTGGGTGAACAACGGGTTCAATATCCGGAACTCCAATAAAGACAATTTTATGTCCTCGCGACTGCAGCTTGCGTGCAAGTGCAGTCATCGGATTTAGATGCCCGGTCAGCGGTAGACTCAGAAAGCCAATTTTCATAGTGCTCCATCACTCATTCGGTAAACCATTCTCTCGAGGTACAAGGCCCGCTATCCTTGAGGTTTAGCGCATACGCATGTCCTTGCCGGAATTGATCGATTACATCTGCCTTCTAGCGGGAATATTCGTTGAACACATCGTGATTGTCTTGGAGCTTCCTGTGGTTCTTTGGTAGAGGAGCTTCCTGCAGTTCTTTGGTAGAAAACTGCTTTTCGCAAGACCAAAGAAGAGAGGCATCGTCGTCGCCAAGGCCAACGAATTCTGTGCCCCTGGAGAAGCGAAATTTACCTACGCCAGGCTCGGGAGCGGCCGAACACTCCACGTCGCTAACGAGTTCGGGGGCAGAGTTTACTTTTGGCTTCGCCGCCGAGAGGTGCCGTCCATAGAAGACCTTCTCTCCAACCCTTTCTGTGGGCCCCAGAAGCCACACAAGCCCAACGAAATTCGCGGGGGCAAAAACAAAGGGGCCATAGGTCTTCGCCGGGTCGTGCGCGAGAATACCGATGATGCCATCGAACCCTTGAACCAAACTCATGACGACGGCCAGAGCAGCAATCCCCTCGCGTGAGCGAACCCCCAGGCAAAACAGCACGGCGATGAGCAGCGCGATGCTACGCGAGGCCGCATAACGTGCAAAGCTGTCACTACTGGATGGCGCGAGTAGGCCTACGACGGAGAAGCCAGCGCTCACCAGTGCGCTGATGGTCGTGATAATAGTGCAGGTCCAAAAACGACGGGGCATGGAATATCTCATTGGGTTCGGCATTGATCGTAATTGCGGCAATGAGCAACCATCTTACTTTGGGCCAGCTATTTCATCACCTTTATGATGTGTGTGACCAGCGCAGCCTGAATACCAACGTTGCTTCAAAGAGCGGAAATTCTCTCATCGGTTTTCTATAGAACGACTTCGCGCTGAGAACTCGAATCGCGATCCCTAGGATAGCATCATCTTTTTGTTGCCAGAGGACCTAGGCCGCATGTTGTCGGAACAGTGAAACAGGATCTCCGCAGACCAGTTCATCACGGATCTTAAAAATTGGAGCTACTCCCGAGTCGTACGTTGCAATCCGATAAATCCTGCGATGCCTGGCCGGACGCCATCGGCTTTCAATTCGGAAACTATTTTCCGCCACAGCTCTGCGTTGGTGGTTTCGCAATTCCATCAGCTCGAACTCCAGCCAGTCGCCGTCGCATTTGGTCAACTGTGCCGTGATGCGCCTTCCGCCGATGATTGATGAATCAGCTCGCCGCTCAGCGGCGGCGGCCGTCTACTATAACCTTGCAAACGCGGAAAGTCAGGAACTCGCTCACTCTAGCTGCAATATTTCGCGTAAAACGGGCAAAATAAGCTGCCGCCCGCCAGTCATTTATCAGGAGACTGTTTTCGACCCTAAGTCCATCGGAGTGGCGACCCAGGTGTAACCGTCGGCATCCTTGCGCAGATGCCCAAGCCCTGGGAATGGGAAATGGTAAGCAAGAATGGCGTGCCTGTGTTGCGCGATCTGGTCAAAAATCCGGATCCGAGTTTTAGCTGCCTTTGCGGGGTCATGGTCGAACGCGAACTCCCAGCCAGGCCGCTTGAGCAGTAGAACTTCGTGATGGCTTAGATCTCCAATGCCGATCAGCGTCTCGTCGCGACTCTCGATCGCGTAGATGTAATGGCCTGGGGTATGTCCAATCGCTGCGTGCACCGTGATCCCGGGCACGAGCTGCTTGCCGTCCTCTACGAAGATCAAGCGGTCACGGTAGGGCACGAGATTGTAGTGCGCGCCGCTGAAGAAGTCCTTCATGTGCGGAGCTTCGAGGATGTGCGATAGATCCGTCCAGTAATCGTAGTCCGTTGCACTGATTGCGATTTTCGCATTGGGGTAAAGTCGATTTCCGTTGTCGTCCACCAATCCCCAGCAGTGATCCGGGTGCGCATGCGTTAGGACCACTAAATCAATATCCTCGGGGTTTATCCCGGCCGCACGCATGTTCCAGATTGCTCTGCCGATATCTGGACCGAAACTCGATTTACCGAAGGATTGATTCACACCGCACCCAGTGTCAAAAAGAACAAGGCCCTCGCCGGCGTTCACAATCAGGAGGTTCTGATTCACGGTCATGCTGTCCGTAGGCAGAAATGCTCCGCTTAACAATTCTATTACTTCCTTTGGGTCGGCTTTTGGGAAAGCGTTAGCTGGCGGCCCCATCTTTAGCGGGCCATCCGTAACTACTGTGCACTGGAAATCCCCATGTCGGAAACGTGTCCAGCCGATAAGTGAATCTTTCTGAAAAGATGTAGCCATAGATGTGTGGTTCTGCTGTGTTCGATATTATTTCAAAGAGCAGTGGACCGCAGCTGGCACGCCTTGAATTCTGTTCTTCCACAGGAAGAGGCCAATAGCGAACCCAACCAAGAAGAGAGCGGCGACGTAGTGAGCCGCACCGAAAAGGTCGTTCGCAGGAACGATCGTCACAATCAGTGGGGTCAATCCACCACCAAAGATTGCAGAGATATTGTAAGAGAGCGAGATCCCTGTGAAGCGGATCGCCGGTGGAAAAGATTTCACCATGATGCTCGGAACGGCACCAACTACTCCGACGGTCAGGCCGACGAGCGCGTAGAGTGGAAGCAGGAATGCGGACCCCAACTTCGTGTCGGCATAGAACAGATAGTTCGCAATTATGAGGCAGACGGAACCGCCCATCAATACCGGTGGAACGCCAAATCGATCCGACAACCATCCACTCAAAACACAACCAATCGTAAGGCAAAGAGCAGCTAAACAAGAGGCTTCCGACACCAACGTGGATGAAAAATGATATCGGCTTATCAATAGTTGCGGTGTGAGCAAGATGATAGCGACAATCGCGCCGTTGAGCATCCAGCCAAGAAGTACGGAAACTATGACTGCCGTTTGATGCTTGCTTAGCACCGTCTTAATCGGCAGTTCTGCAGCCAAAGCTTTTCGCGCGCTCATTTCTCTGAAGACCGGCGTCTCCTGCAGCCATTGTCGGAGCAAGGCAGCGCAAATACCGAAAACTCCGCCGAGCAAAAATGCGATGCGCCAGCCGATGCGCGTGATCTCCGCAGGCGGAAGCATTCTGGTGATCCCAATATTGACGACCGAACCGAGCAGGATCCCCGCGGCAAGACCGGCCGTTAATGTACCGCAGGCGAGGCTCACTCGATTAGAAGGAACGTGCTCGCTCACGAACACCCAGGCGCCGGGGATTTCACCTCCAATCGCTGCGCCTTGCAGAACCCGAAGAATAAGAAGCGCAATCGGCGCGATTACACCTATGGCACTGTAGGAAGGAAGTAGGCCAATTGCCAGCGTCGGCGCCGCCATTAGAATGATGCTGAATGTGAAGATTCGCTTTCGACCGATCAAGTCGCCAAAATGCCCCATGATTGTCCCGCTCAAAGGCCGCACAAAATAACCGACGGCAAAAAGTCCGAATGTCTGAAATTGCCGGAGCCAGTCTGGAATTTCAGCCGGAAAAAAGAGTTGTCCGATCTGGTTCGCAAAAAAGACGAAAATGATGAAGTCGTAGAATTCCAATGCACCACCCAGGGTAGCTAGCCCAAGCGTACAAAAGTCTGATTTCGTCAAGGTTTTCAAAGATCGGCTGGTCGAGAAATCAGCAGTGGAGAGCGGAGTTTCATTCGTTTCGTTCTTTGGATGACTTTGTCTGTGTCGCCATCGTTTGAATTGGTAGTTCACGTACGTTAGGACACCGACGATCCTCTGGATTATGCGTCAGAAGCGGCCTCATAGATGGGCTTGCGATTTAGTCCGAAAGCTCGTTCCAGCAGATCGGCCGCTTTAGAAAGTCCATTGGTTTCGGCAATCACTTTCTGGAAATTACGTGCATTATCGCGATAGGTGGAGTCGTTGAGTACCTGGTCAAGAAGAAGCGTAAGGCGGGATATGTTCAGCTCTTTCAGGGGTACAAACAGTCCGGTTTTCTTCTCTGCGATCCTGGCAGCAACACCGGGCTGATCAACAGTAATTGGGATGGCAACTTGAGGAACGCCTTGAGCGAGCGCTTCCAACGCCGTGTTCAGTCCGGCATGGGTGATGCAGACCGAAGTGCGCTTGAGCAATTCCAATTGCGGTGCGCGTTTAACCAGGATGGTGTTGCTCGGAAACGGTCCGATCTGTTCCGGATCGATCTGATCGCCAACGGAAAGCACAAGTTGAAGCCCTTTGTGCTTCGCGGTCGCTGCAGTAACCGTGCGAAACACGTCGGTTAGACCGTTCTGCAATGTTCCCATTGATGCATAGATGAGGGGTTCACCGGTTAGTCGCTCCCACGGGAAATCGACGTCTATCCGCCCGCCGCCATCGTGGAAAGGCCCCGTATGGTGGAACTGCGATGGCCAATGCGAACTTTCAAAGTCAAATTCCCGAGGACACTGTGTGATCCAGGCCAGCTTCGAGATCGTGGCGGAAGGGTTGTCCCAATCGACATCGAGACCGACCCGCTTTGCATACGCCCTACCGACTGCGATGGTTAGCGCAAGCGTTTCGAAGAAGCTCTCCACGCCCTTTTGGTTCCTGGCCAGAGCTGCCCTGGTAGTCTCGTGGGGCCAGTCATAGAAACAGAGTGGTGTATAGCCGGAGTAGTCGAAGTGCAGCGCGTCTGCGACATGGGCATACGGCATACCAAGGCTCATCGGCACTAACTCGGTGTAGAACAGAACGGTGTCGAGGACGACTGCATCTACCGCGGCTGCAGTTAGCGTCGTCGGTAATGAATTCAATATTGCTTCTGTCCTGTCAGCAGCATTCTGTAGTATAAACCGCAGCGCTTCCTCACCCCGGAGCTTACTCCGCTGGCGGAAGCGTTCCTTGAGTGAGCCGGCCGGGAACTCTTTTTCGGCACAGGGGATAAACGTCAAGCCAGCAGCACGAACCGAAGACTCACCGTCGGGTAAACTAATGAATACTACGTCATGGTTACGCGACTGAAGCGCACGGGCCAGCGTAGTCATTGGATTGAGGTGTCCTGGTATCGGCGGACATACAAACGCAATTCTCATGGCCAGGGGTGATATACGCTCATATCTCAGAAATTAGCCGTTTCTTGTGTCAGTTGCCGCAATCGCGTTGTCTTAATCGCCATTCCTGAGAAAGCCAGCATTGTCATTAGTTGAAGTCTGGGAATGCTGGCACGGACCGGCGCAGCGGATACTCTTTCGCCATCGATAATGTTATAAAAACCATTCTCGAGCTTTGCCTTTTTCAACTTGTCGTTATTTTCTACATCCACAGAAATTACATTCATTGTATCTACGTTCTGTTTTCTAATTCGATTGAGTCAGCATAAGAATGATCTGTTCCG
>DASYBJ010000319.1:0-3281 GCA_036500845.1 Acidobacteriaceae bacterium
ATACACGAGACAGCTCACTCCACATGAATCACTCGAAGCCGGATGCTAGGGAAAAACCCTCCGCCGCGAGCTCCTCCGCCCAGCAGCCGCAACAATCTACTGTCCTAGCTGATCTCATCCACTGTGTCATGCCTCTGCAGAGGACGCCTACCATCCTCCCAAAGTTCTTATGAAGCGCGAAAAAAAACCAAATCACGGATCAGAGTAGCCTACTCATCGAGCTACGAGGCGATGACATCTAATCGTGAACTGAGCTGGAACGTATGGTGGCTGCGGGGTTTTGCAGTCGTTGTAGCTTTTTTTACAAGTTTGCCGAGTTTTATCGGATCAGACACGGGAAGGACGGGCCGACGCCTCTAGGCCGGTCTTTTGTGTCTACGAGCGTTATGGAGCAGAGCGAAACTATTTGAATCTTCGCACAGACTGGTCTAATCGAACTCAACATGATTTCCCCCGGTGGACAACTGGGAGCAATTATCAGGAGCATGGACGTTCGCAAATGCACAGCGAACAGGTAACGGCGGTAAATGACAACTGAAGGAGAATCAGATGGGTAAGCTCGAAGGAAAAGTCGCACTCATAACGGGTGGCAATAGCGGTATCGGACTTGCATTTGGGTAGCTCGGCATACATGGGCCCACGTTCTGGGCCGAAGGCTTGTAACGACGCCAGCAGCAGCGCGCTGTACGAATCCTGCGTCCTCAACATTTCATAGCCATCTAAGTAAGAAGTCTTTAATTCAAGGGGTATGTATGTCCAACACCGTAAAGATCGTCCGCTTCCATGAGACCGGACCCGCCGAAGTCCTCCAGTTCGACGAACTCCCTCTTCCCGAGCCCGGCCCAGGCGAGATCCGCCTCCGCGTTAAAGCTCTTGGACTGAACCGCGCCGAGATCATGTTTCGCAACGGACAATATCTAGAAACACCCTTACATCCATCCAAGAACGGCTACGAGGCCTCCGGGATCATCGAAGCCGTAGGACCAGGTGTCGATTCCAACTGGATTGGGAAAACCGTCAGCACTGTTCCCGGAACCTTCAAGCTCAACGACCACGGAGTTTATGGCGAAGTCGCGGTCGTTCCTCTTTATGGAATCGCTGAATACCCCTCAACTCTTTCGTATGAACAAGGGGCATCCATCTGGATGCAGTACCTCACCGCATACGGTGCGCTCATCTGGCTTGGCCAGGTAGTAAAAGGGGACTTTGTCGTCATCACCGCGGCCAGCAGCAGCGTGGGCGTAGCGGCTATCGAGATGGTCAAGGCCGAGGGGGCCATCAGCATCGCCGTTACCCGCACAGCAGCAAAGAAAGCCCAGCTCCTCAGACTAGGAGCAGATCATGTTATTGTCACCGACGAGGAAGACCTGGTAGCCCGCGTCAACGAGATCACCTCGGGCAAAGGCGCACGCATCGCCTTCGATCCCATCGGAGGCAAGATCCTCGAGTCGCTCGCCGCAGCGACAGCCTCCAAGGGCATCATCTTCGAATACGGAGCCCTGGCACCTGAACCCACTCCCTACCCGCTCTTCACGGCACTAGCCAAGTACCTCACCATCCGGGCCTATACACTCTTTGAGCTAACGCCCGATCCAGTATTCCCGAAGGCAAAGCAATACATCTTCGATCATCTTGCTTCAGGTGCTTTCAAGCCCCTTATCGATAAGCGATTTCGTTTCGCTGAAATCGTCGAAGCCCACCGCTACATGGAGTCGAACGCTCAAGTCGGCAAGATCGTCGTGATCCTCTAAGTCGCACGAAGTGATATCGAATATAAAGGGGGTAACGCCACTGCGTTGCCCCTTTACCGAGAGCATTCGATTCCGGGGGTTCCGACTGCAACTCATTGATTTCATAAAATAATAATGCGCTCGCTCCTTCTCGGAAGACTGAAAAACATTGGCATTTTCGCACCTTGCCGCTCGACCCGCCGACCTATCGGCCGTTCATCGGCCCAACTCGGAAATGTGAGGAAAACAAATGGCTAATACGCAAAACAGGGGTACTGCCCTTATTACAGGCTCTTCAACCGGCATTGGCGCGGTCTACGCGGACAGGCTCGCCCGTCGCGGTTATGACCTCATCATCGTCGCTCGCAATCAGGAAAAACTCAACGCGCTTGCCAGGAAGCTGACGACCGAAACCGGTCGCAGCATCGAAGTCGTTCCCGCCGATCTGACCAAGAAGGCTGAACTCGCAAAGATCGAAAAGCGCGAATGATTGCCTGAGCAATGCTGTGCTGCGGCTTTATGTGAGAAACGACAAGGAGCAACGATGAAAATTGGATTTGTGAGCATGCCTGTATCAGGGCATTTGTTCCCCATGACGGCGCTCGCACGCAGACTGCAATCGCGAGGACATGAAGTAGTCTTCATCGGTGTTCCCGATGTGGAACCATTCGCTCGCGCAGCCGGTCTGAATTTCGTGCCTTATTGCGAAGATGAATATCCGGCAGGTTCTATAGACAAGCTTTATGGCCCTGTATCAAAAATGCATGGGCTCGAGGCGGCGCGTTGGTTCGTCCGCGCAGGGTGTGACATTTTCAGCGCAGCGTCGAAACATCTGCCGCAAAAGCTGGCAGAGACTGGTGTCGACGCATTGGTGATCGACACCTTACACAGTTTCCTCGAACTCGTCCCAATGAGCTTGGGCATGCCTTACGCGCAGGTTTGGAATGTCCTTCAGGTTGATCTCTCAGGAGCGACCCCGCCCTGCGCTTTCAGTTGGCCGTACGAGAGAACCCCGGAAGCTCTCGCCAGAAATCTCGAGGAGGGGATTAATGCGATGGGAGAAATCTTTGCCCCAGTCGTACCTTTGGCGATGTCTTACGCCGAGCAAGTTGGTCTCAAGATCGACTGGAAGGATCCTGCTGCGACCGTTTCGAAGCTGGCTGTGATCACTCAGACACCGAAGGAATTTGATTTTCCGGGAATCCCATGGCCTGCACAGTTTCACTACACTGGTCCCTTTCACGACGACGAGGGCAGGGAGCCAGTACCGTTTCCATGGGACAAATTGACGGACAAACCTCTTATTTACGCTTCACTGGGGACACTGGTAAATGGTCGGGAGGACCTGTACAAACACATTCTTGAAGCGGTTGGGCCCCTGGAAGATGTTCAAGTTGTACTGTCCGTTGGCAAGAATATTGATCTAGAGAATCTGGGTCCTATTGCTTCAAATACGATTGTCGTCCGCTCTGCTCCTCAAATTGAACTTCTGAAGCGTGCAGCGCTTTGCATCACGCATGCTGGATTGAATACAACGCTTGAATCCCTGGC
>DASYBJ010000320.1:0-14979 GCA_036500845.1 Acidobacteriaceae bacterium
AGATCCCTCGACTACGCTCGGAGCGTGTGACTTTTTTGATTTAGCACAAAAACAGATACTGAAAATAAAGAGCTTAGACGCCCAAAAGGCGCAAAAATCGAATAAAGTCACATCCTCTCGGGATGACGGCTACTTTTTCTGAGGATTGAGGACTGCTTTTCCGACCTTAAACCTGACCCCGTCTTTATCCAGTTTCTGACGCAGAGTCACGCGTCAGAAATGGGGCACCCCTTTTCGCGTTGCTTTGCGCTTCTCGAAATACAGAGGTTATGGCCATTCAGCGGGAAACGGGAACGCAACGCTCGAGCAACGATCGCAGGACGCTCACATCGCGGAGGTCGTCGTCAGGGTCGTCCCGGGGGGTCTCGGCGATAAAAGCGGCGTGGGCGAAGCGGGGGTCGTTGAGCAGGCGACGAAAGGGCGCGATCCCGATCGTTCCTTCGCCGATGTGCTCATGCCGGTCCAGCCGCGATCCGAAAGGGGCCTTGGCGTCGTTCGCATGCCAGACCCGAACCGTCTCCAGCCCAACAGTGCTTTCGATCTGGCGAACCGTATCTTCATACCCCTCGGGAGTGGTGATGTCATACCCCGCGACATGGACATGACAGGTATCGAGGCAAGCAGCAACAGGGGCGGCCGTTCGCAGGCGGAGGATCAGCTCGGCTACTTGATCCAGGGATGCTCCTAAGGAGAACTCCGCTCCTGCGGTGTTCTCGATGAGAACGGTGAAATCTGAGGCATGCCAGGGAAGTTTGTCCATCGCGCGCTCGATCGATTCGACCGCCAGCCGCAGGCCTTCGTCTCTCGTAAGCCCCTTCCAAGACCCGGGATGGAGGACCAGAAATTCGGCGCCTAGATCGAGTGCCCGCTCCACTTCCTTGCGAAAAGCCTGAACGGAGTTGGCGCGTACCTCCGGGGTCTGGCTGCAGAGGTTTACCAGATAGCTCGCGTGGATTACGAGTGGCGAGCAGTCGTAACAGGCCCTCAGCTCTTTCATTTTGGCGGTTGCCTGCGGGGCGATAGGGCCACAGCGCCACATGCGGGGGCTTGAGGAGAAAATCTGGAAGGTATTGGCGCCGATCTCGTGGGCGCGTTCAGCCGCCTTGAAGACTCCGCCCGCAGTTCCCAGGTGGATTCCGACCCGGCGCGGCGCTTCTTTGCTATTGAAAATCACTTTTTCAGTCTAGACTGACTGCCCGGGAAGATGCAGCCAGCGCTTTTGCAACGGCACTCACTACCCTTCGTGTCATTTGAGAACCCCGGATAGCACGTTGACACTGCCATCCACTTTGGGCGGGTCCAATCCGAGAATTTTCGCGACTAGCGGATAGACATTCACATTCTCAAAGGGCTGCAACGTAACTCCGGGACGAATATCCGGACCGACCGCGAAAAAAATAGCTCGCATCGATTTCATGCTGCCGGGATCGTAGCCATGTACGCCCGGCTCGGGGGGCCGGTCCGTCCCGTCTGTAGGAGCGTGGGCTCGAATCGCATAGGGCCCGTTGGGTACCACCACGGGATCGCCTTCTCGCGAGTTCGTGTTGTATTCGTATCCAGCGGGTACTCGCTTGCGGCGGTAGACAGTGAATTGATCCGTCTTGATCTTGAGTTGTTGATACGCTTTTTCGGCAGCCGCTTCCGACCTCGGGTAGAGCAAGGGACCAACAGTGATGAAGTTGGAGAGATCCGCATACTTATCTAAATTGATCCAGCTTCCCTGCTCGTGCTCCATCCCGTGATCGGAGACGACGATCAGGTCCACTGGCAGCTGCAACTGGTTGAGAGCGGCCCAGAGAGTGCCGACCAGGCCGTCTACGTCCTTTACGGCAGCAGAGGTCTGCGGGCTTTCCGGTCCAAACTGATGTCCGGCGTGATCGACATTTGAGTAGTAGAGCGTGATGAAGTGCGGACGCTGCTCAGGAGGCAGGCGCAGCCAGCTGATGATCTGGTCGATGCGCTGCTTGTCCGGGAACTTATCGTCGTACTTGAGGTAATAGGAAGGCCGCATGCCGTCAATCTCGGCTTCCGATCCCGGCCAAAAGAAGCATGCCGCACGCATCCCTTGCTTCTCTGCAAGCACCCACAGCGGTGTGCCGCCGTACCAGGTTCCATCTTTGCTCGATACCGGATCGTCGAAGGAGTAGTACTCTTTGCGCTCGGGGTCATAGAACTTGTTCGCAATGATTCCGTGGTGTTCCGGGTAAAGACCTGTGATCAGCGTGTAGTGATTCGGAAAGGTCACCGACGGATAAGACGGGATCATTCCATCCGGAACAGAGGCACCAGCTTTTCCAATCGCTAACAAGTGCGATGCGCCGTATTTCCTGGGGTAGTCATAGCGGAAGCCATCGAGCGAAACCATCACAACATATGGCTTAGCCTGCTGAGCTGCGGCGTTCGGGCCGTGATCGACTGTGATAACAGGCGCGGCATTGGTGGCCGAACCGGCACTGGTGGCCGAACCAGCATTGGTGGCTGATTCGGTACTTTGTGCAAGGGCCGGGCCGAGGCCAAAAACGAGAGGCACGAACCAGAGCACGCAGCGATACAGGATGGAAGATGACCTGGAACGAGTTGCGAGGCAACGTGGCATAGGCAAGAATCTCCAGTGCGGTGCGTGCTGAGTCGCGTCAGCGCTGCATAAGCGAGTCGCGTCTCCGCTCCGTGAGTCAGTCGCGTTTACGCTCCATAATCGAGTCGCGTTTACGCTCCGTGGGTGAGTCCCAATCAAGCCTGTCTCATTGGACGGAGACACCGAATTTATGACACCGCGTTTGCATTGTCCAAGTAGTGCCGCTCCGGCAACTCACGGAGGCGTTCTGCGGCGCTCTCCGGTGTGATGTCGCGCTGGGGCATTCCCAACATTTCAAAACCCACCATGAATTTGCGGACTGTAGCCGAGCGCAAGAGAGGCGGATAGAAGTGCCCGTGGAAATGCCATTCCGGGTGTTCGCCGCCATCGGTAGGACGCTGGTGAAAGCCCATGGTGTAAGGGAAACTCGTCTGAAAAAGGTTGTCGTAGCGGGTCGTCAAGCGCTTGAGGATCTCGGCGAGCGCCCTCTGTTGGCGTCGGCTGAATAGGTCCATGCCAGTCAGGTGCGCGCGGCTGAGAAGTAAGGTCTCAAAGGGCCACACCGCCCAAAAGGGCACGAGCGCCACAAACTCATCGTTCTCGCAGACGATCCGCTCCCCCACCGAGAGCTCCGTCTTCAACGTATCGCAGAGAAGACAGGCGCCGTGCTGGGCTCGGTAGGCGATCTGGTTGATGGTTTCGGCGCCCGGGTCGTCGGGTACATGCCCGGTTGCCCAGATCTGGCAATGAGGATGCGGATTACTCGCGCCCATCATTGCGCCACGGTTTTCGAAGATCTGTACGTATCCGATCTCGGGCTTCGCGCCGAGCTCACTCCATTGCGCAGCCCAAGCCTGTACCACGGAGAAAATCTCGTCCACCGTCATCCGCGCGAGGGTCAGGCTATGGTCGGGGTGGAAACAGAGCACGCGGCAGACCCCGCGCTCAGTCTCTGCTCGCAGCAACGGGTGCGAGGGATCCGGCACGATCTCCGGAGCTTCCGGCAAGAGCGCAGCGTAGTCGTTGTCAAAGACAAAGACTGTAGAGTACTGGGGATTTTTTTTGCCGCCGGCTCGCGCGTTGCCTGGACAGAGGTAACACTGGGGATCGTAGTGGGTGGAAGCGCCAGGATCCGTTCTGCTTACTTCCCCTTGCCAAGGACGTTGCGTGCGATGGGGAGAGACCAGGACCCAGCCACCGCGCAGCGGATCATATCGACGATGAGGAAACTGCATGTTGGTATGGGACATGGTTTACCGGAAACGCAGAAGACCGAAACGCTAACCAAGACCGTGCGGCAGTACCGTCCTTCATCTTAACCCGCCTGTTCTGCGAGCATTCGAGGACACAGGCGCGCAGTGTCAGGATAAATGAGATGGGCCAGGACTCAGCGCGTCGAAGTGCAGCTTCGATTGTTGCCGGTCTTGGGCGAACTGTTCCGACTGCTGCGAGCGTCTAGTTTCGGGAAGGAGTTCGCTGTCGATCCGACTTATATCTGAACGCGAAGTACACCGGCACGCCGATGAGGACGATCACGACGCCCGGGAACGTCGTCGCTGGGCGGTATGCAAACAGGATCACCAGAATCACTGCCGCGCAAACCAGATAGAACGCGGGAACAATCGGATAACCAAAAGCACGATAGGGCCGCGCCACATCAGGTTGAATTTTCCGCAGACGGAATACGGCCGCGATGGTGAGGATATAGAAAATCAGCGCGGCGGAGATGATGTAATCGAGGAGATTGCTGTAGAGATTGCCGTAGGTGCCGGTGGCCGGCTGGTAGGTGCGGATGAGCGCGAGCACCGCCGCCCAGGTTCCCTGCATGATCAATGCCCTGCTGGGAACATTCGCCCGATTGAGAGATGAAGCACCTTTGAAGAAGACGCCATCTAAAGACATCGCGTAATAGGCGCGCGCACCGGACAAGATCAGGGCATTCATACAGCCGAATGCCGAGATCATGATGGCGATCGCAATCAGAGTGGCTCCGAGAGCGGGATAAACCGCCTGCAGCATTGTGGCTGCTACCCGATCCGAGGGAGCATTTTGAATTGCGCTGAACGGTAGCACCACCAGGTAAGCGAAATTCGCCAACAGATACAACGCGATCACAATGAACGTGCCGAAGGCCAACGATAGAGGCACGTTGCGGCTCGGATTCCGAACCTCTCCAGCGCTGAACGTTATGTTGTTCCAGGCGTCGGCTGCAAAGAGCGAGCCGATCTGCGCCGTACAGAGCGCCACCAATATTCCGAACGCCGTACCCGGAGAGGGGGTATGTCCGGTTAGCACAAAACCATGAGGTGTCCACGCCTGGCCGAAATTGGCTTTGACTACGGACGCCCTCCAACCGATAAAGACACCGACGGCAATCACGCCCAAAAGCGAACCCAGCTTCATCGTAGTAAAGACGTTTTGGACACCCTTCCCATATTTCAGACCGTTGGTGTTGGTCCAAGTCAGAAAGGCTATTACGAGGAGAGCCACGAGCTGAGCGGTCGATAGGGAGATCGCGTAGGTCGGCAGAATGTGGATCGGCGGAATGATGTAGTTACTTTCGGATATCTTCGGCCATAGAACTCCGAGATATCGGGAGAATCCCACAGCGACTGCAGCGATGGTTCCGGTTTGAATTACCAGGAAAAGTGTCCATCCATACAAGAAACCCCAGAGGGGAGAGTACGCTTCTCGCAGATAAACATATTGCCCTCCAGCATGCGGCATCATTGCGGCCAGCTCACCATAAGACAGGGCAGCCGCCAACGTGAGAACGCCAGCGATCACCCAGGCCACCATCAGCCATCCCGCACTCCCAACCTCTCTGGACATCTCCGCGGCCACGATGAAAATGCCGGACCCAATCATGGATCCGGCTACGATCATCGTCGAATCGAATAATCCGAGACCCCGCTTCAGTTCGCGCCGCTCGGTCAGGGGTGGGACGTTGCTTCTCTGCTCCACAGTATTTACTGGATTGGATCCGCTCAACTGCTGCCTCCGTCCTCACTGACCTTCGGGCTCGAACGTTCAAGTTCCAGCGAAAACGAATGGAAGCTCTGAGCCCGTTGCCTTAGCGGCAGATACTATCACCGCCTCCACACGTTGGTGAGCGTTCAACGGGGACGCCAGCTTGATGCACCAAGAGAGAAGTATGGCAGCGATTATACATTCCGAACCGACTGCTGCTCATTTGCCCGGGATGGTGTAGTAAACGTAAGTGTATCTCCAGCTGAATTTCTGACCAGTTGGGATTTTCATATGAATGAAGGGCTCCACGGCGAGCACGGAGCGGATCGACCAAAGCTCTTCGCTCTCCAGAGGACGATCGCCAGTAATTCTCACCCCCGCACCAACGCGCTTGTTTTCAATTTTGATGTCGTAGTCTTTCGCCGTTTCACCGAAGCCGGCGATACTCGCGGTGAAGAGATCCCGGCCTTCCATCTGTTTGCGATAGAGAATCCGATTGCCTTCAACCTTGCCCAGCTCCTGATTGATTGGTTTCTTCAGACGGATCTTGAATGGCAAGGTAATAGAGAAATCGGGACCGATTGACTGCTTATCGAGCACAAGGAAATTATGGTCATAGACGCTGGTTTCAATGGGGCGTTTTCCAAGATTTGTGATTGTGTGTTCGATCATCATCCGGGGCTGCCCGGGAAGCAGCCGAACGGTCTTTTCATACTGGTAACCGTAGCCGGTCGATGGATCAAAAACCCTTTGTGTAAACCGAACTGAATTGGGCGTGGGGATGATCGACCACTTGCCATGGTCCACGATTTCGTACAAGCGGAAGATGCTGTACTCCGCGTTATCAGGCTTGCGAAGGACGCCGACGCCGATCTTGAGAAACGTCCCTCCGGGCGCAGCATCGCTGAATCCAAGCGCTTCGCCATTGGAAAGAAACTCTTCCGCGGGACCCGTAATCGCACTACAAGGGCCTGCAATGATATCCGGTCCGTCATACGTGAAATCACGCACGGCGGGATCTGTTTTCGTGAACCACGGGCCGTAATAGGTATGACCTGCATATTCGAGCCGGCCGATGACTCCCGACCAATCGAAACGGGTCCCTCGGTAGAACCCGTTCACCGGATCGGGGAGATACACCTTGGCGTGAACGACACCATTCCCGATCTCGGCTTGCGGCGGTTCTGCCCAAGAAGTGTTTGCTGCCACAAGCAGTATCAGTAACACAGGGCGAATGATCCAGACAGGTCTGGACGCCTTCGAGGCCGATGGCTTCTGCCCGATTTGCAGATTGTTTGGATCTGAAGAGGATTCTATGTCGACGGTTTTCATGGCTGAATAGTACTTGCTAACGACGACCTGCGATAGAGATCCAGCGACGGCTCGACAATCGGCGCCTCTTGTGACTCACGTAGTCAAAGATAATCAGACAACTGCATGCGGTTCATGCATAATAGTTATTGTCCCCATGCGTTTAGAGAAACTGCGCCAAGTCGACTTGAACCTCCTGATTACATTCGCCGCGATTGCAGAGGAGAAAAGCGTCACGGCAGCAGCATCCCGGCTAATGCTTAGTCAGCCTGCGGTAAGCCGAGCGCTGCAGCGGGCACGCGCGATGTTTCAGGATGATCTTCTGGTCCGTTCGCCAAGGGGGTTCGAACTCACGTTGCGAGGCCGGAAGATCCTCCAGGAGCTGGATGGCTTGCTGCCAAAGATGGAGCATCTCGTTACGCCCAGTCTGTTTGATCCCATGCGGGAGAAAAGCCACTTTCGCATCTCCGGCCCTGACAACGTGTGCACAGTCGTGGTTCCGCGTTTGTGCCGGCAGTATGCGAACGGAGCCTACCAAGTGCAGTTCGAGTTCCTTCCGTGGCAGAGTGGCATCGCGGAATTAGTGGAGCACGGGCAACTCGATCTTGTTCTCCACATCGATGATGGGCTCCTTCCGTCGCACTTTCAGTCGGAGAGGCTGTACCAGGAGAATTGGATTTGCGCGGTGTCGCGTGACAGCCGTTTTGGGGACCGGCTCTCGCTTCAACAGTACTTAGCCGCAAGTCACATTGTTGTACCCACCCTCGCCGGTGTGCAGACGATTCCGGACAAGCGGCTGACGGCTGTCGGAGCAAAACGCAGTTCTTTTATTCGGGTGCCTTACTTCGGAGTGGCCCTGCAATGCCTACCCGGCACAGAGCTCGTGCTTACTCTAACTAGCGGTCTGACGTCGGTTGTTCGAGGGGACCGTAGGCTACGACTTGTAAAAGCACCGCAGGAATTACACCCGTTTCATTTCCTGATGGCCTGGCATCCCAGACTCAATAGCGATCCCCGCCATGGATGGCTTCGCGAGGCGATGCGGTCAGTAACTAAGGCTTTCCATGAGTAACCCAACGGGGTTCGAAGGATCTCTTCCGAATCGTCCAGCGGCCGCTATTCGGAGGGCTTTCGGACATAACTTGCCGACCGGCGCTGGGACAGGCCCTAGTTTGAGTTGCTGAGCGTGGACACCGGCTTCAGGTATCTGTTCAGAAATGCTAGTTGCTTGCGATATGCATCCATGCGATGCTCACGCCGCTCGAAACCATGGCCCTCGCCCGGATAAGTCACATAGGTATAGGTCTTGCCAGCCTTTTTGAGTGCTTCTACGAGTTCTGCAGATTCTTGCGGCGGCACCTGCGGATCCTCCTCCCCGTGCATGATGAGGAGAGGAGTCCGGATCTTGTCGACATCCGGCAGGATATTTGCCTTACGATAAACGGCGGGCTTCTCCTCCGGGGTTCCACCCATCTTCGTCTCCCAACGTATCTTCGAATTGCGATTCGTATATTGAAGAAACAGCGCTCGGTCGACGACGCCGTAGAGCTCGATAGCCGCAGCGAACGTGTCCGGAAGCTTGGTGACAGCATTGGCGACGACGGTTCCGCCGTGGCTACCGCCTCCGATGGCGACGCGCTGCGGATCAGCCATGCCTTGGCTAACCAGGTACTTGACTGCGGCGGCGATATCGTCGATTTCCCCACCGCCGGAGTCTTCTACATTCAGGTTGCGAAAGCGTTCACCGTAGCCGGTGCTACCGCGAAAGTTGGGCTCAAAGACCAGAAAGCCGCGCTGTGCCAGAAAGAGGGACCACGGCGACAAACTCAGTGCATCCTGCCCTTCAGGGCCGCCATGTGCCCAGATGATCAAGGGATAACGGGTCCCTGGTTTAAACCCCAGTGGCCGATACAGAATCCCGGCAAGCGCGAGGCCATCTTTGCCTGTGAAGTGCTCTACGTTCGGTCCCGCCAAGCCCGACTGCTCGAAGATCGATGGAGTCAGTGGCTCCAGTGGACGCGGAGGGTCACTACTGTGAACGGAAGCGACGTACCGGTCCGGTGAGCGAAAAACGGTTCCGCGCAAAAAGTAGATCTGTTTGCTGTCGGCCGACCACTGCGGCGAACTCTCAATGCCGGAGAGATGAGAGAGCCTCCACGGCGATCCGCCCTTCGCCGGAACAATCCAAATGTGGCGCTCTTCGGGAAGATCACGATTGGAAACAAAGGCAATCAGCTTGCCGTCTGGCGAGTAGACCGGATTCTCATCCTCCGATTCCCCATTCGTCAGTTGTTTAGGCTTGCCACCTGCCGCCGAGATCAGGAAGATCTGATCCCACCCGGTCTCTTGCAGCACGACCGCGAGCGTCTTGCTATCGGATGACCAAGCCGACGTGTTGATCGCCCATGCTCCACCTCGATCGTTTTTTGCGATATAAAGGTCGATCGGATTTCCTTTTGCGGCCCCCGTCGCTCGATCGAATGCAACCACTTTGAGCTTGCCGGAGAAATACTGCCGCGATCTCTCTGTATAAGAGATATGTTTTCCATCCGGGGACCAGGCAGGATTCGGATCAAAACGATCCGAGGAGACGGCATCTCCCCGATCGACAGCCACACTCCCTAACTGATCTTGGCCGGAGTAGATCTCGGTTGACGCGATGTAATTTTTCCTCTTGCCATCCTCGCTCACGACATAAAGCTCATTCCAGCCCTTACGCCCTGACTGAAAGAGAATCCACTGCCCATTTGGATTCCATTTCGGAAAGTGGTCCGTAGCTCCGCGAGGATCCCCGGGCCCTACAGGACCGCTTGTAAGTTGGGTTGGTTCACCTCCGGAGACGGAGACAACCCAAATATTTCCTCTGCACACAAAGGCTAGCTTCTGACCATCATGGGACCA
The DNA here is from genome assembly GCA_036500845.1 of Acidobacteriaceae bacterium. GTDB lineage: Bacteria > Acidobacteriota > Terriglobia > Terriglobales > Acidobacteriaceae > PALSA-350. The sequence continues at coordinate 9,758 of DASYBJ010000320.1, forward strand.
GCTGAGCTCGGATTTGACTCCAGCCGTCGAGGTGATCGGGACAGCCACGCCTCCATCGGCTGGCAGCAACGCGATTTGCCCTTTTTCCACGACGGCAAAATGCTTGCCGTCCGGTGCGAGTACTCCTTCACGTCTGCCGAAGGGACCGCTCGATACAAGGTCTTCTAACGTGATAGGCCGGACTTGGCCCGACAACGTAAGAGTTGACAGTACCAGAATCAGATAGGCCAGCTTCTTCATGAATTGCTTCTCTCTCCCGTCCTGCACTTTGATCCAGTCGATGATTTCGCGGTCGAAGTGGCGAGTGGCATTCGATCGAATGCCGAACTCAGAAGCTAAATTTCCCGACTAGCACCAACACGCGCCCTGAGACAACAGCGCCTTGCCCAGTGCCGTAGATGCTTGTGGGCGAACTGACGGTGCTGGTGATGAGCCCGAGAGAGCCCGCGGTGACGTTGCCGTTCGGGACCGCAAAGTTTGGGTGGTTGAAGAGATTATAGGCAGTCACACCGATATCGAATCCAGCGCTTTCGGTCACTGGAATCCTTTTGGTGAGCTGACTCGCTACGCTAAAAAAGCCAGGACCCCAGAAGCTATTGGGACGGGTATTGCCGAAGTCGGTTTGTTGGTAGGGATTCGCAGCTGTCGCCGTCGTCGCGGCGAATTGCGTCGATGTTAAGCACGGCGTCGAGATTGCCGATTTGGCGCAATGCGTTCCGACTAGATTCTTGTTGAGAAGGTCAGCAAGAATACTGCCCCCGAAGGTGTTGGATAGCCTGCCGGGGATTTGGCTGTTCGTAACCGAGAATGGACGGCCGCTGTAAAGATATAGTTTTCCCCCAAGGGTCCATCCGCCAAGCGTTGATTGCAACCAGCGGTTATTTTGCTTGGGGGACACCCAGAGAAGGTCGGCGGTCAGATTATGCCTCGTGTCGAAGTTGGTAGACCCGTATTCGCTGTTCAGATTGTAGGGGTTGTAGACGGAGAATTGTGTAGTGGTGCTGCCGGTGCTTGGAACAAGAGGACCAAGCTGCAGAGCATGGCTCCATGTATAGCTGGCATGTCCTTCGAAACCGCGACTGAAAGTATGACGTACCAGGGCGGTGAGGCCGTTGTAATTCGAGAACCCTGAGGTAAGAACCTGATTGACGGTCGAAAAGCGGGGATCGGGAATGGAAAAGGGTAAGCCGCCGAATCCATTTGGATACCGACTAGGGGTACCGATATACGCATTCGCGTCCGAGTTTGTGAGCGGCTCGTCATACCCGTGATTTCCTGAGTACGTGAGCACGAACACGTCGCGACTGGTAAGAGGCTGCTCGAGCTCCAGGCTCCATTCGAGGACCTTGATCGTTGCGTAATTATTTGGTGTGACATAGAACGTTGGTGTTGCGAATTTGACCTTACCAGCGGCTGCTTGCAGTTGCGCCAGGGTATCTCCCTGAGAGAATCCCTTCTGGAACGCCTGGTTGGATGCGATTGCGGCTGCCTGCGAGCTATTCGGGTCGTTCGCAAGCGCGACGTCGCCATAGCTGACAGTCGGAGTAAATTTATTCGGTGCATTCCCGAAGACGCTGGCTGCGATGCTTCCGGGAAAGGTATTTGCGAACAGGCCGATTCCTCCGCGGATCACGGTCTTGCCGTCACCACGCGGCGAATAGGCGACTCCGATGCGCGGCTCCGTCACGACGCCTTCGAGATTTGGAAATGCCTTATTCAGGCCCGTCTGAATCGTGGAGTTGTATGGGACGTTGGCGCCTGCCTGGTATCCGGGTGCAAGAAATTCGGTGTTGAAGCGCGAGTAGCAGTGCTCTTTGCAAGAAGGGTTCCCTTGCAATTCGAAGCGAACACCATACGTGAAATTGAGATTCTTGGTCACGCTCCATTCGTCTTGAACATAGAATCCCAGTGCGTTCAGCCGTGTATGCGCGACGGGTAACACCGGAAAAGCTTGTGTGAACGTGCTTCCCGTGTTTGTGCTGTTGATCGTACCAGTTGCAAAGTCGGTCAGATCATTGAAGGTGGAAGCACCGATCACGGAATTTTGCCCAATCGATGAATCTGAGATACGGTTGTTCCGGTCGTTGATACCAGCTTGGATTGTGTGATGGCCGTGGCTCCAGGAGAGGTCGTCGATGATCTGAAGCTGTTGTCCACGCCGGCCATACGGGAACACCGCGGCTATATTGGCAAACGCGCCCCCGCTGTTACTCGAGTTCGTATTCGAAGGAGAGGAACTGCCGTTGGCACCACCATCATTGAACGTAAAGCCTGCGGGAAAAGCCGCCTGTGCTTTGGCGAAGCTTGGCGGACCGAAAATTGTTGAATACCAATTCCCGCTGGCGATGAAGTTATTCACCAGGGTCGGAGTGATTGTATAGGTGTAGTTGACTTGCGGGATAGTCCAAGGCTGATTGCTTTGTTGGTTGAAAAGCGGGCTTATGGGACTCGTGCCGCTTGCCTGAACACCCCAATCCCGGCTCACGCGAAAGTAGACCTTCTGCTTGTCGCTGATGTTGTAATCGACGCGGCCCGATACATACGACTCCGTGTTTATGCTTGAAGCATTGGTGCCGAAGGCCACAGCGCAGGGTACGTCAACACCGAAGCGGGGTCCACTCGTCCCGTTCACGTACGTACCGGGGAATCTTTGCTTACCGCAGCCTAGGGTGCCGTTCCCGTCTTGCAGGGGACCGTTGCCGTTCGTGACGGGGACGGCCCGGCTAACCCCCGGCGACGCATTGTAGAGACTGAAGAGATCCCGGTAGAGAGTTTGAGATCCGGCTGGGATATGCGCGAGCGTATATTGCTGAAGCTGTGGAGACGGGAGCGAGACCACGCCCGAAGATGGCAAGGCATAACGTAGACCTTCTGCGTTAGCAAAAAATAGAAGCTTGTCCTTAAGGATCGGACCTCCGATCGATGCCGCGTACTGATTCGCGACAGCTCGCCCGCGGGGGGTGTGGGTGAGGTTGTTGAAATAGTCGTTGGCGTTCAAAATCGCGTCGTTGTAGTTCTCCGCAAGGTTGCCATGAAACTGGTTAGTGCCTGATTTGGTAATGTAGTTGACTTGCGCGCCAGCCATTCTTCCATACTGGGCGCTAAAGGCGTTGAGTATGACGGCTGCCTCTTGGATATCGTTGGCGCCGAGTGTATTGTTGCTCGCACCGGACTTATTGTTCAGGTTATACGGCTCGTTAATGTCAGCTCCATTTACCGTGAAAAGCGCGGCGCTGAACGGTAGACCGTTGACGTTGAAGTTCGTATTACCGCCCCCAACATTCAAGCGAAGACCGGGCGTTGTGAACGCGATATTCGTGATATCGCCGCCATTGATCGGCATGTTGGTGACTTCTTTAAGGCTGAAGGATGTTGCCTGATTGGCATTCTCAGTCTGCAGCAAGTCCAAGGCACTGCCGACGAATACCGTTTGCTGCACCGACTGTAACCCCAGAACGAGATTCACTGCCTGTTCCTGCCCAACCAGAAGGTTGAAGCGGGAAGCGCTAGTGGTCAACCCTGTGGCTTCGGCTGAAACGATGTAGTCCCCGGGTTTGAGAAACGGAAACCGATACTGTCCTGATTGATTCGTCGTGGTTGTTCGAGCCGCGTCTGTGTCGGCCTGCTTAATGGTCACGACAGCAGAAGGAACGGCCGCTCCGGTCGAATCGGTAACGGCGCCAACGACAGTACCGCTGGTGATGGTCTGACTGAATGCATGCGGAGCAAAGAGGATGAGTGACACCGCAAGCAAATGTCGCTTGGTTCGTTGAAAACTCATGGCGCGCTTCCTTGATGAAAGTTGAGTTTTAGATCGAATATTCCAGCGATCCGCTTCCGGTGGACGATCGGATAAATGCTTCTAGCGAGTTATGGGTCTACGACCTAGGGACCGAGGCGAAGAAACTCTCGGAGTACCAATTGGGCGGTTTGGCGCATTCGCGATGCGCGCCGCAAGTTGAGCGAGAATCTCATCGAAGAGGACGGGCGCGTTCTTATCTAGGGGTTGATTCACGTCGTCCGACGGCTTGTGTCGAGTTGGACGGTCACAAAACCCACGTCCTGCAGGTAGCCGTGGGCACAGGCAGGACCAAGACCAGCTTCCTTGAATTGCTCCTGAACGTACTCTTCGGCTTTTGTGAATTCGGTGGTGCCGGTCTTGCGCCCCGCGAGTTCATCACTTGCCAAAAAGCGGACGTGTGCAAACCAGCGTTCTGCTGCGTCCGGAGAGTTAGCCTGTACCAAAGCCCCGGGGATTGCCGCAACAGCAAGCAGCGCAATCACCTTGATCTTCATTTCTGTGCCCTTTGTAACTCTTTCCTCGGCTCCGGGGAGAAAATTGGCGTCTTCGAATACCGGAAGCGTCAAGAATCGCCTTCGCTTAGGTAGTGCAAAAATACTGAGTCGGCGTGTAAACACGCCTGCATCACCGATGCGATGCAGCAACCCTCATGCCGCTATGCATCGCAAAGTGCAGTTGAATGAAAGGTTCCCGAAGGACTTAGAAGACTAAGTCCTTTCACATTAATTAGAGCTTGCTGGACCCGAAATCTTCAACAACTCTCCGCCGAGAGATATCAAGAACGACATCGAGAGATGAGGGCGGGAGAAACAGATAGGCTGGCGCTGAAGCTACCGGAAGTGGGATGGAACGAACCCATGACCTTATGTATATCAGATATCAGAATTTGGTCAAGAATTAATTTTGGAAGCAGGTCGGCGAGTCAGCGGACCAGCCCGGCTCTGCTGCAGCTCTTGAGTTTTTGCGACAACGCTGTTTCGTGCCGGGCACGTACAAACAAACCGGCGGGCGCGGCAAGGCCGGCTCTCTTCGAGATTGCGAATGTATGCTCGGGCACAGGTTATCGCTAGTCCAGCTTCCGAGTTTCTCATCCTGTCTGTGAAGCCGAGGTGCGGGGGTCAACGAGCGCATTGGCCTGAAGTCAACAGTTGCATATGAAACCTCTGGGTCGCCCCTGACTTGCCTAACGACAAAACGAGCACACGAGTCGTGACCCATTTCCAGACTTGCCCTCGCGTTACTCGCACGTTTCGAAGAAGTTACGAGATTCAGACACGGGATTCAAGAACGGTACGTCACCCACCGCTTGATTCACTGAACCGCCGGTGATAATGTGGCTGGGAGTCTGGGAGGGGACATGGCAATGAGCCGACGCTCCGAGCGCCAACTCAGATCTCAAAGGCCGCAAAGTAGGCGTTAG
>DASYBJ010000321.1:0-9839 GCA_036500845.1 Acidobacteriaceae bacterium
GGGTGCGGTGCCCAGGAAGCGAGGCCAATCGCAGGTATCCGTCGACGCATCGAGTGGAACCGTATAGTTCCAGGCGCCGATGGATGAGTTGCGGTCCCACCACGCGGTCACCATGTTCAGCTCGCCGATCGCGCCAGAGGACAGTAACTCTTTAGCTTTGCCGTAAATCACCGAGCTTACACGCTGACTCCCAATCTGCAGGATCCGGCCGGTCGAATGAGCCGCCTCAATCATCTCCGGCCCATCGGTGTAGAGATGGATCATGGGCTTTTCGCAGTAGACGTCCTTCCCCGCCTTCATCGCGTCAACGGCCACCTGCTTGTGCCAGTGGTCGGGTGTGGCGACGATGACGGCATCAATTTCCTTGCGCGCCAGCACCTCTTTATAGTCGCGGGTGGTGAAGACTGAATCCCCCCAGAGTTCCTTCGAATGGGCGAGTCTTCCGTCGTAACAGTCCGCCACTGCCACAAGCTTTACACCTGGGACCTCGAGGGCCACCTTGGTATCGCCTTGACCCTGGATCCCGGCGCCAATCAACGCGATCTGTACCTGGTCATTTGCTGCCAGCGGCCTGGCAGGCGCTGCTTGGGCGTCGGCCAGAGTGTGAAACGTTGATCCTGCGAAAGTTGCTGCCGTCGCGGCGCTCGCTGACTTGAGAAACGCTCTACGGCTCAGATCAAGCACATTCATCCTTGCTCCTCTGCAAAAATCTTCTCAGTGACAAACTGTTAACCATATCGAAACGGAATTCGGCTCGCAACTAAGGCCGGGCGGCCTCAATCTCCCACCTCATTATCGCTTCACGGTGGTCCCGTTCCGCTTCGTTCGACGAACAAACACTTGGGCTTATCCATCCGTCCCCATTTCCTGGTACTCATAGCGTAAATCAGAGACGCATACCGCATACGGGTACATCGGCCAACAGGGCAGAGGACACTCGTGTGCATTCTTTGATAAACGGGTGGACGGCAACAGGCGGACGGCGATACATTTCACCGCACGCTTATCGGGATTCAGATGCATCGTCTATCGAATCTCCATTCAACATCGATCGAAAACAGCATTAGGCACAGCGGTATCTGGTTGAATCTGCTTGCGCTCGTGCTCTTTGTCACTTCAACCAACTTGTTGCACGCGCAGTCGGTCGGCAGTGGCCAAATCCAGGAAACAGTAACCGATCAAACGGGAAATGCGGTAGCGGGCGCGCGCCGAATGCTTCAATTGTTTGAACCACACGAATCTACTCAATCTGGAGGGACAAACGTCAACGGAGTCATCGGCAACCCTGGAACAGCCTTGAATACCACTACGACCTTCGGTACGATCACAGCCGCTAATCAGCCGAGGATCCTGCAGTTGAGCCTCAAGGTCAACTTCTAACAGTAAACAAACTTGCTTGAGTCAACCGGATGGGATTTCGAAAGCAATCCCATCCGTGTTTTGTTTCAAGAGTCAGCTCGCTGGTTACTTTGCGAGTATCAAGACAGAGATATGAGGGCAATCGAAGTGATAGTGAGGCGTCGGAATTTCCACATCTTGGCGGCATCGGTTGTGCTGTTCGGAAGCTTGCATCGGGGAGTTGCACAGTCTACCTACTTTTCAAATTGGCCCGAAGGCACATCGCCAACCGCGATCGGTAAGCGTGTTGCAGAGCATTTCGTGGTCAGCCCCCATCAAAATCCCACAAAGATCGTCTATCCCGAAGTGTGTGCCTGGTATGGCGCGCTGACATTTGCGGAGGTCACCGGAGACAAAGATCTCAGAGGCAAGTTGGTCAATCGATTCGACCCGCTAATGACTCCGGCCGAGAGTTCTCTGATGCCCGAGCGTAGGCACGTCGATGATGAGATTTTCGGTGTGGTGCCTCTCGAGATCTACATTCAGACCAAGCAAACCAAGTACCTCGACTTCGGCAAGACCTTCGCCGACCGGCAATGGGACGCGCCCACCAGCGACGGCCTCTCCGCGGAAACGCGCTTCTGGATTGACGATATGTACATGCTCATCATGCTTCAATTAGAGGCCTACCGTGCGACCGGCGACCGAAAATATATCGACCGGGCAGCCGTGGAGATGACGGCATATTTGGACAAGCTGCAGCAGCCGAATGGTCTCTTCTATCATGCGCCGGACGTTCCATTTTTCTGGGGTCGCGGCGATGGCTGGGTCGCTGCTGGGATGGCAGAAATGCTGACCTCGTTACCGGAAGACAATCCGAACCGGACCCGTATTCTGGCGGGCTATCGCAAGATGATGGCAACATTACTGCAGTACCAAGGCAAAGACGGAATGTGGCGCCAACTGATCGATCATGACGAGGCCTGGCCCGAGAGCTCGAGTACCGGCATGTTTACCTTCGCCATGATCACGGGCGTCAAAAAGAGCTGGCTGGACGCGTCTGTCTACGGTCCCGCGGCGCGCAAGGGCTGGATCGCGCTCGTGGGTTATGTCGACCAGAACGACAACGTGACCAGCGTCTGCGAAGGTACAAACAAAAAGAACGATCTCAATTGGTACCTGATGCGCAAGCGCAGAACGGGCGACTTCCATGGGCAGGCGCCCGTTCTATGGGCAGCGACCGCCCTCATGCGTTGAACACGGAGGCTTCGCGTCTGGCTGTTGGTTCGGCTTTGGGAGCTTCCCTAGCTGTTGTAGTGTCGCGCAAAAGCCGACAATACGTGTGGCCGCTTTCTCGCATGCAGCCTGAGCGAACTGGAGATCTCGCGACAACAGCGCAACAGATGTTCCACAATCTCCGGAACACTTTGCGGAGTTATACGCGAGGCAGGTCCCGAGACGCTGACTGCGGCAATGGCGCGCTGCTTCTCGTCAAAAATGGGAGCGCCCACGCAGCGAACACCCAGTTCAATTTCCTGGTCATCGATGGCGTATCCGCGACGGCGCACGGTTTCAAGAGCTTTCAGCAAGGCTTCCTTTGAAACCAGAGTCTTATGTGTGAAACGCACAAAGCGGATCTTCGAGATAATCTGGTCGGTGACTTCTGGCGGCTGAAAAGCGAGCATAGCCTTGCCCATCGATGTGCAATAAACAGGATTGGAACTTCCTGTCTTTGAGGTCATACATACCCGGCGATTCGGTTCGACCTTGTCCAAATAAACGACAGATGTTTTTTGCAGGACGCTGAGATGTACGGTCTCGCCCACCTGCGCCGCCAGCCGGCGAAAGTAGGGATGGACTCGGGCCCTTAGATCGACCTGTTCCACAGCGCGATTTCCTAACTCATACAACTTAAGGCCGAGACGGAAGCGGTTCTCCGGAGTGCGCTCGATCAGTGCGCTGCGTTCCAAGACCATGAGTAGTCGGTGTGCCGTGCTCTTATGCAGGCTCATGTGATGGCACACCTCAGCCAGGCTGAGCGGCGTATCTCTTTCTCCAAGCACCTCCAAAACGGCGACGGCTCGATCTAGACTCTGCAATTGGTAAGGACCGCCAGTCTTCGTCGTCGCCATAGCGTCTGCAACCGGCGCCTCAACTGCCGGGGTCGTGTGAATCTCCATCTAGAAACCTCTCTGCTTGGACTCGTGTGCCCCACATTCACAGTTGCTCAAGTACCGTTCACCAGCCGCCGGACTACACTCTTCAGTTTCTGGCGCAGTCTCTTGATGCGAGACACACGTTCGTGATTAGGTACGGCGTATTGCTCTGCGAACCGGGGCAGAAGGATTCTTTTCGGTTCAAGGGAGGTTGTCAATATTTTTGTGCCGAGGACTCTTGTGTCGAGGTTTGTGATCGAGCGGATCTTTTAGTGGCTGTAACAGGCTGCTGAAAAACTGGTCTGCGGCGAACGAACGATCTGTTCCTTGGGGTGCTCCGATTCGGGTAATACATCTTCTTGCGCCTCGCTTGTTGCTTCGGCGCGTTTTTCCGCAGCCTGTGTACGCCGGAGCTACTTTGTAGTTCCCACGCTCCCCCATTGAGAGAATCAGCACGTCGCGCGCATGCCGTTGCACGGCAACAGGAAATCCGCCCGAAAGACCTACACGTCCGTGTCTCGCGAGAAGCGTAAACTGGGTGCCGAAGTTCAATTCCGGCAGGATGCGCACCGGTGGCCCCATGAGGCTAGCTCTTACGCGGAAAACCGTTCGATTTTACCAGCGGCGATTTCGCCAGACCCGCATGGTCGCTCGCGCGATCCAGTCGAAGCGCCACCCGATCCTCGCTCACATTATCCCCATGCGGAGGTGCAATCTTTCCTGCGCATATTGCAATGAGTACGACAAGGTTTCTGACCCGGTACCTACGCCGGAGATGCTGCACCGTATCGAGCTGCTGGCGCGCCTTGGAACGCAGATCATCACAGTCAGCGGCGGCGAGCCGTTGCTCCATCCCGCTCTCGATGAGATCATCCGCGGGATCCGCGCACACGGCGCCATTGCCACCATCATTACCAACGGCTATTTGCTGACACCAGACCGCATAGAGCGCCTGAACCGGGCCGGACTAGAACACTTGCAGATTTCAATCGACAACGTAACTCCCGACGATGTTTCCAAAAAGAGTCTCAAGGTCCTGGACCGGAAACTCGAGTGGCTTGCGGAGCATGCGGATTTCGAGGTCAACATCAACTCCGTATTGGGCGGCGGCATTTCCCATCCGGAAGATGCCGCGACGATCACTCGCCGCGCGCTCGCTCTCGGATTCGAAACGACGGTCGGCATCATCCACGACCACGGCGGTCAGCTCCAACCGTTGAAGGCGAACGAGCGCGCCGTATATGACCAGATCCTAAAAGAACGGGATCCCGCTTTCTTTGCCTTTGCGTATGACAATCTCTTTCACAAGAACCTAGCGCTCGGTCAACCAAACGATTGGCAATGCCGTGCGGGGAGCCGATATCTTTACGTTTGCGAGAACGGGTTAGTCCATTACTGCTCGCAGCAGCGAGGCTATCCGGCGATTCCTCTTGAAAAATACACGCAGACGGATCTCGACCGGGAATACTCGACCAAGAAGCCCTGCGCGTCGTTCTGCACTGTCTCTTGCGTCCATCGTGTCGCAATGCTCGACCTTGTACGTGACCATCCACGGGAAGCGCTACAGCGCTTCTTTCCGCCTGCGGAACCTGGCGGGCCGCTCACTTTGCCAAAGGGAGTGCGCGTCCTAAGCTCCATCTTTCTTCCCCAACCCAACGGCAAACCGCCTGGCGTCGCTCGCAAACTGCTCGCTGGACTGGCGCTGAGAGTGCTTGGCCTCAAGCAAGCAAAGAAATAGGGAATTGAGGGAAAGCAGATCCCTCGACTACGCTCGGAGCGTGTGACTTTTTTGATTTAGCACAAAAACAGATACTGAAAACAAAGAGCTTAGACGCCCAAAAAGGCGCAAAATCGAATAAAGTCACATCCTCTCGGGATGACGGCTATTTCCGCGGTGGATCGCGCGTCTCTACAAATATCGATAGCTGGCAAGGAAGACAAGAATCGCTGTAGCCGCGCCGAGGAGAACGTCGAGCGCATAGTGGTATCGGCCGATCACCGCGCCGATCGAAATCAAGATCGCGACCACAAGGAACACCAAGCCGATCAAGGGTGAGAAGCGCAGTAAGACTAGCGCGACAGCGAGTGCGGATGCGACATGTGCACTCGGAAAGGAAATTGCGTGGATGCTTCCATGCTTGAGAATCCAGCGATTGAAGATTCTTCCTTTGTTCACATTCTCAGACGACTCGGCCGCAGGGCCGAGGTCTCCGATGAGCGCCCGCGGCGGGAATGCAGGTACAAAGGGGGTGATTGCGTAGCAAATGTAAGTGGACACGAGAACGACAAGCCAAAAGCTGCTTACCTTGCTGCGCAATCCAGTGGCATACATGGCGGCCAAGCCGAGTGGCACGAATGGATAGCAAAAGAGGTACGCAACTTCAAATAGAAAGCCGACGGGAGATCGCTCAGTTCCCGATTTCGTTGCGATGTCATGAAGCATCCGGCGATCAAAGGCCAGGAGCTGCTTTTGAATTCTGACGTTTGGTCCCAGGAAAAATTGTCCAGTCTGCCAATACGGTATGAGGAACAGTGCGACTGTGAGCCAATCACGCAAGATCGACTGGTACTGCTGTGGAAGGAAAAAGCCCGTCCAGCGGGCCAAGGCCACAATCACGATGGCGGCAACAGCAAGACCCGTAATGATCCATCGCCGGCGTAGAGGAAGAGGTCTCGTCGTAAAGCTGGTCATCCACCCTGCCAAGGCAAGAAGCGTAGCGAACCCGATCTGAATCCACTCAGAACTTCGCATTCCAGAAGTCCTCCTCTGTACCTTCTCCCAGCGTGTTCCGGATCGAAGCGGCTCCAACTGATTTCATCGTAATATCTGGCCGACCTTACAATGAGGGCGGGGATATGTGTAATGCCTGGGTTGAGCAGGACCGGCGTTTCGCTCGAAGAAGAGCTATTGCGGGAATTTGATCGCTTGATTGGCAAGCGAGGCTATCAGAACCGCTCCGAGGCCCTGCGGGATCTCATTCGCGAGACCCTACTCTCCGAGGCCGTGGACTCGAATAAACCGGTAGTAGGCACGCTGACTCTCATCTACGATCACCACCTGCCGAACCTCTCCCAGAAACTAACCGAAGCGCAACATCATGCCCACAACTTGGTGCTCGCCACGACTCACGTCCATCTCGATGAACACTACTGCCTGGAAGTAATTATTATGCGCGGCCATAGCCAGGAAATCCGCCACATTTCGGACCGCATGCTCAGCCTGCGCGGAGTCAAACACGGAAAGCTTGTTCTCACGGGCACAGGCAAAGAGCTCAACGGGCCGAAGGCGCACCAGCATCCCGCAGATCACAAACACTAGGAAATGTCTCAGCGATCGATGGTCCGCCCAAGTCGATAGGTGAAGCGCACGCCCGCATACGACGGAATGCGGACTCCTACGACTTCCTGGATTTCCGAGGGGTAGAAGTTTTCGGTTGTCTGGCCGGCATATCCGCTGGCGATTAGCATATTTGCCCCAGCCTCCACGCGGCCGCGCAGAAACTGCCGAACGACTGCGGCACGAAACTCCTTGATCGATGTCCCAACGCATTGAGCTCTTAAGTCCGGTTCGCACCCGGTGCCTAAGGGCTTTCGTCCCACATATTCAAACTCACTCTGCGCTTGTAGCCGGAAGGGTAACTTTTGCACACTGCCCATCAGATCAAAGATCGTTCGCGGAGCCTCCGGAGTAGGGTCTCCGGTGTCGAGCTCTCGACCATCTGCCTTCGAGAAGGTCGCCAGAAAGGACGCTTGACGGAAATTTTTACGAACAGCAACTGTTGCAAATTGTAGACGTCCCGATCCCTGGTTTATCTGCAAACCCGTGTCAGGGTCGAGCTTTGCCAGCTGTTCGCTTGTCGTAACATGGCCCAGCGTCACTTTCACGTCCAGATTAGCGATTGTCTTGCTGGCAACCAGTTGATAAGAGTGCGCAGTAGCGACCGGGGATCCTTGTGTAGTACCGGTCCCTATCCGGGGATCCTCTGTGAAAAACGCCTGACCAAAGCTGAGAGAGAGCAAGGGTAAGAACCAGGAATGCTTGGGAAGGAACGAAAGCGAAGCTTTCGGAGAATTCACGCCCGACCACTTCTGAAATGAATTCTCAATGTGGATTCGATCCTCGTTGCCGATATTGATCTGATCGTGGCGCCAGCCCGCGTAGTAGCGGAAATAATGCGTCAGTTTCCCTGCCGCGGCCGCATAGGAAATAAATGACGCGATCGTAAGATTGTTCGAATCGACGTTAGTAAACGCACCGTAGTAGCGAGGATTCGCAACATCAGGAAGTCCGTAGCGGTCGAGATTGTCGTGGCGCGGAGCCTCGCGATCATATTCAAAGCCCCCGAGCAAAGAAATAGCCTCACCTAGCTCATTGATGTAGTTGGTGCTGCTGCCGGAAACGGTCCTCGATTCGCTTTGGCGGATAAGCCCCTGACCAAAGTCTGAGAATAAAGACAGGCTGTATGCCCGGAAGAAGTCTGAGAGCTGCAATTGCTGTCTTGCGGTGAGTCTCCAAACATCATTCGCAGCAACAAGCGCGGTGGCGGTCTGTTCCTTCTGCCGTAAATCAATCGTGTCTCCGTAGTTCGGGAAGTTGGAATCGTTCGCGTTTTTCGAGATGGGAACGAGCCCAGGAAGGTAGGAGAAGCCGCGATAGCCAATGCCGAGCAGGGTGAGCTTGTGGTCGCGCAAGTCAAAAACGTGTTGACCATTGAATTTATATTGCTGCCTATGCTCCAACCTCTCGAGAAATCCGTTGCCATAGGAGGCTTCGAGGGCTAGGAAGGATCGACGCGTGGGACCAAACCCTGCCACAACATCCACATCCCGGGAGTCTCCCGTTAAGGAGACAAAGGGATCCATATGCTCTCGAAACTCATACGTGGCTGCCAGATTGACTGAGTGATTTCCCTGGCGAACGTTGAACGCGCCGCCATCCACCTCCACACTTTCGAGCGCCGCGGGAACAAAGATGTTGGGGTCCGCATAGCCATTTCCGTGAGCATTTGCCGACAGATTATTCGGAACCAAATAGCTGCCCACAGCAATGAACTGGGCAATTGGTTCGCCATGATCGCCTGCCACGCCCGGAGCAAAGTACTGCGGCGCTTTGATGCCGCTCGAGGCGGTCTCGATCGGATAGCCGGGGATTGAGACCGGGGCCCCAGGCCTGCCTGGGTTGGCGTCGAGAAGGTTTTCACGGACGAAAACCTTTTGCCCAGGATCAGGCGAGAGCAAGTCCAGATCATTAACGTCCGCTGTCACCAGCACGCTTTCGGTGCGGGGAGAAACCGCCATCGAGACGTCAACTTCAGCGCCACCGTTCGCCTGAACATTCAAGGAAAGGGTCACAGTCTCAAAAGAAGCTGCCTCGACTCTGAGCGTGAGGCTTTCAACCGGCTCTGCTTCCTTCGTTCCCGTTTTTGCTGTCCCAATCTGAAAGACCCCTCCTAGTCCCGATGTGGTGCGCCCGAGCACATCGGTGCCATTGAGAACTTCCACCGATGCTCCGGGCACACCACTTCCTTGCGGGTCGGAGACACGGCCGTGGATCTGCTGGGCGACGGTGAGAAGCGACAGGGACAGGCAAAGCAGGACAAGCTGGCCCATTCTGTACAGCCAGTTCGCCGGTCTAAAACAGCTCCTCATCTTTCGCACCCAGTTGCTTTACGTCTGGCCGGCCGTATTGGATCTCCTCACGTAGCATTTTTTTAGGAATCGTGCCACCCAGAAGCCAAAGTGCGAGTCATCATACTACGATTTATAAATTCGTGTTATGCGTCGGGATCAGGACGTGTCGGGATCAGGACGTGTCGGGATCAGGACGTGTCGGGATCAGGACGTGTCGGGATCAGGACGTATCTAGGCGAGATTTGAGATTTTCTCTAGGGAGACCCTGAAAAACAGTTCCGCTGCTGATCGAGCAGACGAGATATAGCTTGCGAGAAGCAATTCAACGCGCCCGGCGTTGGTGGTAGGAAAGCAGATCCCTCGGCTCGCTGCGCCTCGCTCGGAGCGTGTGACTTTTTTGATTTAGCACAAAAACAGATACTGAAAATAAAGAGCTTAGACGCCCAAAAGGCGCAAAAATCGAATAAAGTCACATCCTCTCGGGATGACAGCGTTTAGGTGAGAGGATGGATGGCAGCAGATCACAGATCTGCTGGCGCCTCGCCCGCAGCTTCGGCGCTTTTTTCAGAGTCTCCCCAGGCTGATAAGAAGGATGGCTCGGTTGTTCGCCGCGAAGCTAGGGGGACGGGGCCAATTTCCTGGCCTCGTTGTCGCTCGTCGCTCGAAAGATACCCGATATTCGTCGCTCCTCGCTTCTAGAAGTGACGCAGGCGT